>NZ_JBICXE010000018.1:0-166173 GCF_043200155.1 Streptomyces sp. NPDC048473
GTAGAGAACTCCATGATCACGCGGGCCTGTGCCCGTTCTGCTGCCACCCCTCATCGCGACCGTGCTCCGCCACCTACTGCCGGACGCTCTTAATCACCTGATGGACACCCACGACGCGTATCACCTGTGGGCCGATGCCCACGCCTTCTACGACACCCCGCTGTTACCCGACACCCGCGACCAGGCGGGGCCCCTTGCCGAGCAGTCCGCCCGGTGGGAGCAGCGGCTGGCCGATGAGACCCCCCACGGCGCGCTCCTGCGGACGAACGCTCTCTTCGACACCCTCAACGGGGATGGTCCGCTGCACCTGCTACATGTCACCCACGCCCTGGAGGAGATCAGCCAGAACGGCTTCTTGTACCCGTCGGGCGGGTGTCTGGTCGGCAGCATCTACTGCGCGCCGCTGACTGTGCACGGCAGCGGGTTTCGGATGCACAACCTCGCCGAGTACGTCCTGAACAAGGAAGCCCCGGCGTTCGTGGCCAAGGGCGGCGAAGGCCGCACGCCGACCCCGCTGATCTTCGAGATCACCCGGCCCCGTCGCGCGTACCGCGGCCTGGCGGGCGTGGACTACCTGCGCCTGGGCGCGATCCACCTCAGCATCTACAGCGACCTCGAATACCTGCTGTCCAACGCCGAGCGGTCCGCACTGCGCGAGACGATCGTCAGCCGCATCAAGAACAGCACCGCCTTTCTCGCCCTCGCGGCAGCCATCGTCTACGAAGGCGCGGACGTCGCCGCCCCGTCCTTCCTTGAACTACTGGACGAGACGATCCCGCGCCTGCCGATCCTCGGATACCTGTACTTCGAGGCCCTGGCCGAGTACCTGATGCTCCACTCCACCAGTGACCACACCCAGCAGCTTGCCGAGCGCGGCGAGTTCAACAACTGGCTCTACAAGGAAATGCTGTTCGCCACGTTCCCCGACATGGCCGGCAGATTCGACCTCGCGAAGTTCCGCCCTGCCCCCGGCAAGTTCGACGTACTCCTTGCCGGCGTCGACACCACCGTGGATCCCGTGCACGCCCGCGCCTACCTCCGCGACCGGATCAGCTATCTCGTCGCCGCGCGCCTCTTCACCACCGGCCAGATACCGGAAGCCTGGCGCCACACTCGCTGGGAGTTCGACAGCCTGGCCACTCAGATGGGGCCGCTGCTCGGCCACCTCATCCACCGGGAACTGCGGACCTTTGGCCGCTACCCCGACTTCTACTTCTACTTCGATCAGCACAAGGCGCTTCAGGCGTGGAACTACTGGAACCACATGGACATCATCGCGCCGTTCAACGGCACGATGCCCAAGGGGGAAGTCGGCATCAACCCGGCTTACCCCGACTTGGAGTACAGCATCTACCGGGCCGTCCGGGACGAGGCCGGCCGGGTGCACCCCGTCGAGAAGCTGGACCTGACTATCGCGCCTCGGCTCGTGGACATCAAGTACACGCTGATGCGCAACAACAAATGGTCCGTTCCCCAACCCTCACCGAACTGATCCGCCCGTCAGGAGACGACATGACCGTGCACCCCGCCGCGCCTTCGCTCGAACTCCTCCGCGAGCAGATCGCTGCCCTTCTGCAGGACCCCGCGACCGGCCACGGGCTCGCCCGGACCCTGCGGGCCACAGCCAAGGAGATCGAGATCAGCCGCTACCACCAGGCCAGCAGCCTGGCCTGGCCGAACGGCCGTATCGACACGACGCCCGAGAGGGTGCAGATCGGCGGCGGCGCCCACCGGATCGACGGCTTCTTCAACATCGAAGCCGTCCCGCCCGCCGACCTCCTGTGGGACATCCGGGAAGGGATCCCCCTGCACGATGCCAGCGTGCAGCTCATGTTCTCCGAGCACTTCCTGGAGCACATCGACTATCCCCGTTCCGTCAAGCACTACGCCCGCGAAGCCCACCGCGTACTCACGGACGGCGGGCAGCTGGTCACGGGCGTGCCCGACGCCGCGTTCCTCCTGAGGCACTACCCCGCCAACCCCGAGCTGGCCGCCGAGATGGTGGAACGGTGGTACTCGAAGCGGGACTGCCTCAGCGACATCAGCACCTTCCTCGATCTGATCAACTACACCTTCCGCGACCAGGACGACACCCCCAACTACACGCCCCACCTGTGGGCTTACGACGAGGAGAAGCTGATACATCTCTTCACCGAGGCCGGGTTCCGGGCCGTGGAACCGTGGGACTTCGACGCCACGATGGCCAATCCGAAACGGCAGTGGGGCAGCGTGTACCTGGTCGCCACGAAATAGCCCCAGCGCGAGCGCCATGAGGGTGAGCAGCACCATGAACGAGCTGACCGCGGTACTGCTCATCGGGATCAACTGCTCCGGCAAGACGAGCCTCGCCCAGGCCACGGCCGCGCGCGGCCTGATCCGCCTCAGTGTGAACGAGTAGGTCCACCGCCTTAACGGCCTCACGGTACCGACTAGCTCACTTGGACGGACGACTGAACCGGCGCACACGGCCTGGCTCAGGCGAAGGGGCCGACCCGCGAACGCATCGCAGGTCGGCCCCGCCTTGTCGTACCCTCAACCTCGACGGGGGCGAGTGACGGTCGGCGCGGACATCGCCAGGCCGATCATGTCGGTCCACGCTGCGTTGCCCACGTTGTCCTGGAGCTCCTTGGCCACGCGCTCGTCGGCCGTCAGCACGCCGAATTCCACCCGCGTGTCGTACGGCAGGAAGTCGAGCGCCAGACGCCGGCCGACGTAATCGAGAACGGATGTGGCCTGCTTGATCTCGGGGTCATTGGTCAGGCCCGCGGGCTCGAAGCGCATGCTGACGTACTCGCGCACGAACGCCTCCAGCGGGACCTGGTGCCGCAGACCCTGGGTGATGGTCGTACTGAAGCCGTCCATCAGGCCCGCCAAAGTCGAGCCTTGCTTGGCCATGAAGATTGTGACTGCGGCAGGACTGCCGTCCTCGGTGCAGGCGACCGTCAAGTAACCCTTCCCCTCGCCGACCTTGAACGACCGAGTTGTCGACTGCAGGCGCCTCGGAGATCGCGGGAGCACCTGTCCAAGGGAGTACTCTCCGACCCTCTGCGTACGCGCCATGCCGTCAACGGTTCGGTCCGCCATCGAATGTGTCCTCTGGGTGGTCGAAAAGGGCCTAACAGGTCCGACGCCTACAACCTATGGGTATCCGATGTTCGATGACCACAAGATGTGGGATTCCCACCGTAGGGGCGACAGCCGGTGGGCACCAATCGCGGCACGCCGAGCGCCTCCCGCCTTTCCTCCTGCCCTGTCTGACGGATGAACTGCAAACTCAGCCGCTGCTGCGCGGCAAGCGGTCTGGTTCCGGATCAGCTGCCCCGCCGGAGAGAATGGCGAGCAGTGACAACCACCAGATGAGAGATGCGATCAGGCCATCACCCATGCCCCGTGCGGCAGTTCGGTAGACCTCGTGCTTTCGTGACGTGCTGCTGCGAGATCTACACTCGGGGCCGGCTGCCCGAGTACGGCCGTTGGCTGACCGGGGTGCACGCGGCAGTGAGCCGTGATCGCCGGGTGCTGTGTCGCGTCCCGTTCCATCGCATTCAGGAGAGGTGCCCGTGCACGAGAAGGTCACCAAGGACAAGGTGCTGTGCTACGTCGTGCGCGCCGGAGAGCTGCTGGTGTTTCGGCACACCGACTACAGCTACGAGGAAGTCGGTATTCAGGTCCCGGCCGGCAGCATCCGCGCGGGCGAGACGCCGGAGGCGGCGGCCCTACGGGAGGCCCGCGAGGAGACCGGTTTGAAGGACTTCAAGATCGTGCGGAAGCTCGGCGAGGCCGAATACGACATCAGCCCGTACCGGTTCGAGATTCAGCACCGCCACGTCTTCCACTTGGAGCTGACCGAGCCCACACCGGAGCGGTGGGCCAGCCAGGAGGACCACGATTGCGAGCACGAACCCACCCGCTTCGAGTGCTTCTGGGTCCCGCTGGAGGCCGCCCACGTTCTACAGTCCGGCCAGGGTGCCCTGCTGGGACGCCTGTACGACTGATCCCCCTCCGGTCACGGCCCGCGCGCCGCTGGCCAACAGTGTCAAAGGCTGATCCCCACGGACACCCCTCCGAGAAGCGACGCCAGGTGTTCGGCCAGGGCGAGCAGGGTCCGGTCTGAGTAGGCCGGTCCCACGAGCTGCACGCCGATCGGGAGGCCGTCCACGTTTCGCGCAACAGGTACGACGAGGCTGGGCAGACCGACGTGACTGGTGAGATTGGCCCAACCGGTCTGGTCGAAGAAGCTCCGCTCGCTGCCGTCAACCGTGAGAACGCGGGAGCCAGCCGGGATCGCCGCAGTGGGAGCAGCGGGGATCATGAGGACATCGTGCTCGGCGTCGGCGAAGAATCGATGCCACGTCTCCCGGAGCCGGAGGCGCTCTTCGTTGGTGCGGAGCCAAGCGCGGTGTGTCTGCGTTCGGTGGCGGAGGAAGGTGGCCCGCGGGCTCGCGTCATCCTCGTGCAGGTCGCGCGCTGCCGCGAGTTCGGCCGCGCCGGCTTTATCGTCGGTGGCGGCCGTCGTGGTGGCGTGGAGGAGTCGCTCGAAAAGGCGGAGAGAGTCGGTAAAGCCAACCGGTCCCGTGGTGTGGCGGACGTTCGTGCCGGCGGAGGCCAGTGCCTTCTCGACGGTGGCGAGAGCATGGGCAGTCTCACGGTCGACGGGGCAGCTGGTGTCCTCGGCCCACACCGCCACGCGGAGCTGGCCGACCGCGCAGCGCGCCATGGGCAGCTTCACGAGCCAGGGGCTGTTCTCGCCGGGTGACGGTGTTGTCAGCGCGTCGAGGAGCAGGTCGAGGTCGCGGGGGTGGCGGGCCAGGGGGCCCGGGGTGACCATGTCGCTGCTGGTGATCCATCCCGGCGGGCGGGGGATGTGGCCGCGGGCTGGGATGAGTCCGTGCGTGGGGCGCAGGCCGTAGACGCCGCAGTAGTGGGCCGGGAGCCGGAGGGAGCCGGCGAGGTCGCTGCCCAGATCGGCGGGGGTCAGGTGGGCGGCGACTGCGGCGGCGGGGCCGCCGGAGGAACCGCCGACGGTGTACTTGAGGTCGTGCGGGTTGAGCGTGGGGCCGAACAGGACATTGTCGGTGTGCAGGTCCTGGCAGTACGCCGGGGTGTTGGTCTTGCCCATGATGACGGCGCCTTGGTGGCGGAGCCGGGCGACCGCGTCGGCGTCGCGTGCGGGGACGTGGTCGGCGAGCTCTTCGGCGCCGCTGGTGGTGCGCAGGCCAGCTGTCTCGAAGCTGTCCTTGATCGTGAGGGGAAGGCCGTCGAGGAGGCCGGTGCTCTCGTTGCGGGCGCGGCGTTCGTCGGCCGCGTGCGCGGCGGCTCGGGCCGCGCTGTCGTCGCGGGTGACGACGGCGTTGATCTGGCTGGCGTCTATCTGGGCGAGGTGGAGGTCCAGCAGTTCGCGGCTGGAGATCTCGCCGTGGTCCAGGGCCTGAAGCTGGGCGTGCGCGGGCTGGCGGGTGAGGTCGTTCGTCATGCGGAGACTCGCTCAAGGTGGGGGGCTCGTGCGGGCTGGCGGGGCAGGTGGCGGGCGACGTCGAGGAGAGCGTCGATGTCGTCCATGGGCCTCGTGGTCTGGCGTTCGGCGTCGGCGAACTCGGTGAGCTGCTCGGGCTCCGGGCGGGCGTCGGTGGCGCGGGCGGCGATTCCGGCGAGGATCTGGTCGGCGGTGACGGCTGCGGACAGCTCCTGGCCGTGCAGTCCTCGGGCCCGGTGGTGGGCTTCGCTTGCCTCGCGAACCGCGGCATCGAGATACCTGCGAATCACGAACCGGCCGTCCCGGATCTCGACGGCTCGGCGGTAGAGCCGGATCGAGATGCGGCGGAAGCGGCGCCGCTGGGCTGGGTCGACTCGGTCGATGGGCAGCTCGATCTCGGGTGCTTCGCTGTAGAAGGCCAGCCACAGGGGGCGCAGGCCGTAGTAGCAGCGGTACTGCCTGATCCGGTACTGGACGCTCTGGGTCTGGTCGCTGATGGTGGGCACGAGCCAGCCGATCAGCGTGAGCATGGCGCCGACATCGCCGCAGGTCCAGGCGAAGCTCTCCCATTCTGCGAGGGAGGTGTCGAAAGCGCCGGCGATCACGTTGCCGATGCGGACCGCGCTGTATCCGAGGGTGACGGTTGCGCCGAGGGCGACGATGCGCAGGCCGACCCGGACGGACTCCCGTTTGCTGCGGCGGGCCAGACGCCAGCAGGCGCGGGCGAGGAACAGTTCCCCGATGGTGTAGGCCGTGACGTACAAGGTGAGGTACGCGGCGTACCAGTCGTCGTGCGCGTAGTAGAGCGTGAAGTCGATGGGGTGCGGCGCGCTGGGCGTCAGCAGGGCGAACAGCACCAACAACCCGGCGATCACGGCAAAGCCGGCCCCGAGCCACCGGCGACTGCGCCGGCGGGCGACGTCGGGCGAAGACCCCCAGTACGTGAGAACCACCTGCTGACAGGCGAGGAGCGCGACTACGCACCCTTGGGCGAGGGGTACGGAGAGGTTGACGGTGCCGAGCACGCGGTCGAGGTAGTTCCACATCGGGGTGATGGAGAACAGGAACGACAGCCCTGACAGCAGGAAGACAGCGGCCAGCGCGGTGGAGGCGGGATCTCGGCGGCGGGTCGGCACGTCCCGCAGGAGGCAGAGGAAGCCGAGTGTGGCGACAACGAGGCTGATCGGATGGAGCAAGTCCTTCACGGCCGGGCCTCCCGTCGGCGCAGGAGTGTGTGCGTGACCCGGTCCTGGACTTCGTCCCCGGAGGACTCGTCGCTGCGGAGCCACCGGTCAATGATCCTGCGCTGGAGCAGCGAGGCGAGAAGCTCAGTGTCCCGCTCCTCGTCCTCGTCGTACTTCGTGCGCCCCAACATCATCTCCACGGTGGCCGAACCGACGCTGGTGAAGATCGTCGTGGAGAGCGCGGACGCCGGGCGGTTTTTGTGATGGCCGAGCAGCAGATGGCTGAACTCGTGGGCGATGATGTGGTCCTGGTGCAGACAGCTGGTCCGCGGGTCGTAGTACACGTAAAAGGCACTCTCCGTGACGGCGCATGCCCCGCACACGGAGGGTGCCTGCTCACGGGGCTCTAGGACCACATTCCGTCCCGTGCGGCGTGAGACCTCTTCGCTGAGATCGCGGATATTGGTGACGTGCGGGAGCCGCAGCTCGGCCAAGAGGTCAGGCCGGCGCAGCCTGCGTACAGACCACATTATTTTTCCTTGATCACTTACTGAACTAAGGCCGTCTTACGCGCCAGTTGAGGGTGGCAACCCCTCGGATTTTCGTACGCTCTCGACGATCCCCAGGACGGCGTCCTTTCCGTCCGCTGAGACGTCGGATAGGCGAAGAAGAACGTTCTTGATCTTCGCGTCGCGAAGCAGTGCGAGCAACTCCAGCTCCTGCACTGTCTTTTCGGCAACGGCATCATCGAACCAATAAGCGGGATCCACCCCGAAAAACCCTGCGAGCGCTTCAAGGTGACGCTTCGTCGGGTTATCGCGCTGCCCGGTCCGCAGGAGCCACAGGTACTGCGCGGACAACTTGCCCAGCCCTCGCTTCTCCATCAGCTCGGCCACTTCGGCGTTGCTAAAGGGGCCACGATCGGGCGGGTGCACCGTATCGAACAGGCGGTTTAGGCGGTCCATGAGCCCCTGGGGGGTCACCTGGTCTCCGGTTGGCTCTTCCATGATCCTTTTCTGGGTGGACTTCGTCGTCACTTCGACCACCACACTACCTCGCCATAAACACCAGTTGACGGCGCGATCCCGCGTATGGAAAGTTTCTTCCTCACCAGCACGTTTCCGTTGGCACGCACCGTCCATTCCTGGTCGGCCTGTCCTTTTCTACCGGCAGGAGCGCGCCGGGCGACGTGGCGCGAGCCACATTTCCCTTGCGGTATACGTCACGTCTGGCACCCCAGGATTGATCTTCGACCGGAAAGCGCGGAGTGACCGTGGAAACACCTCATCCACACCGTGTTCCTGTCGCGGGAGGTATCAGACACCCGCTGCAATTCGGACACAATGACACGCTCTCGACGTTCGGGGCAACCGCGGCAACGGTGCTCCTGAACACCGGGGGGCGGCCCGCACCGAGCCCTGCACGCGACTCCGGCGACCGATCACACGGTGACTTTCTGCTACCAGCACAGGGCTTAAAGACCGTGCCTGGACCTTGTCGCCGGTGCGTGCGCATGTACCCGGGCAGCCACCAGCACAGGCTTCGCTAGTTGGTCCACAAACCGTGGTCGCATGAGACGCGAGAGGGCGCTGCGGTGACCATTTCCAAGTCCGTCGGGGCGATCATGGCGCTGCCCGCGTCCCAGCCCGCCGCCCCCACTTGCAGGCGCAGGTTCCGGCGCCCTCCCACGCGACTTGTAGAGAGTCCTTTAGCAAGGTCTGGATCTTGCGCCACAGCCTGCATATGTTCGTCGTCCCCCGCCGGGCACCCCGCCCAGCAGCAGACGGCATAGGGAGCCATATGCGGAACGCGCGACCCAGCAGGGCTGCATAGCCCCGAAAACAGCGACGGCGCCCATGGAGCCACTAACTCCCGGACGCCGACCGCCTGACGGCACTCCCGCCCCGGCAAGGGCGGTGATTACCCACCTTTACCGCACCGGACCTTTCCTACGGGCACCCCGGCGCGGCTTTCACTACGGAGGAGAGTCTTACATGCCGCCTGCCCTGCGCAAAAGGCCAGCGTTCCCGGCCTGCGCGGCAGCCACCCCCGCTCACCTGTCTCCCGCGTCGTCGACACCCAATCTCACGCATCTCGTGAAGGCGGTGTCCCGATGAGCGGGCAGGCACGTAAGTGGGCCTGGGAGAGCAGTGCCAGCCGTGGCACGGCCCGCTTGGTCCTCCTGTCGATCGCCGACCGGATCCCCGACGAGCAATGCGTCGCCTATGCGGGCCTCACCGAGCTGATGGAGCGGACGCACGCCAGCCGCAACGCCGTGCGCGGCGCCCTCACCTCGCTGGTAGCGGCCGGCGACCTGGAGATATGCGTCGACTTCCAGGGCCCCCAGCACAGCACGGTGTACCGCATGCCGCGCCCCGCTGCCTGGCTCGCGAAGGTCGCGGCTGCCCAGAAGGTCGACCCCGAGCTGCGCGTCGAGGACGTCGAACCGCTGGCGGACACCGATCCCGCTCCCGACCTGGATGACCTGGACGAGGAGCGGCTGCGCAAGCACCGCATCTGCCGCAAGGCCGGGTCGGAATCGGGCCCCCCTCGTCAGAATCTGACCGGGTCAAAATCTGCACCCCCTCGTCAGAATCCGACCCCTCCCCGGGTCAGAAAACGACCCCCCTCCGGGTCAGAAACTGACCCCCAGAACTGTAGTGAACCGAAGGTGAACCGTAAGTACAGCAGCAGTAGTGCTGCCGACCTCACCTCGGCCACCGACTGGCAGGTCGACGACGCGAGTCTGTCCTGGGCCCAGCAGCAGGGACACCTGGAACGCCTCGGCGAGCAGGGCCTGCAGGCCGCCGACGCGAAATGGCGCCACTACCGCGCCGCCTGGAGCCCTCGCTCCGCCGCTGTCTGGGCTGCCGACTGGCGGTCCTGGATCGACCGCGAGCACACCCCCACACCACAGCGCCCGAACCTCTACGCCCTGCCCGGCGGCAGCCCCGCCCCACAGGCCGGCATGACCCGCTCCGAAGCGCACATGGCCGCCCTGCTCGCCGCCGTCGACGAACCGACTGGAACGGAGTAACTACCTTGGACCGCCGTGAAGTTGCTGCCGTACTCACCTACGTCGGCCGCCTGGACCCGCGCACCATCCGCACCAATGCGGGTGAAGCCCGCGACCAGCTCGCCATGTGGCACGAGCTGCTCGGCGAGGTACCCATGACCACCGGCCAGGGCTGGGATGTACGCGACGTGGTGCGCAAGCGCGTCGTCGCCTCCCCGTACCCGATCCTGCCCGCCGATGTGGCCCGCGAGTGGAACGCCCACTACCGCGACCGCCTGGGACGGCACACCGATCCGACGCCGATGGCCGACCCCGACGACCCGCAAGCCTGGCGGGCGGAGCTTGTCGCGACCCGCGACGCCGTCGTGACGGGGCGGATCGCCCCGTCGCCGCACCGCGGAGTGACGACCGGGGAACCCCACCCCGGCCTGAAAAAGATGCTCAAGGCCGTCGGCACCTACGTCCCGGACGCCGTACGAGCCGAACTGGCGCCCTTCCGTCCGGCCCGTGCCGCCCGCGAAGCCGCCATCGCCGCCGGCGGACCCGACATCTTCAGCGTCCCGTGCGAGAGGTGCCGCGCCCCGAAGGGCGAGCCCTGCCGCGAACGGAGCGGTGGAGGTGTCCGCAACCGGAACACCAAACCGCGCATCGAGCCGCATCCGACCCGCGTCGAGGACGCCCTGGCCGCTCAAGCCCAGGCCATACCTGCCTGACCCGGCCGCCACCTCCCCGCAGAAACGTTCCTCCAAGCGGTACGGCCCGCCGCCGTGCCCCAAGCCCGCCTCGCCAAGCTCCGCCGCACCCCGCCACCACCGGTGCCGAGCGAACCGCGCCGACCGAGGCGCCCTTCGGAGACTCCCTTGCGCCACATCACCACCAACGACTCCCCGGCCCCGACCATCCGTGGCATCGCCGACCACAGCTGGCAGGCCCGGGGACTGTGCCACAACATGCCGCCCAAGGTCATCGACGCGCTGTTCTTCCACGCGGCCCGCGACCGCGCGGCCATCGACGAGGCCAAGTCGATCTGCGGCCAGTGCCCCGTGAAGAAGGCGTGTTTCGACTACGCCCTCGACAACGAGATCCGGCACGGCATGTGGGGCGGCCTCACCGACGACGAGCGCCGCCCCTGGCACGCCAAGGTCAACAAGCGCCTGGACTACAGCCGGGTGAAGGCGGCCTTCGAAGGGCGCGACATCCACCTCAGCGACGCCGAACGTGAGGCCGTCACCCGCCACGCGTACGTCCGCGGCTGGAGCCCCGAGCGCCTCGCCTTCACGCTGCGGCTCGACCTGGACTGGGCGCGTGACCTGATGCGCAACGCCGCACACGCTGTCGCCGACCGCGACCGCTACTGGGACCAGGACGACGAGACCGAGCCGGCCGACGACGAGACGGCCGAGGACGAGGAGGCCGCCTCGCCGGTGCAGGTGCCCCGCCAGGTTCAGACCCACTCCCTGATCGCCGCTCTCCGAAAGGCCGCATGACTCACCCCATCGCCATGTCTCTGCCACTCGGTATTGATCCCGTCTACGCGGTCGCGGCTGTCGGGGTGCTCGCCCTGGTGCTGGCCGGATGGTCGATCCGACGCAACCGGACACGGGCAGGCGCCCCGCGCGCCGGCACCCCCACGGTGTGGGTCGCTGCCCTCGCGGCGCTGGGCTGCACGGCATACAGCGCGGAGACCAGCTGGTTCTTCGCCGCTGACTACCTCGGCATGACCGACACGGTGCAACGGGCTGCCTTCTTCTCCACAGCCGAGCTGGCGCTGTTCGCGAACGCTCTGCTGGCCCGCCAGAACCTGCGCAATCAAGGCGCACCCGGCGTTCCCGGCACCCTGGTCTGGGTGCTCACCGGGGTACAGATCATCCCGGCGTACGCCGAATCAGGGCCGGTCGGCGGCACCGTGCGCGCGATCGTCGGTCCGGTCATGGCGGCCATGCTCTGGCATCTGGCCATGGGTATCGAGCTGCGGCTACACAAACCGGACGCCTCCTCGCAGGGGCTGCTGGCGACGCTCGGACGCGAAGTACGGGAACGTCTCCTCTCCCGCCTGGGTGTCGCCACGCGGAACCGCGATGCCGCCCAGATCACTAGGGAGCGCGCCACGGAGCGGGCAGGGGCCCTCGCGTCCCGGCTGGCCAAGATGCCGGAGAAGGATCGCACGAATCGTCACGGGCGCCGGATCGAACGGCGGCTCGAGACGGCCCTCTCACGATCCGGGGTCGGCACCGATCCTGACCAGCGTCGTGCGCTTCTGGAGCAGCTGGCCGCCCGCCGGCATGCTGCGGCCCTCGCCTCTGTCGCCCTGCCGTCCCCCTGGACTCAGCCCTCGTGGGAGCAAGACGACCACCGTGGGGACCGGTCCCCACGCGGTACGGCCCTGGGGACTCGGACGCTCCCCGAGGAACAGGTGAGCCCGACGGGGACGGTCCCCGAGGCCGGTCCCCGAACCGCAGCCTCGATCGGGGACCGCGCTGTCGGGGACGCGGCCGAGCCCGTTGGGGACGGTCCCCACACCGTCCCCAACGACAACGGGGACCGGGAACACCCCGACACCGAAACGGGGACCGAGCCCAACGGGGACCGTCCCCACACCGTCCCCCTGCGTCGCAAGCCGCCGCAGAAGGGCTCCCGAAACCGTCCGGGCGCCGGGCAGGCCAAGCGTTCGCGGAACGGGCCCCGGCTGACCGTCGAGCAGATGGTCGAGCGGGTTCGCCCGCACGTGCCCGCGCTGCTGGAGCGGGACGGCAACGCGTCGGTCACCCGTCCCCAGCTGCGGGAGATCCTCCGCGCCCAGAACATCCAGGGCGGCCGGAACGAGCGCCTGACGCCGGTCCTGCAGCTGCTGCGGGACGAGGCGGCCACCACCACGACAAGGAGCACGGTCCGATGAAGACCTGCCATCGGTTCGCCACCATCAAGTCCGGCTTTGAGCAGGACATCCGGTTCCTGCGCGGTCACTCCGAGCGTCATCAGGGGTCGACGTCGGCGAAGACGAGCGCGAAGAACGCCTTCTCGGTGAAGCGGAACATGGCGCGGGCCTTGAACCGGCACCTCGACCGCTGTCCCGAGTGCGGCTGACACCAGCAAAGGAGCAGGTCACGCGCCTGCCTCCGTATTCCGCCGGGTGGCCCGGCCTCGGTCGGGCCCCCTGTGATGGAAGGATCGCCATTCCTGCCCGCAATCCGCGTACGCGCACCCCGTCGACCGCCGAGGCCGGCGCCTGGGCGGAAGTGCTCGTACGGCACCAGCTCCTGCACGCAGCCGTGCTGGCCCCCAACGGCCAGTGGCTCACCCAGGACCGCCCCGAGTCCCCTGTCCGCGTCCTCAACGGCCCGACCGCCATGGTCGAACTCGCCGCCGAGATCCAGCACCGCATCCGCACCACGAGGAACCCCACCCGATGACGAACCCGACGACACCCCCCACTCACGCGCACGGTGAGCCGGAATCCAACTCGACTTCACCGCGAGCAAGTTGGTGCGAGAGTAGTACTCCCGTTGGGAGTACTACTCTCGCGTCCTCCGCCCCAGGGGTGGCGGAGGCGGTCCAGCGCCGGGGGGCGCCGGACCGTGGGGATGCGACCGAGGGCGGCCGGCATCCCCAGGAGGAGCAAACAGCCACCCACCCGTGCCACAACCCGCACTGCACGTACCACGCGAGCGCGCCGTCGAGCCAGCTACCCGCACGCAACCGCACGCCGAAGACCAAGTCGAGCAAGCGCAAGCACCTGATCGCCAGCCGCTTCAACGACGACGAGAAGCAGTCCGTCCTCGATGCCGCAGCCGCGTGCGCCATGACTCCGTCCGGCTTCCTCGCCCACGCAGCCCTCAGCGCCGCGCGCGACCTGACGCGCACGGCAGCCGAGATAGCCGGCGAACGCGAAATGATCGCCGAGCTGTTCAGCCTGCGGCGCCACCTCGGACAGATCGGCAACAACGTCAACCAGGTTGCCAAGACGTTCAATTCAGGCGGTGACGCCCCGCACGCCGAGGCGGTCCTCTCCGCCGTGCACCGTGCCGCTCGACGCGTGGACGCCTTCACCCAGCACTACCTGGACAGCGAGCGCCCGGCTGCATGATCCCCAAAGTCCACGACATGGGCACGGATACCCGCGGTCTGGTGGCCTACCTGTACGGTCCCGGCAGGGCCGAGGAGCACATCGATCCGCACCTCGTCGCCGCGTGGGACAGCCAGGCCCCCGACCCCGGCCGCGATCCGGAGGCAACGTACGGCGACCTGCAGCGCCTGCTCGACCAGCCCGTCATGGCGCTACCCGAGAGCGCCAGGCCCGCCGAGCACGTATGGCACTTGTCCGTACGCGCCGCGCCGGAGGATCCGATCCTCACCGACGAGCAGTGGGCGGATATCGCCCGCCGCATGGTTGCCGCCACCGGCATCGCCCCCGAAGGCGACGACGCCGCCTGCCGCTGGGCGGCCGTTCGCCACGCCGACGATCACATCCACATCGTCGCCACCGTCGTACGCGAGGACGGCCGCCAGGCCCGCATCCGCCAGGACGGCGCCCGCTCCCAGACCGAAGCCCGAAAGGTCGAAATCGACTACGGTCTACGCCGGTTGAACGTCGGCGACGGAACCGCCGCCAAGCGCCCCACCAGCGCCGAACGCCACAAGGCTGACCGCCAGGGCAAGGAACGCACCCCCCGCGAGGAGCTGCGCGAGACCGTGCGCCGCGCCGCAGCCGGAGTCGCCAGCGAGGAGGAGTTCTTCGACCGCCTGGCCGCCGCCGGCCTCCTGATCCGCCAACGCACCGCACCCTCTGGTGATCTGCTCGGCTACAAGGTCGCGTTGCCGGACGACCGCAACGAGGACCAGGAGCCGATCTACTATTCCGGCTCCACCCTCGCGCCCGACCTCTCCCTGCCCCGCATCCGCAAGCGGTGGTCCTCCGACGCCTCCGGTCACTACAGCGACTCCGCCACGGACCGCTCTTCCGACTCGCCCCGTATCAGCCCGTCGGCCGCTCGGCGGCAGGCGACGACAGCGGTCTGGCAGACCGTGCTGATCCTCGACCAGGGCGACGACGGACAGATCGCCGCGCACCTCGCCGCAGCCGGCGAGGTCCTCGACGCGCTCGCCAAGACCTCGGCCGCGCACACCCGCCGTGAACTGCGAGATGCCGCATGGGCGTTCGAGCGGGCGACCCGCTCCCACGTCCAGGCCGAAGCAGGCCACGACCGTGCCCTGCGTCAGGCTGCCCGCGATCTCGTCTACGGCGGTCCCGCACTCGGCCGCGGCGAGGACGGTGCCACCACCGCCATGCTCATCGACATGGCGTTCTTCCTGGTCAGCGCCGCCGCCCACTGGCACGGGAAGAAGGAGCACGCCCAGCAGGCCGCTGCTGCCCGCCAGGCCGCCGACCACCTGCGTGCCGCCTACCAGGCCGCCGCGCCGCTGCACCTCGGCGTGATGCACCAGCGCGGTCGCCGCCTGTCCCAGCCCCTCCAGCGCAAGCAGGCCGCCTGTCTCCGACAGGCGGTGCCGGAGCTGGCCGGGCAGGTCCTCGCCGAGCCCGGCTGGTACGCCCTGGCCGCCACCCTCGTCGACGTCGAGAACGCCGGCCACGACCCCGCCGCGCTCCTGGCGGAAGCCGCGGAGCGGCGCGAGCTGGAGACCGCAGAATCGATCAGTGACGTGCTGGTATGGCGGCTGCGACGAATGGCGGACCTGCCCGCGGACGCCTCGACTGCGCCGGAGAGCGGTATGACAAGGACCGCGTCGAAGGGACAGACGCGGAGGAAGTCGACGCCGCCGTCGGGGAACGCCTCGGCCAAGCGAGGAGGCGGCACGAGAGAACCCAGACGCTGAGCGCCGCGCCTAGGAGCTCGGCTTCTGCCACGGTTTCACGGTCGACGAGAGGCTCCGGCGGTCTATGTCGAGTCGGGGCATGTCTGCAGTTCAGCGGCGGTGCAAGCGGTCTGCAGGTACTCCGTCGGCACTGCATGAGAGTGAAGTCCGCGGTGGGAGGTGAGTCGTCCTCAAAGCTCAGGCTGCCACTCCGTCGGGGTCCTCGCCCTCGTCCTCCGAGGAGCCGCCGCGCTTGTAAGGCGGAATAGGGATGACGCGCCCGTCAGCGAGCGTCCTGGTGTGCTCGGCCACTAAGTGTCTGACAGGGGGGCGGCGCTTGTCCTTGGCGTCCTGGTCATCGTCGGCGTACTCGGTGGCCTGGTCATCGTCGGCGTACTCGGTGGCCTGGTCATCGTCGGCGTACTCGGTGGCCTGGTCATCGTCGGCGTACTCGGTCACGTTCTGCGTCATGACGTGCTTGACGACCATGATCGCGACGGCTGCGCCCACAGTTGTGCCCACCGCTTTGACGACGCGGACAGCCGTCTCGTGCTTCTCGGCCCAGCTCCTCGCCTTCTCGCGGAAGGAGGTGGGATCGCCGTCCGCGGGAGCGGGTTCGCTGGGCATGGAGTCATTCACCCGCACAGATCTACCGGACACATCCCTCAACTGTCAGGCAATCAACCGACATCGCTTCTGTTCGTCAGGCTGAAGTACCTCATGTACATCTTCGCGAAGGTTCGGCCCATCGATCGACGCAGCCGCTCGCTCTCTTCACGCTGGCCGCCCTCCGTGCGGTACCGCTCCTTCGGCGCGGAGGACCGCATCCATTGCACCCTCGCCGGTCTGCCTACCGATGCGCATGAGGGTATGAGCCGGCACTGACCAGGGCGGGCCGATTCGGCGCCTTAGCACGGGACTCACCAGTAGTGTTATGGCGATTCTGGTATGACCGACGAAGCGCGCGGACGGGCGCGCTACTGACTGTGATGGGGTGCGAATCGCGTTGAGCGGGATCACGACTGCGACGACGGTGCACGACGTTCTCAAGGCGATCCGTGAGGGCACCACCGTAAACCGGGATCGAGGGACCCGCTTCGAGGAGCTCATGGTGCAGTACCTGGGGGCAGACCCGGACTGGTCCGAACAATTCACCCAGGTATGGATGTACCACAACTGGCCCGGCGCGGAGAGCGATAAGCGGGACGTCGGTATCGACTTGGTGGCGCAGGACCGGAAGACCGGCGGCTACTGCGCCATCCAGTGCAAGTTCTACGAGCCGCATCACACCGTCCAGAAAGCCGACCTCGACTCCTTCTTCACGGCCTCGGGCAAGGGCGCCTTCACCCGCCGAATGATCATCTCGACGACGGATAGGTGGGGGCCGAACGCCGAGTCCGCCCTGGATGACCAGCAGATTCCAGTCACTCGGATCGGGCTGGCCGACATCGAGGCAAGCCCGGTCGAGTGGCACGTTCCCGCCGCTCCCGAGGGCCCGGTCGAGCTGCGGCTCCGGGGCAAGAAGACTGTGCGCCCACATCAGCGTGACGCGATCGACGCGGTCTTCGAAGGCTTCACCTCCCACCAGCGCGGCAAACTGATCATGGCCTGCGGCACAGGCAAGACCTTCACCGGTCTGAAGATCGTCGAGCGACTCCAGCAGGAGCGCGCGAAGCGCGGCGAGGGCGACCACACCACCGTGCTCTTCATGGTCCCCTCAATCGCACTGCTCTCGCAGACCCTGCGGGAGTGGTCGTACGAGACCGAGACGCCGATGCGGCGCTTCGCCGTCTGCTCCGACATCAAGGTCGGCAAGCAGAAGAAGGTTGACCCCGACAGCACGGACATGTCGACACACGACCTGGCACTGCCCGCCACCACCAGCCCTGCGAAGCTCATCAATCAGGTCGCGAGCGTGGAGGCTGGGCCCGGACTGACCGTGGTCTTCTCGACCTACCAGTCCATCGAGACCATCGCCCAGGCGCAGCAGGCCGGCCTGCCCGATTTCGATCTCATCCTGTGCGACGAAGCCCACCGCACCACCGGCGCCACCCTCACCGCCGGCGACGAGTCGAACTTCGTCAAGATCCACGACAACGGCTACATCCGCTCCGCCCGCCGCCTGTACATGACGGCCACCCCACGCCTCTTCAGCGAAGAGGCCAAGACGGACGCGAAGAACACCGAGACCGTCCTGTGCTCCATGGACGACGAGGACCTCTACGGCCCGGAATTCCACCGCCTCGGCTTCGGCAAGGCCGTCGAGCAGGGCCTGCTGACCGACTACAAGGTCCTCATCCTCACCATCGACGAGGGCAAGGTCGCCGAATCCCTCCAACAGCAGCTCGCCGACGACAACAACGAGCTCAACCTCGACGACGCCGCGAAGATCGTCGGCTGCTGGAACGGAATGGCCAAGCGCACAGGCAAGCTCGCCGACGGCTCCGGCTTCGAACCGGGTGAAGCACCCATGCAGCGGGCCGTGGCCTTCGCCCGGAACATCAGCGAATCCAAAGAACTCGCCAAACGCTTCCGCGAGGTCGTCCAGGCATACGACGGCGCCGACGAGGAAATCCTCCAGTGCGACGTCGACCACGTCGACGGCACCTTCAACACCCTGCGCCGCAACGACCTCCTCGACTGGCTGAAGCAGGACCCCGGTCCGAACAAGGCCCGCATCCTCTCCAACGCCCGATGCCTGTCCGAAGGCGTCGACGTCCCCAGCCTGGACGCCGTCCTCTTCCTCCACCCCCGCAACTCCGTCGTCGACGTCGTCCAGTCCGTTGGCCGTGTCATGCGGCTGGCCGAGGGCAAGAAGTACGGCTACATCATCCTCCCCGTCGCTGTCCCCGCAGGGATGCCACCGGAGCAGGCCCTGGCCGACAACCGGCGCTTCCGCACTGTCTGGCAGGTCCTCCAGGCCCTGCGCGCCCACGACGACCGCTTCAACGCCACCGTCAACCAGCTCGACCTGAACAACCGCCGCCCCGACAACATCATGGTCGCCAACGCCACGGACGACCGCGAATCCATCTCTGGCGAAGGGGACGGCGGCAACGGGCAGGGTGAGGCGAGCGCGGCCCAGTACGTCCAGACCGCACTCCACATGGAGGACTGGCGCGACGCGATCTATGCCCAGATCGTCAAGAAGGTCGGCCAGCGTCAGTACTGGGAGGACTGGGCCAAGGACATCGCCCAGATCGCGGAGCGCCACAAGACCCGCATCCAGGCCGCCCTCGCCCTCCCGGACAAGCAGGCCGCCTTCGACACCTTCCTCGGCGAGCTGCGCGCGAGCATAAACCCAGGCGTCACCGAGACCGACGCGCTCGACATGCTCACCCAGCACATCGTTACCAAGCCAGTCTTCGACGCGCTCTTCAAGGGCTACGCATTCGCCGAACGTAACCCCGTCTCCCTGGCCATGCAGCGCATGCTCGATGTCCTGGACGACCAAAATCTCGACGCCGAAGCCAAGACCCTCCAGGGCTTCTACGACTCCGTACGCAAGCGGGCAGAGGGCATCGACAACCATGAGGGCCGCCAGCGCGTCATCATCGAGCTGTACGACAAGTTCTTCAAAACCGCCCTGCCCAAGACCGCCGACGCCCTCGGCATCGTCTACACCCCCGTCGAGATCGTCGACTTCATCCTCCGCTCAACAGACCAGGCCCTCGCCAAACACTTCGGCACCTCCCTGTCCGACGAAGGCGTCCACATCCTCGACCCCTTCACCGGCACCGGCACCTTCATGGTCCGCCTGCTCCAGTCTGGCCTCATCAAGCCCGACGACCTCCTGCGCAAGTACGCCAGCGAACTTCATGCCAACGAAATTGTGCTGCTCGCCTACTACATCGCGGCGGTCAACATCGAGGCCGCCTTTGAGGACATGGGCGGAACGGAGGCGTACACCCCCTTCGAGGGCATCGTCCTGACGGATACCTTCCAGCTCGCCGAGGGCAACGCGGAACGCCTCTTCGGGGGAATCGAGGGCAACAGCGAGAGGGTCCGGAAGCAGCAGGCGCAGGATATCCGGGTCATCATCGGAAACCCGCCGTACTCGGTGGGGCAAGACAGCGCCAACGACAACAACCAGAACCTCAAGTACGCTGCGCTGGACGACCGGATCGCTCAGACTTACGCGGCAAGGTCATCAGCGACACTGAAGACCTCTCTGTACGACTCCTATATCCGCGCCATCCGTTGGGCCTCGGATCGGATCAAGGATGAGGGCATCGTTGCCTACGTCTCCAACGGTGGCTATATCGACGGCAACACTGCCGACGGGTTGCGCCTGTCTCTCGCAGACGAGTTCGATGCGATCTACTGCTACAACTTGCGCGGAAATCAACGCACGGCTGGTGAGCTGTCCCGCCAGGAAGGCGGCAAAGTCTTCGGCTCAGGCAGCCGCAGCACCGTCGCCATCCTGATCCTCGTCAAGGGCGGCACCACAGCCGGGACGACAGAAGGCTGCCAGCTCCACTATCGGGACATCGGCGACTACCTCAGCCGCGAGGACAAACTCCGCATCGTCGCCGGCCACGAGCTCAACACCGTGGAATGGCAGCGGATCACTCCGAGTCCGGAGGGAGACTGGATCAATCAGCGCGATGAACGGTTCGTGTCCTTCCAGGCCATGGGTGAGAAAGACAAGGCTCTGCGGGAGAATTCGATCTTCGCTCTTCAAACCAGCGGCCTCAAAACCGGCCGTGACTCCTGGCTCTACAACTTCTCTCATCAGAAGGTCACAGAGAATACCGAGTCGACGATTGATTTTTACAACGAGCAGGCGCACGGCTTCGAGGCGCACTGCGAAGAAATGTCGCTGGCTTCTCCGTCACCAACCGACGTCGACCGTTATATCGACAACGATCCCAAGAAGATCAGCTGGGATCGTGCCGACAAGGCCCGAATTGCCAAGGGGGAGCGGTACGAGTTTCACAGTGACCGTATCTTCATCGCCACATATCGCCCCTTCACTCGACAGTTTTCATACTTCGATCGGAAGCTGAATAACACCGTCTACCAACTCCCTCGTCTTTTTCCGACGTCGGAGCACAAAAACCTCGGCTTTTACACCACGGGCACTGGATCTGAAGAGCCATTCTCCGTCTTGATGACTGACGCGCTCCCGGATCTGCACGCGGTGGGAACAAAGAGCGTTGGTCCGCACTTCGCGCGTTATACCTACCGCGAGCTTGGGCAAGGAGACGACCTCTTCGCCGCCGCTGAGGAGGACGCCGACGATGGTTACGAACGCGTAGACAACATCACCGACGCCGCCCTCCGCGCCTACCGCAAGTCGTACGCCGACGGCACGATCACCAAGGATGACGTCTTCTACTACACCTATGGCCTCCTCCACTCCCCTTCCTACCGCACACAGTTCGCCTCGGACCTGAAGAAGTCCCTGCCCCGCATCCCCAAGGTGCGCGACTTCCGTGGCTTCGCCGCCGCCGGCCGGGCGCTCGCCGATCTCCACATCGGGTACGAGAGCGTGGAGCCGTACAACGGGATCGTGGAGCAGATCAGCGGAAGCGTCGACACTCCGCCCTCGGAGCTGTTCCGGGTGACGAAGATGAAGATTCCGAAGAAGGGTGGCGAAGCGGACCGGTCCACGATCATCTACAACAGCCGTGTCACGCTCTCCAACATCCCGGAGGAGGCGTACCGCTATCAGCTCGGTGCGCGTTCCGCGATCGAGTGGATCATCGATCGATATCAGGTGAAGGTCGACAAGGCCAGCGGAATCGTGAACGACCCCAACGACTGGTCGGACGACCCCCGTTACATCGTTGATCTCCTCCGCCGGATCGTGACCGTCAGTCTGGAGACGATGAAGATCGTGGACAGTCTTCCCGAGCTCGACATCCTGGAGTAGTCACACGCCTCAACCGACGGCGCAACACGCTCGCCGTCACTCTGACCAGCGGAAACCGTCACGACGTCACCCAGCTCATACTCCTGCTGGACGCTATACCCCCTGCATCCGCGGCCTGCGTGGCCGGCCACGCCTCTGGCCCCGGCAGCAGTTCGCCCACGTTCACGGTGGCGCCCGCGGTGCACAGCATGACGGTGCGCGCCTCCGGCACCCGATGATCCCGCAGTTCAGGCTGCGGCTCGCGGGTGCCGGAGCACCGGCAGCCGGTCGCGTGCTCCATGACCGGCGACTCCAGCCAGTACGCGCCGCTCAGCTGCGTCGGGAACGTTGAAGAACCTGTACTTCGCATGCTCGGGGCAACGCCCGTCCGCCCAAAACGGCCCGTGCCGTAACCGATCTGGAATGAAAACAGAGGCCCACGCCCTGCGCGGAAGTGCCGTGCCGAAGTCCTCCAGCAAGTCGTCCGCGTTCAACATTTCTAGAGTTGCAGCAGGTCAGGGGATTGCGGCACTCTCCTCGTGCAGGCGAGACGAGAGAGATGGAGACGGCATGTTCCGACGCAACCGTGCGGACCGAGAATTCCGTGAAGCCCAGCGGGCCGGCCAGGCAGTGCTGGCGATGCACACCGAGCTGCCGCTGCCGGACTGCCCCGGCCCCCGCGCAGCGCCGGCACCTGCCGCGCCGGAGTCCACGGTGGTGCCCGACTTCCTGCCGGCGGACTTCCGGGCGCCGTCCCGCCAGGACGTCTCGGGGTTCATGATGCGCTGGGACCTGCCGCTCGTCATCGACGGCGAAGTCCACCAGTGCCACTGCGGCGCGTACCGGAACTGGATCGTCTTCAACATGCGTGACGACTCAGTGTGGCTGCGCTGCGAGGCTGGCCACGAGGCCAAGGAGTCCCGCCTGGACACCGCCTGGTACAACCGCAACTCCGGTCCGGTCGACCACTTCCACCCCACCCTCGACGAGGGCCTGCGCCACCTCGGCCACTGAAGTCGCGAAACCCCTTCCCCCACCCCTGCGTTCGTCGGCACCCGGAGGGCCGACCTGGTCAGACCATCCATCTCGCATCACAAGGGGTTTTCGCATGCGCCGTTCCACCACGACCGCCCTCGCCCTGAGCGCCCTCACCGTCCTCGCCCTGACGGGCTGCTCCCGCAGTACCGAGCCCGCCGACACCTCGGCCGCGTCCTCCGCACCCGCGCACCGGGGCGGTAACAGCGCCACCGCGTCCGCGCC
This sequence comes from Streptomyces sp. NPDC048473, assembly GCF_043200155.1. Taxonomy (NCBI): domain Bacteria; kingdom Bacillati; phylum Actinomycetota; class Actinomycetes; order Kitasatosporales; family Streptomycetaceae; genus Streptomyces; species Streptomyces sp. NPDC048473. The sequence continues at coordinate 22,602 of NZ_JBICXE010000018.1, forward strand.
GCTCTCGTCGGCCAAGCTGAACGAGCGGCTGCTGAACGAGAGCGACCTGGGCGAGGGCTACACCCGCAAGCCCCAGGCCGCTGACCAGCACGACGACGTCACCGTCATCGGCTGCCCGGAGCTGGAGAAGCTCGGCAGCGACGCGGCCACCGGAGCCACCCTCGACTTCACCCGCAAGGCGAAGGCGTCCTTCACCTACGCCGGCAGCACCAACTCCGAGGTGAGCGAGGAGCTGTACAGCGACAGCGCAACGAAGCTGTCCAAGGGGATCGGGAAGGTCTTCAACGCGATGGTCTCCTGCCCGTCCTACCAGGTGGCGTCGGGCAGCACCGTCATCGACATGAGCGCGCAGAAGACGGCCGCGCCCGACCTCGGCGACGAGCAGTGGAGCCAGCTGCTCACCTACTCCGCCGGCGGGCAGCGCAGCGTCGTCAAGCAGACGGCGATCCGCTCCGGCAACGTCCTGGTGATCGTCTCCGGCTCGCCGGGCCTCGTGGACGCCCACCTGGACAAGGCGCTCACCAAGGCCCGCACCGCACACTGACCCGCTCCACCGTCCGAAACCCCGGTGTCCGGGCCTGTCCGTCCAACAGGCCCGGACACCGGGGTTTCGGCTTATGAGCCGATCAGCCCGCCAGGCGCAGTTCGCCGGGCTCGTAGCGCAGTTGGAATGTCTGCGCGTGCTCCCCGTCCATCCAGTACAGGGTCATGGTCGAGAGCATGCTTCTTTTTACATACCGGGTTCGTGAGGGCATTCCTTCGTCCTGTTCGACGATCCAGGATTCCACCCGTTCCGGCAGGCTGAACCTCAACGCGTATACGTCCGGGTGCTCGGCCGAGCGCAGTTCCCAGACGGGATGCGAAGCCGACTGAGACAGTCGCCGCACGCGCACGGCGTGCGTGGGGTGTTCTCTCGCGTAATTCACGAACCCGTACAGGTCATTCGACGCCAGCCCCAGAACGAACGGTGCTGCGGGAAAGGCCAGCACAAGACCCAACGTGGACCGGCTGTGCAGCGCCTGGGCGAGTTCATCGAGCGGCTCGCGGAATTGATCGGGCAGATATGCGTCCTCGGCGTACATATCCAGCAGTGGGCCGCGAAGGTACGCGCGTATCTGGTGCACCTTCGGCCGCTCGCCCGCGGGCGCGGCTTCGAGCGCTGCGTGAATCGTGTCGGCCGCGATTCGGACAAGGTTCCGCAGTACGGCGAAGTCCGGAGCAGAGAGGTCGATCAGGGATATCTGATGGGCCAGCGCGTAGTCCTGGGCTTCCTTGCTGAAGCCCGACGTGGAGAAGATCGCGTAGTTGTAGCGGTACCGCGTCCTCGGCCGGCCCGTACCCGCAGCGGTGAGCGTAGTGGTCTCGCCTTCGTTCACGTCGTGAATCACGCCGTGACCGTTGCGCACGGTCGGCAGACCTACGCGCGTCGAGGTCAGATACTTCGCCTCGACGAACAGGCGGACAGGCAGCGAGAACGGCGGGACGTACCTGAACTGCCCGAGCGCGTCGACCTGGTGCCACGCCCCGCGCCCACGGACCAGCAAGCCATTCTTGTCCTCTTTAAGGACCTTCCAAGGCTCTTTGTCCTTATCATCGTTGGCCGTGAGCACTTCGAAGCCGCTGGATCGCAGCAACCAGGCCAGCACCTCCTCCAGGAGGTAGCCGCGCAGTGGTCCTTTGCCTATCAGTTTGACTGCCACGGGAGCGATCCTATTCAGGGCCCGGATCCTGGATTCACGGCGCCGCCTCCCCGACACGGGTACGGCGAAGGCCCGGCGGTTCCACCCCCCGAGGGGAGAGGGAAACCACCGGGCCTGGAGGGGCGGGCATCACCCCATGTATCCCGTTCTTCGACCGCCCGCGATCGTCGTCAGCTGCGGTGAACGACCGTGAGGCGGTCCTCCGCGCCTTCGGGCAGCCGTCGGCGCGGCACCGGGCCGGGTGCCGCGAGCGAGGAGGCGAAGGCGGCGACCAGCTCGTGCGGGGCGCTCGCGCTGAAGCTCGCACACCACAGGTACGGCGCTCCCAGCACGGGCTCCGCCCATGCCTGCCACCCCAGAAGGTCGTCCCGGGGGTCGGCGTCGTGGATGAGCGGCGGAAGCATCTCGAGCGAGACGCTGGCGGAGAAGCCGGGGTCCGTCGCGGTCGTGCAGGGACGGTCCATGTCGCGCAGCCAGCCCCGCGCACCGAGCGCGGTGAGCACCGCCTCGGCGCCCTCGAACCCCGCATCGGGTGTGGCGCAGGCGTCGAGTGCGAGCAGGAGGTCGGCGAGGGCCTCGTGCGGGACGCCGGCAGTGAAGTAGGCGTTCCACTCGGTCATCGCCGAGACGGCGTGGGGACGCGCCGACAGCTGCCAGGCCACCGGGAGTCCGCCCAGCTCGAACGGGTAGGCGGCGAGGATCCACTCGGCGCCACGCAGTCCGTCCGGGCTCACGTAGAGCAGGGTGTTGCGGGAGGTCGGCCACATGCGCCAGCCGAGGTCGGTCAGGGTGTCGCCGATCCGCTCGGCAAGGGCTCCGTCATCGCCTGCCAGGTGGCGCGGGGTGACCCAGTACAGCGGGTCCGGCGAGTCGGGGTGGGAGGGCTCGATGGGGTGGTGCGGGTGCAGGGGCGCCTCCGTAAGCTCGGGGATGGATCACTGGCCGGTGTTCGGCCCGGTCGCGCCGCGTCGGCGGCGCCGGGGTGCCTCGACCGGCTCCTGCCAGGTCAGAGCCACAGCCACCGCAGGCGGCAGGGGGCCGAACTGCTCGGCCTCCTCGGACTCGGCGATGTAGACCATCGGCCGGCCGCGCTCGTCGACCGTGTTGTGCACAGCGCCCAGGCGGTGGGCCATGGGGAAGAAGGGGTTGATGGCGAGCCGGACAGGCGTGTCACGGTCGCAGGCGGACAGCAGGTCGAGGATGTCGCCGACGGTCATCTCGGGCGAGTGCGGGTCCAAAGCGTTCTCCTAGCGGTGGCGGACAGGGCCGCGAGAGCAGAGGCAGCGTACGCGTCACGTACGGAGGGAAGGGGGCTGCAGGTCACAGGGGCCGGGAGGTGGCCATGATCCGGGCCACGATAGCGGCGACGATCTCCGCCGGCGTGTCCGTACCGAAGGCCATCCGGTACCCCGGCACATCCGCGGTACCGGTGACGGCGATCACCCAGCCCTCGCCCGTCACCCAGTCCTCGTCGGCGCCGCCGGGACGGCCGTCGGGGAAGTAGCCGAGATAGAACCGGCCGTCGCGCGAGCTGACGTGCACATCGGCCCGGTCATCCACGATGTGGGTGAAGTCGGCGTCCGTGAACTGGTCGATCACCTCCATCGGCTGGCCGGCACCCAACTTCCAGGAGCGGAGCCGCAGAGCCGCGACCGTCGTGGCGAATCCAGGTTGCGTCGCATTCAATGCCACAGCATCACCTCTCTGACCTGGGGTTTTACGGGAAGGTCGTTTAGGTTGACATGCCGTGGCAGCGTCCACCAGTCCTTTGGGCGATCTTCCTTGTCTGCCACCGGCGAACTTGTCCGCTGTCGCTTGTGGGATCTCGGAGGCGTGCCCAAATTCCGCGGCCGATGCCCACCCATGGCCGATTGGTCACGGATCTGAGGCTTTCTGGCCGCTCTGTGCGCTCTGGAGGATGAGGGCGCGGTGGCGCAGCCCTCCTCTGGACAGTCGTTCGACAGTCCGGACTCCCGGCTGCTCCCGGTGAGCGCTTACCTCGGTGCCAGGCTGCTGCCCCATGAACACGTCGGGTTGGGGATCTATACCACCACCGTCGCGTTGGAGACGCGTCTAGGGTGTCGCCTCATGACGCTGCTGATCGTGGGTGGATCCGGATTCCTGGGCACCGAGCTCGTCCGGCAAGCTGTATCGGCGGGGCACCCGACGGCCGCGACCTATACGACTAGGCCCGGCAGCGCTCCGGGGGTTACTTGGCGCTCCCTCGACCTGCGAGATCCAGGAAGCGCGGAAGCCGTCGTGGCCGAGGTGAACCCCCGCGTCATCGTTAATGCATCGAGTGGCGGGGCCGACTGGGCAGTCACAGCCGAGGGACCCGTCCGCCTCGCGATCGCCGCGGCGAAGGCCGGATGCAGAATGATCCACGTATCCAGCGACGCCGTCTTCTCCGGCAAGAGCCATGTTCCCTACGACGAACACTGCAGGCCCGACCCCATCACCCCGTACGGAGCGGCGAAGGCTGCCGCGGAGACGGTGCTTCTGCTCCATCCGGACACCGCCGTGGCCCGCACCTCGCTGATCATCGGCGACGGACAGTCCGAGCACGAACGCACCGTCCATGAACTGGCCACCGGCACCCGCGAAGGCGTCCTCTTCACAGACGACTTCCGATGCCCGGTCCACGCGAGCGATCTGGCCGCAGCGCTCGTCGAACTCGCATCGGGCGACACGACCGGCGTCCACCACCTCGGTGGGAACCGAGCTCTCAGCCGACACGAGCTGGGCGTGCTCATCGCCCGACGCGACGGACTCGACGCATCGCGACTGCCCACCGGCCTACGGGCCGACAGCGCCCTTCCCGGGCCCCTCGACATCCGCCTCGACAGCCGCTCGACACAGCGCAAGCTGCGCACCACACTGCGTGGTGCGCACCAGTTCCTCGCCCCCACGGCCTGAACGCCGCAGCCGGAGCAGATGACGCTGCCGACTGGTGAACGGTTGGTCAACCGGCCGTGCTGTGCTCGGTCTCCGGCACCGGGGGCAGCCAGTGAACAGCGTTATCTCGGAAGGACACGTGGATCGGCACGAGGTCTGGGCCGCAGGTGTCGTCGAGAGCGGTGACGTTGATGCCAATCTCCGGGATATCGCTATCGATCGCCGCGAGGCGGCTGCCGCAGGTCGGGCAGAAGCCGCGTTTTGCCTCGCCTTCGAAGGTCTCGTACCAGGTCGGCTCGCCGCCTTCACCGGTCCAGGTGACCGTCTGGAATCCCACCCACCACATCACCGGTGTACCGCCGAGCTTTTGACAGTGGCGGCAGGCACAGGTGTGGGGGAAGACAGCTGGACCTCGGGTGGTGAAACGGATACGGCCGCACAGACAGCCGCCGGTACGTTGCCCGGCTGTTTCGGCTCCCTGGGCGTCGGCGGCGGGGGTGGCGTTCATAAGGTGATCTCCCGGGATTTCAGCAAGTTGGGCCCTCAGCGTGCCATCGCTTCTATGGTCGCCAGGGCGCTCTTAGTACGGCCCTGGGACTGGTGGGCTCGCATGTTCGGTGCCGCGTGTCTATTCATATGGACGAACGGCCGCCCCTCGTGGGCGGGGATGCGGGGCAGCAGGGCGGGCCGGGGACCTGAAGGCACCGCGCACCGTCCACCAAGCCGATTCCGACAACTTCCACCCGAACGCACCATGAAGCCCCTGCCCAACAGCCCGGGAATCTGTCAACGAGACCCTCCCTCCTATGCTCCGGCCGTGCTCTGTCAACGGCCACCGGGACGCCCAGGCGAGGGTCGTGGGACAGCCGGGCGGCGGCGATTGCGGTGGAGCGCGGCCTCGGGGACCGTCAGTGCGCCAGTCTGAGACGTGCCGACTCTGTGGCATGGGAGGCGGCTTCGATCAGTCCGAGTTCTCCGGCGAGAGTTCCCACGAAGGCATCGACCGCCTCGATCGCGTGACCTTCCATCGTGTCGGGCTCTGCGAAGTACGCCGCGAACTCTCCTGCACCGATGGTTGCCATGGTGGGCCGACTGGCCTGGTAGTCGGCCCAACTCGGCCTGTATACGGTGCGTACTCGGTCGAGTTCGGTTTCGTCGATCTCCTCGTGCCGGAGGCTGCGGAAGGTTTGCTGGCGGGCCTTCCACACGGCGATGTGGTGTTGGACAGAGATCGGCCCGAATGGGCCAGGAAGCGCTCGTTCGATCCTCGGCATACCCGGCTGAGTCGACCAGGGCGAGTTCAGCTCCGTGAGGACCGAGGTCAGTCTGTTGATGTCGATCCGCCCGGTCCGCTCGCCCTCCTCGATGACGAGCTGGGCGGCGCGCCGTTGCTTATGGGTGGCTGAGGGGTGGGCAAGTTGCTCGACCAGGGTGCGAACGTTCTGGCCTCGTCGGACCGCGGTCGTCTGCCCGGCGGCGCGTGCATGGGTACGCCAGGCTCGGCGCGCCTGCGGGGTGGGCACGATCGTGTCGTCGATCAGCCACAAGAACAGCACGACGCGGATTAGAGCGCGCTGCGGGATGCGCCCCAGGGGGGAGCGCTCCCGGGCCTCAAGAAGTCTGGTGAACAACTCGCGTCGCTCGGGCGGGAAGATCCGCGGATCGCTGCCGTGCGCGCTGGTCTTGCGCGGCTCGGGGTTGGCTAGCATGCCGTCCTCGACCCAGGAGGTCACCATTCTGAGACTGGCTTTCACACCCATCGCGAGCGCGTCGGCGACCAGGTCGGCCGACGTTCCCTCGGTCCACGTGGTGGCCTGATCGCCTTTCATGGGGCCGAACTTACATCGAGATTCGAACCCTGAAAGCTGCGTTCAGCACACGTCACCCGTAAGGCTTGGGTCCAGCAGAAACTGCGCCCCGCACCGTATCCCTGCCAGGAACACGCGGTGCGGGGGCAGCCGACACATCCCCTGAACGGAGACCGTCATGTCCCACCGTACGCACCGCCCCGCCCCGAAGCGGCGACGCGCCCGCCACCGTCTTGTCGTGGGCCTTGGGCAAGCAGCGCTCTACGCCGCTACCGCCACGTTGGCCGGCGGGCTGGTCCGCGAACTCCTCCACCTGGTCCACATGTCTGTCTCCTCGTGCTGACCTGAGCAACAGGGAGATGTCGCGTCCGTGCCAGCCGTGTGCGGCATCTCAGCAGCGTCCGGCTACGGGAACCGACTCGATCGGGCTGTCCACCCCACGCGCCCACGCAAAAGCCCCCGGAATCATGGAATCCGGGGGCCTTCAGCGATGGGGGCGGGCAGGTTAGTTTTCGTCGGTGGAGTCGTCCGTACGACGTCGGCGGGCCGCGAAGAGGGCACCCCCGCCGACGGCGATCAGCACTCCGGCGCCGCCAATCATCCACGGGGTGGCGTCCGCGCCGGTGTGCGCGAGCGAGCCCGCGGGGGCGGGGGCCGCGGTGCTCGACGCGGTCTCGTCGGTGGTCGGGGTATCCGAAGCCGAAGCCGACGCAGCCGGGGTGCCCTCGTCCTTGCCGGGCTTGTCCGGCGTGGGCCGGTCACTCGGCTTGTCGGTGGGCTTGTCGCTCGGCTTGTCGGTGGGCTTCTCCGTGGGCGGCGGGGTGGTGGCGGTCTTGGCGTTGGTGACGGTCACCGTCACGGGATCGCCCGGCTTGGCCTTGAACGCCTTCGACGGCTTGTAGATCTCGTAGCCGTCGGGCGCCTTGACTTGCTTGACCCAGAAGTCGCTGTTGGTACGGGAACTGGTGGGCAGCTTGCCGCTTGCAGTGCCGTCGGAGCCGGTGGTCAGCGTCAGGAGGGTCTTGTCACCGCTGCCGATGTTGACCGTGGATCCGGCCAGCAGCTTGCCGGTCTTGTCGTCCTTGGCCTTCAGTAGGACCGAGGCGTCCTTGAACGGATCCACGATCGTCAGCGGCGTGTCGACGCCGGGAGTGACGATCACGTCCTGGTCGTCGACAGTGTCATGCAACGGACTGCCGCTGGAGGTCTCCTTGAGACGGTAGACCCCGGGAGCGAGGTCCTTCAGGGCGAGCTGCCCCTGGGCATTGGTCTTGCCGCTGGCAGCCTCTTTCCCCGCGGAGTCGAAGAGAGTGAAGGCCGCCCCGGCGAGGACGTCGCCGCCGGCGTCCTTCTTCAGGATGGCCACGCCGCCGGACTCCGTCTCGGCCGCGCTCTTCGGAGTCGAGGACGCGGAAGTGGACGGGGTGGGATCGGGGCTCTGGGCCGAGGCGGTCGGCGCCCAGGACAGGCTGCCGGTCACCGTAGCGGCGACGGCGACAGCGGCTGGAAGGGTGCGAACGGAACGGATGCGCAAGTAGGAACTCTCCAAGGGAACACGTGCGGTTGATGGAGCAGGGTGGTGATTCAGCGGGAGCGGCCAGGCGCCGGACGCGGAGGTGCTGTTGCCGGGGTGGCCGGTGAACGGGAAGGCGCGGTGATCGCGTATCTGCGGGCTGCGGCACGGACGAGCTGCTGTTGCTGCTGTACGGGCAACTGCTCGATGCCGGACAGGCCCTGGGCGATGGCCAGACCGAAGGGGGAGCCGGCGTCGAGGCCGGCGGCCTGCACGATCTGCGCTGCGGCCTCGGCTTCGACCAGGACGCCGTAGGTGCTGGGGACACCGAGCATGTGCTCGGCGTGGTCGCGGGCACCGCCGAGGACTTCGGTAAGCGGGACGTCGTCATCGTTCAGACAGTCCTCGACGATGTCGAGGAGGGTCAGCGTCGCGCTGTGCAGCCGGTCACGGAACGCAGGATCCGTGATCCAGAATCCGTTCGGGCCCGACGGCGGAGGCGGGCCAGAGACCGCGGTGGCCGGCGGTGGCTGTCGGTGCGAGGGGAACCATCGGGGCGGGGACATCCGGAACTCCGTGGCGAGGTGGGTGGTCAGCGGCTGCGGGGCGAAAATGCGGTGGCGGGTGTGGGCTGGGCGACCGGTCGGGCTGGCGGTCGGGACACGGCAGGCTCCGGGAACCAAACGTGGGCGTACTGCTCGATCGCGGTGCGCAGCCCCGTGCCGTCCGCGCCGTGCCACGGCGGCTGGCTGCTGTTTGCGTGCCAGTCCCGGATGACGGCGTAGCCGTCGCGGCCGGCCACGAGCCCGCGGGCGGTGTCGCGGCGTTCAAAGGTGCCGTGGTCGGCGAAGCGAAGGATCGCGGTGTCGAGGACACCCTGCTCGGGGTGGACGACACGCAGGCGCAGTCCGTCGTACTCGCCGTGGCGGATGGTCGGGGCGAATCCGATGCACAGCCGCAGCTCCGAGTTTGGCTGCGGGGCTGCGTACAGGGCGTCGCCGACGATGGCGTACTGGTAGAAGGGCAGTTCGAGGACGTCATCGAAGAACTGCTGTGCGTGAAGGGGCACATGACCTCACAGGCAAAGGGGGCGATCTGGCAGTCAGCGGCGCGGGCTGGAGGGACGGGCGGGCAGGAGCGCTGAAGGGGTCGTGGTGGTGCTCCAGCGCGGGACGCTGCGCGTGGTGAGTGCGGGACGCCGTCTCGGCGCGGTGCGGTGGACGTCGAGGGGTGTGGGCACCGGGGGCGGCGGCGGTGTGACGGGCACGAGCTGGGCGTGATCACGCAGTCCGCGCGACAGGAAGTCCTTCCAGCGCGGCAGCGGCGCGGGGTCGGACACGCTCTGGGTGATGGCCTTCACCAGTGGCGTCGGGGTGTTCGTGGAGGCGGTGGCGTACCAGCGGGCGTATCCGTTCTTCGGGCCGCCCCACATGTACCAGCGGGCCTCCAGCGTGGTGAGTTCCCTCTCCGCGTCGAGCCGGCCGGTGGCGTATTCCAGGCCGGCCATCCCGTCCGGGGCCTGCAGTTCCATCACACCCCACCGTGGATGCTGGATCTGCCAGCCGCGGTTGATCAGAGGGGCGACCGCGTTGAAGGCGGCGAGTTCGGGGGCCGTGGGGTCGGGCTGGGCGAGGTAGTGCTCGGTCCCGTCCTGGTATGCCTGTGCCAGGGCCGTGGTGAAGGCGGTGACGAACTCGGTGGGGCAGCTGTCGTTGAAGCTGACGCCCCAGGCGGGCGGCCCGAAGCGATCCACGTAGGCGTTGATACGCCACAGTCCGTCGTCGTCGCCTTCGGGCAGGAAGCCGAGACGGACCTTGTGGTCGGGGGCGTTGAGGTAGGCGTTGCCGAGGTCGTCGTGGGTCAGCTCCCAGCCGAGCTGCATCAAGGGCTCAAGGGCGGGGTCGCCGATGCCGGTGGTGCCGGCCAGGTAGCGGGGGAAGACGTAGACATCGCCGTCGATGTCGAGGTCGGGATCGGTCAATTGGACATCCGGGAGGGTCGGGGCGGGCGCGCGGGGAGGCTCTAGGCGGGGGTGACCTGGACGGCCAGGTGCCGGTACGCCTCGGTGGAGCGGGCCTGCGCGTCTGCGGCGTTGGCGCCGGTGGTGATCAGGTAGCCGATGCGGGCGGTGAACATGTCGCCGCCGTCCTGCGGCAGGACGAGGCGGTCGCCGACTTCCCGCTGGAAGCTGACGCGCTCGAGCCAGGGGAATGTGTCGTCGAGACGGCGCTCGGTGAGGGTGCCGGAGTAGGCGGGGTAGACCAGCCGGATCGCCGCCGCCCGGCTGCGTGTCGAAGTGAGGTCGGGAGCCAGTCCGCAGGCCACGTCAGCGGCGGCGCGGGGGAGGTCGACGCCGGTGGCCAGGCGCACGAGGTGGCCGATCATGTCGCCGCCCAGGCGGGCGTTGACCTCGACCAGGCGCGGGCGCCCGTTCACCAGGCGCATCTCGACGTGCTGGACGCCGTCGGTGATGCCGAGCGCCTTGACGGCTGCCGCCGCGACGGGGGCGACCTGGGCGAGCAGTGGGTCGGCCGCGTCGACGCAGTGGGCGACCTCTTCGAAGAACGGCGGGTCGCCGAGGGTCTTGCGGGTGACGGCGACCGCGGTGGTGTGGCCGCGGTACGTGACGCACTCGACGCTCACTTCCGGGCCGTCGAGGAATTCCTCCACCAGGACGTGGGTGCTTTCGATACCGTCGCGCGCTCCCGCCGAGGCGAACTCGAAGCCGGCGGGCAGTTCCTCCACGCGGTCCACGCGGATGACGCCGATGCTGGCGGCGCGGGCAGCGGGCTTGAGGACGATCGGGTAGCCGATGGTCTCGGCGGCAAGCGCTGCCTCCAGCAGTGTGCGTGCGGTCATGGAGGAGGCCGAGGGGACTCCGTGCCGGGCGAACAAGGTGCGGGCGGTGGCCTTGTTGCGGGCCGCCTCCATCACCTCCGGGCTGTTCGTGGGCAGGCCGAGCCGGCGTGCGAGGCGGGCGGTCTGGGTGAGGTACCACTCGGTCCACGTCGCCACGCCAGCCAGCTGGTGGCGGTCGGCCAGGGCCCGACCGGCCTGGGCGAGCGCCTCGGCGTCGTCGGGGTCGGCGATCTCGAAGTCGCTGATGAATTCCTTTTCCCACGTGGGCTCGCCGGGGGTAATCAGCACGATGTCGTAGGACGCGGCGACGCTTTCGAGACAGTAGCCGCGGTACGCCTGCGCCTCCGATCCGGAGGTCGTCGTGACGAGGATGGTGCGAGAGGGCAAGGAGGCACTCCAAAGTGGATGAGCTGAGGCGTAGTTGAGAGATGACGCGCAGGAGTTCAGGGGGTGCGGCGGCGGCGCAGCTCGAAGGCGGGAGCCCAGTGGGGGTGGTCCTCGATCAACTTGCGGGCGTAGAACGCGGTGTAGTTGTTGTTGAGGCCGCGCACGCCCTGGGGCAGCCGCCACCGCAGTTCTTCGAAGAGGCCCTTGAGCCCGATGCGGGTGGCGCCGGCGGCTATCCGCTCGGCGGTCAGCCGCTCCAGGGCCCGGTAGACGTAGGGGTGCTCGCAGTCGAAGGCCAGGAACTGGTCGGTGAGCGTAGGCCGGGAGCCGGCGCGAAGCGAGGGACGAAACACCGGCAGTACGGTCTGGGTCGCCGTGGCGTCGGTCGTGGGCATCGGATGGGTCTCCAAGGTGAACGGTGGGGCGGCCGGCAGGTCAGGCGAGGGAGGCGCGCAGGCCGGGAAGGGTGCGCAGGCGCGCGAAGGCGATGAACAGGCCGAGGGCCTGCAGAACGGCGCAGCCGGTGATCACGTGGCCGAGCAGGGTGGGCGGCACAGCGGCAATGAGGACGCCGGCCACCGGAAAGGGCAGCAGGAGGACGAGGATCGTCAACGAGAGGGTGCTGCCGAACACCTCGGCGGGGATGAGGTGGGAGCGCAGGGTGCGCAGTACGACGGTCATGCCGCCCTCGCCGGCCATGAGCACCGCGATCAGCACGAGGTACGCGGTGTAGGTGTGGGTCAGTGAGACGGCCAGGCAGGCGCTGGCGGCGATGGAGGCGGAGAGAGCACCGACCGGCCATAGGCCCCACCGGTCGATGGCGCGTCGGCAGACGGCGACCGTGACCAGTGTTGCTGCGGCGGCTACGGACCAGATCACACCCACGTCGGCGCTGGAGTGTCCGAGCTGCTTGACCACGATGACCGGGGCCGCGGCCTGGAGGAGGCCGACTGCCAGGTTCGACAAGGTCAGCCCGGTGATCAGCCAGGCCAGCGCGGGGAGCGACTTGAGCGTTGTCCAGCCGGTGTGGAGCCCCTTGAGGATGGGCTCCGGAGCGGTGGTGCGCTGCTGGGCGGGTTGCCGGGGGGCGAACGCGCAGGCGAGGAGGGAGAAAGCGGCGATCGTGGTCAGCATCCCGGATGCCCCGGCCTGCTCCAGGAGCAGGCCGGCGAGTGCGGGGCCGGCCAGGGTGCCGACCTGGTCGATGCCGAGCAGTACGGACTGCACGCGGTGGGCACGCTCGCCGGCCGCGCGGCTGGCCACGCCGCCCGCGGTTTCGGCGGCGACGTAGGAGAACTCTGTGAGCACGCCGGTCAGGGCGGCGAGCGCCATGACCGTGATGGTGGTGCTGAGACCGCCCTGTAGTTCGGGCAGGGCCAGCGCGGCGGCCAGGACGACGACTGCTCGTGACCCGGAGGCGAGGCGGAAGACGCGGGTGGTGCCGTAGCGGTCGGTCATCGCCCCGGCGAGAGCGAAAGCGCCGAGGCGCGGGATCCACTCCAGCGCGAACGCGAGACCGGTCAGTGCGGCGGAGTTTGTGGTGGCGAGCACCAGCAGGGGGATGCCGTACGTGGTCATGGCGAACGCGCCGGCGTCCATGCTGCGGGGCAGGTAGATGCCGCGCAGCAGGGTGGGGACCGGGCGGCGGGCATGCCGCGGTCCGACACGGGTTCTCACGCAGCGCGCCCGCCTTCCGCCGGCTCCTGAGAGGAGCGGGCGTCGGCGTGATCCAGGGCGCGGGGGTTGGACTGCAGCCAGTCGGTCAGGGCATTGCGAGGTGCCGATGGCTCCGGCGTCGGCCCGCTCGGGTGCGGGTCGCGGCTGTGCAGCTGGAGGGTGTGCTGGACCCGGGTGACGAAGTCGACGGCGACGGCCGGGAATTGGCGGGCGCGGGCCCAGCGGGCCGCGGTGTCGTAGACCTCGGCGAGGGCCTCGCCGCTCTCGGTGAGCCGGTAGCGGTCGGGGGTCGTTTCGTCGGAGTGGACCAGGTGGAGGGCGCGGGCGGTGTCGATGGCGTGGCGCAGTTGCCCGGGAGTGAGGTCGCCGAAGGCACCTTGCAGGCTGCCGCGCCGGTGGCTGATGGGCCCGTTGTCGTCGATCTCGGTGATCAGGCGTATCAGGCCCGGCAGGGTAAGGGTCCGAATGGCGCGGCGTTCGTGCAGGAGGCTGTCGGGCAGGGCGCGGGTCATCGGCGCGGGCCTCCTGTCGGGGAGACCGGACGGGCGGGTATCTGATGGGAGAAGAGGTCGCCCGTTTTCCACGCCGGGCTGTCCGGGGCCGTGGTGGTCAGGGCGGGGCCGGCGGACCGTACTGCGGGAGCTGCGGGTGTCGTACGCCGCGACGGGGTGGTCGCCCAGGGGCCGGAACGGTTCTGCGAAGGGGCCGGGCCCTGCCCCCGAGGTCGGCGGGCATCGGTCTCGGCGGGCGGGGCCGCGGCCCAGGCGGAGACCGCCTGGAAGACGGGGGAAAGTGCCCGGCCGCTGGCGGACAGCTGGTAGTCGCCGGAGCCGCTGGCCGTAATGAGGCCGTCGGCGGCCAGTCGCTCTAGCGGCTTGTAGACGGCGGTCAGCCCGTAGCCGGGCATGGCTTCGGTGGCCAGTGTCTTGGCGGTCGCGCTGCCCCTGGCCTGCAGTGACCACAGGATCGGGGTGGCGTGCCGCGGCGCGATCAGGGCGAGCGCATCGTCGATGTTCTGGGCCGGCGGCATCCGCTCGGGCTCCATCTCGCCGGTGGTCTTGTTGGCGACCATGCCCTTCTCCAGATACGTGTCGCCCCAGGACGCGATCGTGGCGAGGACCGGCATCAGCGCAGCGCCGCGGCTGGTGAGGCCGTAGGTGACGTGGCGTGGGGCGTACTCCGTGCGCTCGACCACGCCGGCGCTGGTGAGGTGGCGCAGCCGGGGGTGGAGCTGGCCGTCCGCGAGCCACGGGAGCCGGGGCTTGATCTCGGCGTAGCGCAGTGTCTGCGAGGAGAGGGTCATCAGCACCCACACGCTCCAGCGCGGGGCGAGGAGATCCAGGGTCTTGGTGACGCCGGAGAGGTCGTGCGATGCGGAGGGGGGCGGCGCGGTGGTGGCCAAGGAAGGGGCTCCTCAAGCGGTACGAGTGGATCAGCGGGTGCGGGAGGCGGCGGCCGTCGGGGCTGCGGGCACGGGCGGAGCCGGGGGTTGGGTGTCCGGGGCCGTGGCGCGGCGCAGGCCGCCCAGGACGGCGCCGGTGCTCTTGGCGTAGGCGTCGCGGGTGGCGACGGACTCCGCGATGCGGCGGGCGCAGTCGAGGATGTGGCCGGCGTCGAACTGGCCGATCTCCCTGTCGGGGGAGGTGAGTTCGCGCAGGCGTTCCAGCTGGAAGGCGATGTTGCGTTCGGCGAAGGCCAGGGCGCTGTGGTTGCCGGTCAGGGCGGCGAGCAGGGTGCTCTCGGGGGCGTCGGCGAGGGCTTCGAGTTCAGCGAGCGGCTGTCCGTACAGCGCCTCGATGCGCTGGGCGATGATCTGGGAAACGGCGTGGGCGGGGTCGTCTGGCTGGGGCAATCGGTTTGGCTTTCAGGGGCGTCGGGCCTGCACCGCCCCGGCTCGGGGTCCGGCCGGGGCGGGCGGCGCTGTGGCGGTGACCTTGGGTCGCGGCCCGGCGCGCGGAACGTTCGGGTGGCTCGGCGGCGGTATGGTGAGGAGCAGCTCGTCGAGGGCGGATCCGTAGAGGTCGCAATTGGCCTCAGCGGCCTCAATCCACTGGTCGTGACGGTGCAAGTCGTCGCTGGACAGCTCGCCCATCTGGCAGTCGGACTCGGCGATGTTGTGCACCCGCTCCAGGTGCTCCTCGGCGACGGCGAGGAAGCTCCGCAGCTCCAGTGCGCACTGGAGTGCGGCATTCGCCTCACCGCAGGCTGACTGCGCGTACAGCGCGTCCACTTCGGCGCTGAACGCTTCCTGCAGTGCCGCATCGCGGCTGGTCGATTTGTCGATGACGCTCACCGCGCTGCCCCTCGCGCCGTCGTGTTCCGCGCGCTGGGCAGCGTGGGCGGGGAGGTGGGCAGGGCCGGAGCACGGCGGGCTGCGGGGGACGCACCGCGCCACGCGCCGGGGCCTCGCTTGCCGGGTGCGTTGGGGTCGAGGAGGTAGTTCACGACCATGGCGCGGCCGTCGCGGGAGGCGACAGCGGAGTTGACCTGGTGGGCCAGCTCCATGACGGGATCGTCCAGTACGTCGGCCGGCTGGGTGCCCAGCGCCTCGACGAGCGCGTCTTCCGCGGTGTCGAGTGCCTGCTGCGTTTCGGTGAGCAGGCCGTGCCAGTGCACGAGGGTGGTGGCCTCGGGGTTGGCCTGCGGTGCCGCCTCAACCGCCCGGCGCAGGTCGGCGATCGGCATCTGGAATCGGTCTTCGATGCGCTCGGTGAGGACGCTCATCACGTCTTCGCTGGTGTCGGGCACAGCGTGGCTCCCTTCATTTCGAGGATTCCGGTGCAGGAATGGGAAATTGGGGCGCGGCTGGTTAGTCCAGGCACATGTAGACGGTCCGGTAGACGTACGTGCCGGACACCCAGCCCGTTACGCCGGTCTTCTTGTCCGTGATGTAGACCCACGAGCCGGTCTTGGTCTTCTTGTGGACGGTGAACTTGTGGGTCCGGTAGAGGACTCCGACGGCGGTCGATTTCGACGACGCCGTCGAGCGGATGGTGACCGCGCTGGTCCCGTGCACCTTGTACGGGTCTGCCTTGTGGCACGAGGCGGAGGCAGCGACGGCGCCCGGAGCTGCGGCGTTGGCGGCCGTAGCGGTGACGGCGGGCAGCGAGAGTGCCGCACAGACCGCTGCGGCAGCGGCAACGCGAGTAATGCGCACGGAGTTTGTCCTAACTGACGATGGAGAGGGAATGCGGAAATAGCCCCAGACGGATGCCGTACGGGCTGATAACAAGAGTCCGCAGAATCCCCGGTTTCGGTAACCGGGTATTGCGTGCTATGTTCCGCGCCGCCTCACACGCACCGTGCGGCATTCCGTCGGTTTCGAAGACAGAAAGGCGTGTGCGCTGAGGGGAGTTCAGCGGCTCGGTCCGCGCGGCGGTGCGGGGCGGGCCGGCACGCCGGTAGCCGCAACAGTGGTGTGCCGGGCCGCAGGTGAGGCTGCGGGCAGCGGCGGCTTGTCGCCCCTCCAGTGCGCTTCCCACCACTGTGTGGCGGCCTCGAACGTCTGGAAGCCGCCTTCGCGCAGCGTGTGTGTCCATGCGTCGCTATCGACCTCTTCGAGCAGCACGCGGAAAGGCAGCGCCGCCTTCTCGTCGAGGGCCCGCAGCAGCACGGTGGTCTCGATCGGCTCGCTGTCGTACGTGTAGCTGGTGAGCAGCGCGAAGTGGTCGCCGTCACTGCGCAGACGCTTCTCCAGCACGCGGGTGGCGTCGTTCGCGGGGGCGGTGCCCATACCGTCGGGCAGGAGGATCTCCTCCTCGGGGCAGCCGCGGGCGACGAGCCAGGACTGCGCCATGGACGGCAGCGGCAGCATCTCGCTGGCGAAACGGAAGGTGCGGGTCGCCGGGTCGCGCTTGAGGTGCAGGGCGGCGATCTGGGGTTCCCCGGGGATACCCCAGGTGACGGCCCGGTTGTGCATGACGAAGAAGCTGTGCTCTCCGTCCGCGCTGTGGTGCTCGGCGAGCACGGTCATATCGTCCTGCTCGATGCCGATGCTCCCCCAGAACTGTTCGGCGACGTTGTTGTTGACGGCTTCGTATCCGTCGAGACGGAAGTCGGGTTCGTAGCTGGGCATCGTGGCTTTCGTTCGATGACGCCTGGGCGCCGTGCGCGTGGCGTGCACAGCGCCGTTCAGCGGCGGGGACGGGAAACGGCTGGAAGGGCCGGTGGCGGAGAGGGCGCGGCACTGGGTGGGCCGGCGCGGCGGGGAGCGGTCAGGGCGGCTCGGCCGGCGTCGGTGAGGGTGACGGGCTGTCCGGCCTGCATCGGGTGCGAGCTGTCGCGCTCCACGAGGCCGTTCGCCTCCAGGCGCTGCAGCTGGGCGTAGGAAATACGGGTGAGCGTGGGCGTCGCCACGGCCAGCCGGTGGGTGACGAGGTGTTCGTGGAGCTTGGCGCCCTGGGCGATGGCCAGCAGGGCCGCGACGTCCTTGGTCGGGATCTGTCGGGGCACCTGCCGGGGAGCGGCGGCCTCGATCGGCTCCAGAGCGGCGGCGGCAGTGGTCTGCTTCGCCTCTCGTAGGCGGGCGGCCTGGGCCAGCTGGTCGAGGGTGCGGTCGATCCGGGCGAACAGTGCCTGGTCCACGGGCAGATCGCTGTAGGCGAGACGGGCGAGCCGGACGCGGTAGAAGCCGACGTCCCGCTCGGCCGCCACGAGGTCGCGGTGAGCATCTGCCAAGGCGGCGTGCGTTGCGTCGAGGAGACCGTCGTCGCGGTGCTGCCGCAGCTCCTCGACGCTCCGGCCCACCGCGGTCTCGATCCGGTGATCGAGGGCGGTCCGGGTGAGCCGGTCGGGAGGGGATGAGGTCATGGCGGAGGGATTTCTGGATCCGGAGCAGACGCGTCCAGAGCGACACGGACCTCGACGTACGCGCCGTCGCGGGTGTGCCGGGTCGGGCCCAGCCTGTCCATGAGGCGGAGCATCGCTGTGTTGGACGCCTGCGTGAACGCGGCGAGGGTGTGCGCTCCGCGCGCGCGGGCGACGGCCGATGCCTGCCAGGCAAGGGCCGTGCCGATGCCCTGACGGTGCCGGTCGTCGGCGACTTGCAGTCCGAGGTCGGCGACGCCTGGCTCCCGGCTGACGGGCCCGACGCAGACGAGGGCCAGTGGCCGCCCGTCGGCGCCGAGCCCGATCCAGCATCTGACCTGGTCGAGCAGCCGTGTCAGGTCACGGGGCAGAAGGCGAGTCCGGCCCCAGCGGCGCAGCAGGTTCGCCTCGGAGCACTGCTCGTGGAAGGCGGCGACCAGGTCCCCGTCCGCCGCCGTCACCAGGCGGGTCTGCGCAAGGGCGGGGTGCGTCAGCAGGGTCAGTCCGCGAGGGCGCCCAGCAGGTCCGCGCGCCGGAACGCCCGGTAGCGGCTGCCGTCGGCCGCCCGCGGCCTGTGGGACTGGACTCCGTGGGAGCGCCGCAGGATCAGGGACAGCCGCAGAGCGTTGAGGTCGGAGTAGCGCCAGCGCGCATCGGCGTGACCGGGCAGTTCACGCAGGCGCTCGACCAGCTCCGCGGAGCTGACGTACTCCGGGGAGCCGTGGGCGTCGAAGACATCGAGGCAGGCGTGGACGATGGTCTGCGGGCGACTGGGACAGGACAGGAAGTCCTCGACCGCCTCCTCGTGGAGGTCGTCGAATTCGTCCATGCCCTCCAGGTCCTCGAAGTCCTCGAAGTCCTCGAAGTCCGGGTCGAAGTCGGGCTCGTCGTCCTCCGCCGGGTCGTACTCGCCCGGCGGGTCGGGCTCGAACGCGGCGGCGCAGCAGCAGGAGGTGGACAGCAGTGCGCTCAGCTCGGCCCCCGCTGCCATGCGCTCGACGAGCAGGTCGGTCAGCGTGTCCAGCTGCTCGCCGGCGCTGACCCCGGGCAGGTCGGCGGCGGCCAGCTCGGCGAGCTGCCGGTCGAGTTCCTGGATCTCGACGAACACGTTGAGGATGGCGCGGTGCTGCGGGTTCTCGGTGACCTCGGCCGGCGCCAGTACGGCGGCGGCGATCTGGTCGATCAGGGTGGGGAACTGCGTCAACGAACAGGGCCCTTCAGGGGTGGGGAGGCGGGTCGGGGAAGGCCGGGCACCGCATAGGGCGGTGGACCGGGCTTGGGTACGGGCTGCCGCGTAGTCAGCTGCGGTGAGCGGGTGCGAGCGGCATGGGGGCGCTCTCCGAGCGGGCGCCGCCTGATGCCCAGGCGGGCACGGGCGGTGTCGTACACGTCGTGGGCCTCGCGCGGACGTACGGCCACGACGTGGATCTCGGTGGTGTGCGTGGAATTCGCGGGCGCCGGCCGCTGGGCGTAGACGATGCGCCAGGCGTTGCGGTGGTCGACGTAGACCTTGCGGCATCCGACGAGATCGCGAGTGAGCTTGGTGCCGAAGAGGCGTGCGTCGACCACGTCCTGGAGCTGGGCGAGGGCCAGGTCCCGGATGTCGCTGGGGGCTTGGAGCAGGTCGGTCAGGGCGCGGGGGTCGAAGGAGAGGCCGAAGGCCGGCCGGTCCTCGCGGCCCGTCATCCGTCGGCCTGGCCGAGTTCGCTGTTCTCCTCGGGCTCCTCGGTCGTGGTGGTGGTCCGGTTCGAAGGCGGCGGGCCGGGCAGCAGGCGGTGCGCGGGCCGGCCCGGGTCGGTCATGCACGCGGACAGCGGACCGCCAGCCGCCCGCACGGTGGCCATGGCGTGGGTGAGGAAGTCCCGGTGCCAGACGAACAGACCGGCCGGCCCCGCCTCCGGGTCCTTGTGCTGCTGGTAAGCGAGCCATAGTGCGTGGAGCCAGGCGACGACATCGGCGTGTTCCTGCCACTGCTCGCACCACGGGGCGGCGGTCGTGACCTCCGCCCCGTAGACCCGGACGAGGAAGTCATCCACCCAGTCGGACAAGGAGTCCAGTTCGTCTTCGTACTCCTCGCCCTCCAGCTCAAGGATCGGGCGGGGCTCGGGCGGGGCTGCCGGAGACGGCAGGCCCGCGAACCCCGACATGCCCGGCATCCCGAAGGCGCCGAACGGCGAGTCCGCAGGCGGTGGCGCGGAGGCGAGGCTGTCGAGCTGGCGGGCCTGCTCCGCGGACTGGTCCAGCAGTTTGCGGACGCTCGCCTCGATGCTTTCCAGGTCGGAGTCCGGAAGCCGGACCGGTTCCATCTCCCCGTCGTCCGGGGGGGTTATGGATTCAGGCACGAAAAAGGGCCTCCTTGAGCCGCAGCCATAGGGCTTGAATTACGGCTCCTACCATCCGGAGAATCCCCGGTTTCGGTAACCGGGACTTGGCTGCTATAACTCTGCGCGCGGCACGAGCGGGCACATACAGAGCGCACTCCGAACCGCGCCGACCGCGCAGAAGACGCCTCAGACCACGAGGGTCAAGTCGTCCTGGGTAAGGGTCTGTTGCTGCGCCTCGGTGAGCCGGTCGGCAGCGATCTCGGCATAGGTCTTGCTCTTCTCGACACCGATGAAATCGCGGCCCTCCAGCAGGGCCGCGACGCCGGTCGAGCCGGATCCGCAGGTGAAGTCGAGCACCGTGCCTCCCGGCGGAGCGATTTGCACCAGCTCACGCATGACAGAGACGGGCTTCTGTGTGATGTGCTGCCGAGCCTTGCCGCTGGGCTGCGAGGCACTGTAGAGGCCGGGCAGGTAGACCGGGTTGCGGGCCGCGTCGATCGGTCCGTTACTGGCCCAGATGATGAATTCGCAGTTCTGGGTGAAGCGTCCCTTCTGCGGCCTGGCCTGCGGCTTGTGCCAGGCGAGCACACCGCGCCAGAGCCATCCGGCGGCCTGGATGGCATCCGTGGTGATGGGCAGCTGCCGCCAGTCGGTGAACAGCAGCGCCGTGCCGCCGACCTTGGTGAGCCGGTGCGCCTCGGTCATGATCTGGGTCAGCCAGAAGCCGTAGCTCCTCTGGTCCATGTTCTCGCCTGTGAAGTCCGGCAGCTCGTGCCCGGCGTCGGCGGAGGTGTACTTCTGCTTCGCGGACCGGGAGGTCCTCTCCTTCGCCGTCCGCCCGCCGCTGTTGTACGGCGGGTCGGTGATCACGGAGTCGACGCAGTTGTCCGGCAGCTCGGCGAGGACGCCGAGTGCGTCGCCCTGGTGCAGGGAAAAAGGCAAAGAGATACCCCAATTCGGTTCGGGTGGAGGGGGATAGACGCTCCGGCTCGCCTGGATGAGACCCGTTGGACCAAATGCGGGCAGGAAGGCTCCGCGGTCCGCGCAGCGGGGAGGCGAGGGGAGGAGCCAAAACTGTAGGGCACGATCCCCGGTTGAGCGCTATCGACGCCGAAACCCCCGAGAAAGAGCCTCGATCAGATGCGATTTCGGCAACCGGGGATCCGCCCTTACTGTTTTGGAACTGCCCGACGAACACCGTCGATGGCACATCCCCGTCCCTGCCTTCACGGAGATTTCCCATGTCCTGGCACACCTGACCCGACGCCCCGTGCCGGTGCGAGCGGCAACTCGCACCCGTGCACCCGGGCCCCGATCTACCCACCATCCCGGCCGTCGCGCCCTTTCCTCAACGACGCACGCGCCTCCGGGACTTCACCAAGGACCTCGCTTGTGACATCGCTCTACCCTCCCCTGCCCGCTCCCCGTCCGCCGGCCCGTGACCCTCTGCCGGGAGGCAGGCCGGATTGAAGGGCATAGCCGCCGGCATCGGCGTCGTCGTCCTCTCCCCCCTGTTGCTCGCCGGCACCGCCATGATGATGGCGTCCTCCAGCGAAGCCGCGACCACCGCTTCGTTCAGCGGATGCCTGACCGGCCTCGACACCGCCGAGGTGACCAAGGAAGTCACCAAGATCCTCGACGGCGCCTCCGGCAAGGACATCCACATCCAGGGCCTGGACCTTCCGGCCGAGCAGATCCCCAACGCACAGACCATCGTGGCCACCGGCCTGAGCCTCGACGTGCCCAAGAAGGGCCAGATCGTCGCCATCGCCACCGCGATGCAGGAGTCGCGGCTGCGCAACCTCAACTCCGGAGACCGGGACAGCCTCGGCCTCTTCCAGCAGCGCCCCAGCCAGGGGTGGGGCACCGCGCAGCAGATCCGTGACCCGGTGTACGCGTCCGAGCAGTTCTACAAGCATCTGCTCAAGGTCGACGGCTGGCAGCAGATGAAGGTCACCCAGGCCGCACAGGCTGTCCAGGCGTCCGGCTACCCGGACGCGTACGCGCAGTGGGAGGACCTCGCCACCGCGCTGCAGAAGGCCATCGCCAAGACGTTCCCGAACGCCGGCAAGGACGAGCCCGCCAAGGACACGGAGTCCGCGTCCGGCGCTGGCATGTGCACACCGGACAAGGACGGCACGTCCTTCGGGCGGATCCCCGAGGGCAGCGTCCCGAAGGGATACAAGATCCCCAAAGATGCCGACCCCAAGGCACGCGCGGCCATCGAGTGGGCCATGCACCAGCTCGGCACGCTCTACCAGTGGGGCGGGTCGTGCACCGACTCCCACGGGCCTGACCCGATGGGGCGCTGCGACTGCAGCTCGCTGATGCAGCAGGCGTACGCGCACGCCGACGTCAAGCTCACCCGCACCACGTACACGCAGGTCAACGAGGGCAAGTCCGTCTCGGCGAAAAGCCTCAAGCCCGGAGACCTGATATTCAGCCGCGGCACCGCCGCCCGGCCCGAGCATGTCGGGATGTACATGGGCGAGGGCCTCGTCATCGAGGCACCACGCACATCAAAGCCCGTCCGGATCACTCCGATCAAGGACTGGGACATCCTCGCCGCGCGCCGCGTCCTCTGACGACGCACGCCGCCCGGACACCACCCGGGCGGCCCCGCCGGGCCCGCCTCTCGCGCCCCGCGCGCCACTCCCCCCTCCCTTCACCTCTCTTTCGCCGGCCTCTGCCCGGCCCGCGCACGCAAGGAGCCCTGCCACACCCATGCCCATACCTCTTGCAGACCGCGCCGTCGTCTTCCTCGCGTACGACCCAGGCATCTCACCCAAGGGCGGCGGCCTGCCCGGCCTGGCTGTCCTGAAGAACGTCGTCAACTCGATCAATATGTTCGGGATCATCGCCGTTGTCGGCGCCCTTGCCGTCTCACTCGGCGTGTGGGCATGGGGCCACCACACCGGCGGTCACCAGGCCGAGGCCAACGGCAAGAAGGGCGCCGTCGTCGCGGCCGGCGCTGCGCTCGGCCTCGGCGCCGCCAACGGGATCGTGGCGTTCTTCTCCGGCCTGGGGTCACAGGTCCACTAATGCAGAAACGATTCCCCTCCCTGTCCGGGTACGGCGTGACCTGGTCGGCCAACAAGCGCGTCGCGATCGTCGCCCTGGTCATCACCGCGCTGCTCATCATCGCCGCCACCACCGCGTGGTTCACCGGCCGCGGTGAGCACAGCGAGAGCACCAACGCACCGTCCCAGGAGAGCAGTTCCTCACCCCCCGAGGCCGCCCCGAAGCCCGCGGCCGGGTCGGGTTCGGTCCCCAAGCCACCGCAGATCAGCGAACCGGTCGCCTTCGCCAAGGCAGCAGCGGCGATGCTCTGGTCGTACGACACCCGCGACACCGACCGCGACCAGCAGCTCGCAGGCATGGGCGCGTGGATGACCAAGGAGACCAAGTACGCCGACTGGGCGTCCGTCTCCGGCCAGGTACCCGACCCGCTGCTGTGGTCACGCATGGCCGACCAGAACCAGCACGCCACCGGCACGGTCACCGAAGGCCACTACCCCGGCGCGTTCAAGCAGGCGCTCGCCGAGGACCCCTCCGCGATCACCGAGGCGTACATCTACGTGGTCACGGTCAACGGGCGGCAGCAGATCGAGTGGAAGAAGGGCGGCGGCGGAGCCGAGGAGCGTGCCGTGACCCTCGCCGTGCAGTGCCGGCCCAGCCACGACTGCCGCCTGGCCGGCATCGCCCCCAGCGTCACGCAGTGACCCACCCCGCCGATAAGTAAGGAGGACGACTTCCCTTGGGTTTCTGCGACTTCCCTCTCGCGGACAAGCTGTGCGCTGTCGGTGAGGCCGTCGATTTCGCGAGCGATCCCGGCAAAGCCATCGGCGACTGGATGGCCAAGAGCGCCGGCGAACTCGCCGCCGCGGCAGCCGACCTGGCAGCCAAGGCCGTCAACGCCACCACCAAGGTGGATTTGAACGCCGGATGGTTCCGCGACAACTACGAGATGCTGCTACCGATCGGCCTGATCATCCTGGTCGGGACGTTCTGCGCGCAGCTCATCCGGGCAGCCGTCAAACGCGACGGACAGGCCCTTGCCCAGGCATTCACCGGCACCATGTCGGGCGTCTTGTTCGCCTTTTGCGCCATCGCGCTGACGACGGTCGCCATCGAAGTCGTCGATGCCTTGTCCGACGGCCTGTTCGCCGCATCGCACCTGAACATCGAAACTGCCGTCCGCCGCATCGTGAAGGTGTCCCAGATCGGGGCCCTGTCCGGCCTGGGCTGGCTGGTCGCGGTGTTCGCCGGACTCGGCGCCGCCTGCGGAGCCTTCCTCTACTGGTGCGTCATGATGGTCAGAAAAGTGGGCATTCTGGTCATGGTCACGCTAGCGATCTTCGCCGGCGCGGGCGGCGGCTGGGAGGTCGCCCGCCGGTGGCGCCGGGGCTGGATCGAAGCCACGGCCACCCTCGTGGTCAGCAAGCTGCTGATGACCATCATCTTCGTGCTCGGCATCGCCGCCATGGGCAAGACCGAGGCCAAGGACGGCCTCGGAGCGCTCGCCGACGTCATGGCGGGCATCGTGATCATGGTTCTGGTTCTGCTCTGCCCGTACGCCACGTTCAAATTCGTGCACTGGGCGGCCGAGGGCACGGACGGAGAATCGATTCACCGCGCTGGTGGCGCCGGCGCTCAGCTCGCCCGGCAGCACGCCGAGAAGGCCGGCCGCAAGGCCGCCGCCGCTGCGGCCACCGCCGGCACGGGCGGCGCGGCAGCCGGAGCAGGAGCGGGTGGCGCCCCGCAGGGCCCCGATGCCGCCGGAGGCGGCGGGTTCCCGGGCGACATCGCCGCCAACCCCACCGGGGGCGACAGCGGCAAGGAAGGCCAGGGTTCGCAGGGTTCTTCCGGGGCCGAAGGGCTCAAGAACGGCCTGGAGAAGGCCGTCCAGCCGCCCCCGACCAGTCCCAGCGACGACACCAGCGGTCAGGTAGGCGGTGCCCCCGGAGGGGGCGGCGGTTCCGGATCGCCCTCCGGCGGAGGCAGTGGCTTCATGTCGCAGCCCGGCGCCGGAGCGTCCTCGCCCCCGCCCCAGGGCGCTCCACCGGCACCGGACTCAGGCAGTACCTCCAGCGGGACCGGCGCGCCGCCGCCCCCGCCGGCCGGCCTGTAGCCCCTGCCCGACTCCGGGGCGGCACGCGCCGCGCACTTGCCGCCGCGTGCCGCCCCGGCCACCGCCCGCGCACCCCCGGAACGGCCCTTGTCTGATCTCACCGTCACACCGCTCACCGTCAAATTCCCCCACCGGTCGAAGCGCGGCATCCTGCTCGGCCTGTCGCTGCCCCAACTCGTCCTGGTCTCATGCGCGTTGGCGCTTCTGCTGGCCACCGTGGTCTCCACCGGCCTGCTCGGCGCCATCGCCCTGACACCGCTGTGGGCCGTGGTCGCCGCCTTGGTCGCCATCCGTCGACACGGCCGCTCGCTGATCGACTGGGCGCCGATCGTCGTGCGCTTCGCCCAGCGGCGCCGCACCGGCCAGACCCTGTGGCTCGCCCGGCCCGTCACCCGGCCCCGCCAGGACGGCGTCCTGCATCTGCCCGGCACCGCCGCCTCGCTGCGGGTGGTCACCCCCGGCGACTCCGTCAATGGCGCCGCCGCCGTGCATGACCCGCACCGGCAGACCCTGACCGCCGTCGCCCGGGTCTCCAGCAGGGCCTTCGCCCTTCTCGATCCCGCGACCCAGAACCACAACGTGAGCAGCTGGGGACGCGCGCTCGCTGGCATCGCCCGCACCGGACACGTCGCAACCGTGCAGGTGCTGGAGCGCACCGTGCCCGACAGCGGCGACACCCTCTCCCGTCACTGGAGCCAGCAGGGCCACCCCGAGACACCGGTCGCCGGGCAGGTCTACAGCGATCTGGTCGCCTCCGCAGGGCCCGCCGCCGCCCCGCACGAGGCATACGTGGCGATCTCCCTCGACCTCAAGGCCGCCAAGCGACTCATCAGCCAGGCCGGCGGCGGGCTACCCGGCGCCTTCACCGTGCTTGAACAGACCACCAGCTCCATCGCTCAGGCCGCGCGCAGCGCCGGACTCATGGTGACCGGCTGGCTCTCGGCGCGCGAGATCGCCGCCGTCATCCGCACTGCCTACGACCCCAAGGCACTGTCCGCACTGCAGCAGTGGTCGGAGTCCGGACGGGCAGAAGCCGACCCGGCCGCCGCCGGGCCCGTGGTCCAGGTCGAGGAGTACGACCGGCTCGCCACCGACTCCGCCCGGCACGCCACCTACTGGGTAGAAGACTGGCCCCGCACGGAGACATCCGCCGGCTTCCTGCACGGCCTGATGTTCACCGCCGGAGTCCGGCGCACCCTCTCCCTTATATACGTGCCCCAAGGGCTCGAGTCCGCGATGCGCGACGTCCAGCGCAAGAAGGCCGCCATCATCGCCGACGCGAACGAGAGGTCGCGGCGCGGACAGGTCGACTCCGAGGCCGACAGCGTGGAGTACGCGGACGTCAAGACCCGCGAGCGCCAGCTGATCGCCGGACACGCCGATGTGGCCCTGACCGGGCTCCTCACCGTCTCCGCCGAGACCGACGCCCTGCTCGACGCCGCCTGCGCGCAGATCGAGACCGCTGCCGTCACCGCCCAGGTCGACCTGCGGCGCTTGAACTTCCAGCAGCCCGATGCCTTCACGCTCGGCGCCCTGCCGCTCGCCCGCACGGCCCTGTAGCCCACGCCCGGCCACCCGCCGACGTCCTGCCACCGCGGCAGGAAGGAACTCTTCCCCTTTGACCTCTGCCATCCCCATCGGCGACGCGTACCCGTACCTACGGGCCGCCAGCGCCGGCATCCGCCACCACACACGCGCCCGCGCCCCGCGCGCTGAACGCCACGCCTCACCTGCGGACCGCGTGCACCTCGACGTGCTGCACGCCCATCTGACCTCGCTGCACCAGCTGCTCGACCAGCTCGCCGACACCACCCGGCCGCCGCATCCCGCCGCCGGCCGACATCTGGCCACCGCGCACACCCGGCTGTGGCAGGCCACCGCCGCCGTGCACGACGCCTTCCACCTCCTGCCCGTGGCGGACGCGGCCCTGACGGAAACCGAGTGCCACCCGGAGCGGCTCCCCGAGGGACCGCCCGTCCTGACCATCTGCCAGCGCCACCTCGCCGCCGGCCACGTCGTCCGCCGCAAGACCACTCCGGCCGACCTCAACGCCCCGGCACCCGGCCACACCACCACCTGCGCCCAGTAACCCGCTCCACCGAAAGGCCCTGCATGCGCAAGCTCAAGCGCTTCACCTCCACCACCGCCCTCCTCGCCAGCCTCGCCGGCACGGCCGCGCTGGCCACCGCCACGCCTGCGTCCGCCGCCAGCTACCACTGCACGACCAGCAGCTACACCGTCGACGACCCGTCGTACACCGGCCCCGACTCCGACAACTGGGACTTCGACGTGCGGCTCTGCGCCAAGCGGAGCGGCGGCTACATCTACACCACCGCCACGGTCAACTGGGACGGCCCCTACGCGGCCAACCAGCACAGCAGCCTCACCTTCAACAAGGCGCGCTTCCACCTGGAGACCAAGAAGTCCACCGCCGGCACGGACCCGGTCGTGAAGTACGCCAACTACACGGGCTTGGAGCACGCGCTCGAACACAGCAGCGGCAACGGCAACGGGAGCTACAAGACCGGAACCCTCAAGACCAAGGCCAGCGGCCGGTACCAGTACCTCGCCGACGGCTACATCGAGCTGGACTGGTCGGGCGACGGCACGGGCTACCGCAAGCCGCT
Source organism: Streptomyces sp. NPDC048473 (assembly GCF_043200155.1). Classification (NCBI taxonomy): domain Bacteria; kingdom Bacillati; phylum Actinomycetota; class Actinomycetes; order Kitasatosporales; family Streptomycetaceae; genus Streptomyces; species Streptomyces sp. NPDC048473. The sequence continues at coordinate 50,329 of NZ_JBICXE010000018.1, forward strand.
CCTGTTCAGCGCCTCCCCCCGCGTCTGACCCCCGCACCGCTCCAGACCGCCACCTTGTGAAAGCCGCCCTGCCATGAGTCACCGGCCCGCGCGCCGAGCCCGCCGCGCCAGCGCCAGCCCCCTGTTCACGCCGCATGGCACCGACCGCGCCGCCCGAAAAGCCGCCCGCCGGCAACTCGCCGAAGCCGCCGCGAAGGCCCGCGTCGAAGCAGCCGCCCACACCACCGGAGCCGGGGCGGAGGAGCAGGAGATGCCGTCGCCGCTCTTCCCGCCCGCAGGCCGCCCCGGCCCGGCGTCCTCCCGCAACAACAAGATCAAGTTGCCTGCCCACCGCATGACCACAGCCACGGCGAGCGGGGCGTACCCCTTCCTCGCCGAGGGCGGGCTGGGGGCCGAGGGCATCTACATCGGCCGCGACGTGCACGCCGAAGCCTCCTTCTGTTTCGACCCGTTCGCGCTGTACGGCAAGATCGACGGCTTCACCAACCCCAACGTGCTGTTGGCCGGGGTCATCGGACAGGGCAAGTCCGCGCTCGCCAAGAGCTTCGCGCTGCGCTCCATCGCCTTCGGCTACCGCGTCTACGTCCCATGTGATCCCAAGGGAGAGTGGACGCCCGTGGCGCAGGCGCTGGGCGGCACCTCCATCGCGCTCGGACCGGGGCTGCCAGGCAAGCTGAACCCGCTGGACGCAGCGCCGCGGCCCAACAGCGTCTCCGAGGCCGACTGGGCGGGCGAGATCCGCAAAAGGCGTCTGCTGCTGCTCGGCTCCCTGGCCCGCACCGTGCTCGGGCGGGACCTTCTGCCGATGGAGCACACCGGCCTCGACGTCGCCCTGGACGCCGTCGTCACCCGCGCCGCCGCGAGCGGACGCACCCCGCTGCTCGGCGACATCGCCGCCACCCTCAACAACCCCGACGAACTCGACACGGCCGGCGGCGTCATGTCCGGCCGCCTCGGCGACGCCTCCCGCGACCTCGCCCACGCCATGCGCCGCCTCGTCCACGGCGACCTCGCCGGAATGTTCGACGCCCCCAGCACCGTGGCCTTCGACCCCAACTCGCCCATGCTGACGATCGACCTGTCCCGTCTCGGCGGCTCCGGCGACGACACCGCACTCGTCCTCGCCATGACCTGCGCCTCCGCGTGGATGGAATCCGCGCTGTCCGACCCGAACGGCGGCCGGCGCTGGATCGTCTACGACGAGGCATGGCGGTTGATGCGCCACCCCGGCCTGCTCGCGAGGATGCAGTCCCAGTGGAAGCTGAGCCGCGGCCTGGGCATCGCCAACTTGATGGTGATCCACCGGCTGTCCGACCTGCTCACCGCCGGCGACGCCGGATCCCGCGGACGTGCCTTGGCCGAGGGCCTGCTCGCCGACTGCTCCACCCGCATCATTTACCGGCAGGAGACCGACCAACTACACGCCGCCGCAGCGCTGTTGGGGCTGACCTCGGTGGAAGCCGACGCGATCTCGCATCTCAACCGCGGCAGGGGCTTGTGGAAGGTCGCCGGACGATCCTTCATCGTTCAACATCTGCTACATCCGCACGAATTGGCTCTTTTCGATACGGATGCCCGAATGCATTGATCGTCCGTCGAGACGTGCCAGCCCTCCCTCAATCCCCGGATCCCCACCTTCATGGAAAATCCAACCAGCCTTCCACCATCCGCCGGCCCCGGCTCCCAGATGGTGCACGAATCCCTCGGCGCCTCGCCTCGGTTCCTTGGTCGCCTGCACACCGAAGGCCCCGAGCTGGTCATCGCCGATCTCGTCCACACGGCCGCGCGCCACCTGGACCACGTACACGAGCAGTTCACCGCCGCCGCCCAGAACGCGGCATCCGTTCTTACGCGCGCCGCTGCCGGGAACACGTCGATCAACTCCCTGGGTGTCCTGCAGAACAGAGGCACACAGATCGACATCCTCGCCGCACGTCGGGACGACGCAGTCGACCGGCTCAAGGAAACCATCGATGCCTACCGGCAGGTGACAGCCTCCGAGGACGCCGCCTCCCGGGCGCACCGCCCAAGCGCCGTGCCCGCTTCGGCGCCCACGATCACGCCACCTGCCCGCGTGGCGCGCGGCAGATAGGCCCGCCTCACCACTCCGTCAGGAGCCCATGCCCTCAGCACGCACCGACCTGGACATCTTCGCCGCCGGCCTGGCCGACCGCCTGCCGGGCGCTTGGACCAGTGAATACCACCGTCACCTCACCTACCCCGACCAGTTCCCCGTGGCCGAACAGATCTGGGGCACCGGCCACGTCAGCTACGTCGCCACCGGATTCGTGCTCGGACACGACGCTGTACTGCACGGCCCGGATCAGCAGCACCTCTATCTCGCCGACCGGCCGCGCTATCCGCACCAGTTCGTCGTCGCCCCGCTCGAGCCCGACGACGCCGCCATCAAGCCGCACCATTTCGACGGGGTCGAAGAGCCGAACGGCATCGTCGTCCCCAACGATCCCGCGCGCGCCGCAGCCCTCATCGCCCGCAGGGTCCTGCCCCGCTATGAGCAGGCCCGCCAGGCGGTACGCCGCAACGCCGCCGAGCAGCCCGAGCCCCCACATCGGCAGGCTCCGCCGCAGGTCGCCCAAGTGGTAACGCTGACCTGGTACGACGACGGAGCGCTCGGCACGCCGTACGCCAGAGTGCCGGAAGAGGCGCGCATGACGCTGTACGCCCATGGCTTCCAGTACCACCCGCACCAGGCAGCCTTCCTGCTGCCCGCTGCGTACGGCGAGGACGGTCGCGCCCGGCGAATCCAGGCAGTCGCCCTCCGCCTCGCGGAGAAGGGCATCGGCGTGAACCTGCGCCACGCCGCGCCGACCACGACCACGGTGCCACCGGCCGCGCCCCCCACGGCTGCACGCGGTGCAGCCCGCTGATCTCGCCGTCCCGTTGCCCCGTTCAGGAGCCCTTCCTGCCCTTCAATTACGACGACAGCAGTCAGCTGCACTCGCTGGCCGAGCACATCCACAACACGGCCGACGAACTGCCGCTGACCAACGCGGTGCACTCCGGCAGCGACAACCTCGACGACCTCGACGACCGGGTCCGCGACATCGCCGGACTGATCACCCACATCACCACCGCGGCAGCCTTCGCCGACCGCACCGTACGCCGCGACCGCAACCCCGAGTCGGACACCACCCGGCTCAAGGTCACCCAGCTCACGCGCGCGGTCGGCGTGCTGGGACACGCCCTGGCCGACCTCGGTGAAGCCGTCGGCCACGCCGGAGCCCTCCACCAGCTCGCCGCCTCACACCGCTCGACGCAACGCAGCGAGGCCATCGAATCCACGCGCGCCCTGCTGCACGCCCGGATCGACAGCGCCCGCGGTCGGCTCAACAAAACGGGCGCCCGACTCCACCAGGCAGCCGACTGGCTCACCGCTCCGCTGGCCCCGTCCCGCAGCACGAGCCCGAGCGTCACCACCCCCCACCCTCGGCCCAGCCCAGCCGCCTCCCGCACCCGCTGATCCATCCGCCCAAACCCCTGGAGCACCTCCATCCGCACCGCCCTCCGCGCCCTGCCCCTGCTCGTCTCCGCCGCGCTGCTCGCTACTGCCGCCACCGCCTGCACCAGCGGCGACGACACCCCGGCCGACGCGAAGTCCGCCTCCACGCCTGCCGCCCCGAAGCCGACTCCCGCACTCAGTGACGCGCAGGCTCGCGCCGTCATCACCAACTACTCGAAGATCAACAACAAGGCCAACGCGCAGCGTGACCGCGCCCTGCTCGACACCGTCGAGGACGGCCCGACGTACGCGATGTCCGTCTCCGACTACACCGAGACCGAGGGCCTGCCCAAGGCCGACCGCAAGCCGTACAAGCCGTGGTCGTACGACACCTCCAGCGCCAAGCTGTACATCCCGCGCTTCACGGCCGGCCAGGACCGCTGGTTCGCCGCCGCGCTCTCCGGCGAGAAGGGCAAGGACCCGAGCCGCATCGCCGTCTTCGCCGAGCGGCCGAAGGACAAGCGGTGGGAGATGTCCACCGTCGTCGACCTCGACAGCACGAAGCTGCCGGACATCGCCCTCGACGGAAGCGGCTACGCCACCGCGGTCGCCACCACCGGCAACAAGCAGCTCGCCGACGCCGACGTGCTGCGCACCGCGGTGATCGACAACTTCGCGACCGGCGGGACGAACACCGGCACCAAGGTCTTCGCCCCGACCAAGGCCAGCCAGCAGCAGATCAAGGTCCACGAGGAAACGACCCGCAAGTTCGGGAAGTTGGGCACCACCACCTTCGCCGGCGGCACCAACCGTTTCAAGGATGCCTACGCGCTGAAGACCGCCGACGGCGGCGCACTGCTGCTGTTCGCCCACACCCACACGCAGACCGACGCCGTCGCGCACTCCGGGCTGCAGATCAACCCGGACAAGGACGACAACGCCTGGCTGCACGGCATCCCGCGCACGTCGGTGACGTACACGTTCGTCTGCGCCGACGCCGCCACCGTGCCGGCGAAGGCCGCCCCGTCACGCCTGATCGGCTACAAGTGCGCCCGCACCGACGCCTCGGGTCCGCCCGTCGGCTCCGCTCGCACGGACCGCGCCTAGCCGACCGGGAGAGCCCCTTGTCCCTGCCCCACCCTGATTTCGAGCTGTACGACAACGTCGGCCGCGCCACCGAGCAGGTCACCGCCCATCGGGAGAACCGGCCGACCGTCGACGACCTGCACCGTTGGGCCGCCTACGACGCGCGAGAGTTCAGCGAATCGCTCCCCACCGGGGACGCCGGTCACAGCATCAGCAACTGGACCCAGCAGGTCTACCGTGCGCGCTCGTCCGCCGAGTTGAACACCGTCGCGCAGGCCGTCCTCGGCGACGGGCACAGCGGTCTCGGCGAGCTGCACCTGTTCTTGGAGACCGCGGCCGAGTGGTGCGAGCGCAACCAGGAACCGGGCTTCGCCGCCCGCTACCGCCAGCACGCCGAGGAGCTGTCCGCACTCGGTGATCAGCTCGCCTACCTGAGCGAGGACCACCTGGCCAGCATCTACCGGCGCCCGAACCGATCAGCACCCGCGCAACCCGCGCCGTCCGTGGCGGCGGCACCTGCCACGCCGGCAGCGCCCACGCGCCGCACCTCCCGCTGACCCACCCCGCCCATGACAGGAAGATCCTCTGTCCACTCGTTCTGTCATCGCCCGCCCCACCGGCACCACCGGCTACGCCGGAACGTACGTCCACTGGGACGGCTACCCCAGTCATCAACTGCCGCTGCTGCTCGCCGCACACCAGAACCGGTTCGCCGGCGACACCGACGCCCTGGCCGCATACCTCATCGCCGACGCACCAGAAGGCTGGTCCTACCTCGGCACCGAACTCCTCGACGGAGCACCCGAGGCCCTGCGCCAACACCTCGTCGGCGAGCACGACGAACCCGGCAAGCGATACCCGGCCCGCGCGAACGAACCGCCGCTGATCTACACCGAGCGGACGGCATCGCGACTGAACTGGGGTTATGTCCTCCACCCGCACGGCATCGAGGTGATCGGCGAGCCCGGCGCGGGACGCGGCCCCCTCGTCGCATGGGGCACCGACCCCCGCGTGCGGTTCCGCGACACCGCCTGCCTCTGGCGGCCCGACCAGCCGACCCCCGCCACCACGCCGCCTCGCGCCACCGCCCGTACGCCCGGCACCCCAGCCCAGCCGATGACCGCCCCGACGGCGCGCCCCCGCTCACACTGACCAGCCCCACTCCAGGAGACCGATCTGTCCACCCGTGCGGTCATCGCCCGCCCCACCTCCACCGGCTACGCCGGCATGTACGTCCACTTCGACGGCTACCCCGACAGCAAACTCCCGCTGCTGCTGGCCGCCTTCCGATACCGGTTCGCCGGTGACCTGGAGGCGATGGCCCGGCACCTGATCGACAAGGTCCACATCGGCTGGGAGGAGCTGGGCACGGATCTCCTCGACGGCGCACCCGACGCGCTACGCCGCTCGCTGACCGGGGGCGATGAGTTCCCCAGCCGTCAGCTCACCAACGTGTACAACACCGACGGCATTCCGGCCGAGCGTGAACTGATCACCCAGGACGGCACCGGCGACCTGGAGTGGGCCTACGTCCTGCACGAGACCGGCATCGAAGTGATCGGCCTGCTGGCGTACGACCGCGGACCCGTCGTCGGGTGGGACACCGACCCGCGCAGCCGTATCCGCACCGCCCCCGGCGCATGGAACCCGGGTTCCCAGGCTCCGGTCGTGCCGCTGCGCGTCGCCCCGCGCCTGTCCGCCACCGCTCCCTCGTCAGCCCCTGCGTCCCGCAAGTCCGCCCGCCGGTAGCCCCCGGAAGACCGCACCGTCCCGATCCACGCCTGTCCGGAGAAGCCCTCTGTCCCCGCACTCCCACCCGAAGATCACCGTGGTCATAGCGACCCAACTCCGCCCAGAACGACTGGCGTTCCTCACTGCCATGCACGCCAGTCTGTGCCGCCAGAGCGTCCCGTGGGAGGCCATCGTCGCCCTTGATGGGGCCGACCCCACCCGGCTGCCCGCAGCCCTCGCCGCCGACCCGCGCGTCCGCATCCTCGCCCTGCCCCGCCCGGTCGGCGCCGCATGCGCCCGCAACCTGGCTCTGAACGACGTCCGGACCAAGTACGTGAACTGGGCGGATGACGACGATGAGTTCACCGACTGGGCCATGGCGCTGCGGCTGCGCACCTTGGAGGAGACCGGGGTGGGCTGGTGTGCCGGATACAGCGAGGACCTGCACGACGGTTCCACGACATTGTGGCGGTGTCCGACACCGCCCGGCCGGCATGAGGCCGGAGACGTATGGCGGTACTGGAAGGACCCGGCCGACACCATCCCGCTCGGCCCGACCACCCTCCTGGCCCGAACCGACCTGGTGCGCGCGGCACCCATGGGCGGCCTCGTGCAGGGAGAGGACTACTGCGCCCTCGCCGTCACCTGCCTCGCCCCGGGGATCCTGCTGCCCGTTCCGGTCTACCGGTACCGCAAGCACCCCGCGCAAATGACGGCGCAGGACTCCTACGCCGAGCTGGAAGAAAGGGCGCGAGTCTTCGCCCACGGTTTTGGTGCCAGCCTGCACGCCGCAGCGCACCCTCGCCGCGATGCCGCCTCCTTCCTCGCGTAGTTGAGGCCCCCGTTTCGCCACCCGCTCCCCGATCCCACCGGAAGAACCATGCCTAACGACCCCGACCAGGTCAGGCCCGGGGAGAAGATCCTCATCTCTCCCCGCTATCTGGCCGCCAGCCTCCCCACCGACCACCAGCAGCTCCTCGACATCTTTGCCGAGGAAACCGCGTGGAGCGCACACACCGACGCGTCGTCGTTGACCGTCACCAGCCCCTGCCGGCGCATCACGATCCGCCACGACGAAGCAGCCGTGGGCCGAGGCCCTCACATGGTGATCACGGCACGTACCGAAGAAGAAGCGGCTGAGCGCTGGCGTGCGGAGATCGGGGGTTTCGTGCCGATCGAATGTGTCGCCAGGCTCCTCGGCACCCTGGCCGGCGAACTGGCCACCGATCCGGATCACGTCGTCTACGGCATCGGCGCCGAGCCCGGCCTGCTGGAGCTCTACGTCGACGCCGACTCCTGGACCCACTTCGACGACTTCGGACTCTCCGGATTCATCTCGCACGACGGGCACGCTGCCGTGGTCAGCCGCCCCGTGGACTCATCGGCGCCGCCCATCCACGGAGACACATCCGTCACCTGGCACCTGGCCGCCTCCCCAGAAGGCGTCGGTCACCTGTGGGACATCTCGTTCACGGACAAGACGCCGGCCTTGCTCCTGCACGCCGTCGCCGCCGAAACGCTCGATCCCCGGCCCACTCTGCGCTCCACGTCCTTCCCGTTCCCCGCCGCCGTCGCCCCGCTGGTGACCATCGAACGCCTCTCATCGCCATCCCGGCGTCCCACGGCGCAGCCTCCCCACGGCGGGCCGCCACGCAGCACCGAGCCCAAGCGCGCCCCGAAGACCCGCTGAGCCCTGTCCCTCTGGACGAACACGCTCCTGCGGACTCGACCCACCAGGACCTTGATGCCCAACCCCACCGCCGAGATCACCCTCACCACCAGCCGCCACCTGGGCCTGGTCGCCATCACGCACGGCGGGAAGTACCAGCAGGCCAACCGGGCACTGGAAGAAGCCGGATTCGCGCGCCTGCCCAACGGTGCGTCCATCGCCCCGCTGACCGATCCGCAGGCCGCGCGACGCACCGCCAGCGCTCTGGTGCATCACGCCCACGCACATGGCGCCACCATCACCACCAGCACCCGGCCCTACCTCGGCGACTTCGGCGCCGAGATCGCCGCACAACTGCCCGGCACCTGGAGTGCCGAACTGGAGATCTACTCCCACCCGCTGTGGCAGGAAGACCTCTGGCCCATGCTGTGGGAGGCCGGCGAGATGTACCGGGCCCTCGAAAACCGCCGCATCCCGTTCGCGTCCGTCCTGAAGAACGGTTCGGGCACCGAGCTGCTGCTGATCGAGCGCCCCGGCCACCGCAGCGGCTACCTCCTGGGCGCGCTCACCGACCGGGAGCAGGAGGACCCGCACGATGACCCGACCACGCCGCACAGCATCGTGCTGCCCGCCGATCCAGGTCTCGCCGCCCGCGCCATCGCGGACACGTTCCTGCCCGCCCGCCGGCGCGCCCTGCACCATCAGGACCTGAACAACGTCCTGCGTGCCCTGGAGCGCATCCGGGAAGAACACCAGACCCTCCAGGTGATCAAGGAATCCGGCCGGTACAGCGATGGCATCCCGCTCCGCGACTCCCGCCTGATCGGGGGCATGGAAAGGGACTTCGCCGACCACGCCTGGCTGTCCTACCGCGCCGTGCTCGAACACGCGCCGCTCCTCCTCACCCGCTGCCGTCCAGCCGCCACCCCCTGGCCCGAAGACGCCGCGGCACTGACCCGTCTGCGCGAGGCTCTCGCCTTCAGCCAGGACGCCTGGGACGAATGGAACGACCTGCGTCAGGAGTTGTACTCGATTCCCCGCGCGCTGCCGGCCCATGAATGGAGTCAGGTCCGCGGGCAACTCGGCCTCGCCGTCCTGCCCGCGATCGAGACGTGGCTCGCCGACAGCGAAGCGTTCGAGCGCCAGGCCCGTGCCGCCGTACCGGGTGGGCCGGCCGCGCTGTCCGCGCCCACCCCGCGACTCCTTACCGCCCGCCCCGCGCCGCTGCCCGCCCCGCGATCCGCGCCGGCGCACCGCTGACCGCTCACAGAAAGGATTTCGCCCCTGCCTGACCACTTCCGCTTCGGCGCCCATCCCGACCACGGCTTCGTGGCCGCCGCGACCGCGAACATCCCCGCGCACCTCGCCGACTGGTTCCTGGTCCGTGAACAGTTCGAGCCCGTCCCCGACACCCCGGGCCTGTACCGGCTCACCCACCCCGAGCAGGACGGCATCCGCCGTACCCGCCAGGCCGTGCACGACCTTCGTCGGCACGGCTACGAGGTCCAGGCCGACTACTCCCTCGACCCGGGCCGCAGCGCCAGCCCACCGCAGCCCGCTGTACGCAACGGGCTGATGGAGCGCCGCAACCGCATCGCGAAGGCCGCAGCCACCCCGTCCCCGCAGCGGCTCACCGCCCCGACCACCACGGCCCCCGGGGCTGCGCCGCAACCCGCGACCGTCCCCATCAACGGCCACGCCCAGACGGCCGGGAAGGGGCGAGGCCGATGAACGGCGAACCGATCCGCATCATCCGCGGCCGGGGCGGCCAAGTCGAAGTCGAAGGTGCGGTCGACGCCTTGGCCGCGAGCGTCCTGGCCCGCGCCGGGTTCGACACCTACCCCACGCTGCGGGGCGTGTGGATCCGGTTGCCCTTCGACCTGGGCCGTACCTGGGAGAACGAGCACGCCAGCTGGGCGGCCGAGATGCTCACCGCCGCCCGCTACCACGTCGACCTCGACCAAGACCTGCGCGTCGCCCCGCCCTCGGCGAGCGCACCGTCGGCGCAGCGCCGCACGAAGGCCGCCATGACCGTGCAGACCGCACCCCCGGGCACCTCGCGGCGGCAGCGCCGCTGATCCGACGCCCCCGACACGAAAGCCCGCCGTCCTGACTTCCTCCGCCGCCATCACCCTCCACCTCGCCGCAGGCAACACCATCGTCGCTCCCCAGCGGCGAGCGGCACCGGTGGGCCACCACCGCCCTGGAACTGGCCGGGTTCACCCGGCACCAGGACGAGGCCCATCGGCTGCCCCTCGGCGACCATGCACAAGCACGTGCAGCGCTCACCCAGCTCCACGAGACGGCCCGGGACTGCCAGGCCAAGGTCATCACCAGTGAGCGTCCCTATCTCGGCGACATCGCGCACGTCGTCGCCGAGGGCCTGCCCGGCCCGTGGGAGGTGGACATCGAGCGCTACCCGGACGGATCCATCCCGGCGCACCTGCTGGACTGGGTGTGGGAGGCCAGCCCCGTGCTGTCCGCGCTGTCGAAGTACCGCACCTCCTGTGCGGCGATCCTGCGCGACGGCGGCGGCACCGAACTCCTCCTGACCGAACGTCCCTGGGACGAAAGCTACTTGGTCGGCACCCTGCTGCCCTCCCCGGACCACGTCCACGTAGTCGGAACCGGCGCGCCACGCACCATCATCGCCACCACCGCCCACGGTGCCGCTGCCGACGCGCGCTCACGCCTCCTGCCGGAATTCGAGCAACTGGTGCTCCTGGCACGGCTGCGCGAAGTACAGGAGGACCTGCACTGGGTGCGAGATGCCGAGCCGGGGACCTTGCCCACCGTGGACCTGGACGCCGCGCTGGACCGATTCCTCACCCACGCGCCCTACCTGATCGAGGCAGCTCGCCGGGGCGACGGCAAGCCCCTGGCCGTACCGGAGACGGGTGTCCTCGTCCGCTTCGAAATCCTCCTTGCCCGGGTTCAGGCCGACGCCGGCGCCCGAGACAACGGGGAGCCGGGCGGCATGGACGAAGCGATGGCCCTGTGGCTCGAGTCCGGCGAAGACCTGGTCGACGTGGTCTGGGCCACCACCGTCGGTCCGGCCGAGGAGCCCTCCCGCCCGGCCGTCGCCACCGCCACGCCGCCCAAGCCTCCGACAGCGGTCGCTGCTTCCGGACGGACCCGCTGACCTTCCACTGCCGCCGCCCAGCCCAGACCAATCACGGAAAGCACCCGCGTTGAATTCCTGTACCGGCCGCCCGCCGGCCCGCTCCGCCTCCCGGCCGCTGCTCGCCGAGCGCCACGTCGCCCGGCTACTGGTGGGCACCCTGGCCGGGCGGCTGCCCAACGGCATGGCCCCCGTCACAATCCTCCTTCTGATCGCCGAGCAGGGCGGATCCCTCGCGGCCGGCGGGCTGCTGTGCGCGCTGTACGGGCTGGCCAGCGCCATCGGACAGCCGGCCCTGGGACGGATGGTCGACCGTCGCGGGCAGACCCGGGTCACGGCCGCCGCCGTCCTGATCACCACGGTCTGTCTCCTGCTGCTGCCGTACATCGACGCCGTCCTCCAGCCGGCGCTCGCGGCCGGCCTCGTGGTCCTCGCGGGTCTGAGCACGCCCCCGCTGGAGGCGAACCTGCGCGCGCTGTGGGGCGCCGTGCTGCCGGATCCCGAGCGCCGGCGTGCCGCGCTCGCGCTCGACACCGGAGCCCAAGGGCTGATCTACGTCGCCGGGCCGCCGCTGGTCGCCCTGCTGTCCGCCGTGCACGGTCCCGGCGTGGCCATGACGGTCACCGCGGCGCTGGGACTGCTTGGCGCAACCACGGTGCTCAGTGCCGCGCCGTCCAGGGCGTGGCTTCCCGCCGTCGCACGTGCCGGGGGATTCCTCGGGCCCCTGCAGCACGGCGGGCTGCGGCTGCTGTTCCTCGCCGTCGGCGGTGTCGGCTTCGCCTTGGGTTCGATGAACGTGTGGGCGGTGGCGATGGCCGACCGGCACGGCATGACTCTGCTGTCCGGACTGATCCCCGCAGCACTGTCCATCGGCAGCCTCGTCGGCGGCATCCTGTACGGCCGACGCCGCTGGCCGGGCCGTCTGAGCAGTCAACTCGTCACCGCAGCGCTTCTGTTCGCCGCCGCCTGGGTGCCGCTCGCCTTGGGCCCCGGCCCGCTCGCCGCGACCGCGTTCACGGCGCTGCCGGGCCTCTTCCTCACCGCGCTGATCACCAGCGCGTTCCTGACCGTGGACGCGCTCGCCCCCGCCGGCACCCGCACCGAGGCGTACGCCTGGCTGATCGCCGCGGTCGGCACCGGGCAGGCCGCGGGCACGGCCCTCGCGGGCGTCCTGTCCACCGGCCCGTCCGCCGCCGCGCTCCCGGCCGCCGGAGCCGTCGCCTGCCTGGGAGTACTGCTCGGCACCCGCCGTCGCCTCGCCACCCCGGGCAAACCGCGTCCCCGTGGACGGCACCGCCGCGCCCCGGCCCACGCCGCGCATCGCTGACCCTCGCGGGAATGGAAGCTCCGGGCCCGCCTCGCCTTCGCCCAACACCCCACCGCTTTCCCGCCACCACCGATAGGAGATCCGCCTTGCCCGAAGCACCAACAGAGCCGTTCATGACGATCCGGCACACCACCACCGGCGAGATCACCACCACCGGCTACAACGCCGCCGCCCGGCGGATCCTGCTCCAGGACGGCTTCGAAGAGACGCCAGGCTGCGCCTGCCGAGCGACGGAACCCGGTACGGAGCGGACGCACGGGCCTGCTCGGCAGCCAGCGAGCTGCTCGTCGCCGGCCATCCCCTGCACCTGGACCGAGCCCTCGGCCGGCCGGTGAGCGCCGACGGTACGCCCCGGTTGGCCCGGTCGCCGATGTCGGCACAGTCCGTGATCCGCTCCGAGAGCGGCCAGCCTCTCCAGCGCATCGCCAACCCCGCCCGCACCCGCACCTGTTGAAGAGGCCCTCGTTTTGACCACACCCGGAACGCCTACCAGTCCAGCGCGCACCAAGGGCGGCGAACTACGGGCCAAGGTGGCCCGACTGCTGGCCGACCGGCCGGCGGACACGCTCACCATCGGGGACATGGCCAGGCAGCTGGGCCACTCCCACGGCGCCGTCCGCAACGCCGCCCTCACCCTGGTGCGACGCGGCGAGGCCGACCAAAGCGGAACCGGACAACCGGAGTTCCGCGCGAACGCGAAAACCACCGCAGCCGCGCAGACCGCTGTGATCAGCCCACCGGGCACCCACTCTCCCCTCACCCAGCCGGCCACGGCCCGCACGACCATTCCCGCAGCAGCCACGCCCAGGCAGACCGGCCCGATCCGCCGCGCGGGGGGCCAGCTCTACCACCCCCGGGAGCTGGCCGATCTGCCCGACGTCGAGGCGTTGAATCGCCTGCGCGACGCCGACGTGCCGGTGCTGCTCTACGGCCCTCCGGGCACCGGCAAGACGAGTCTGGTCGAGGCGGCGTTCCCGGACCTGCTCACCGTCGCCGGTGACGGCGACACCACGGTCGGCGACTTGATCGGCGAGTACACACAGGACGACGCGGGAGCCTACGTCTTCCAGTACGGTCCGCTGGTCACCGCGATGACCGAAGGCCGCGCCCTGCTGATCGACGATGCCACCTTGATCTCACCGAAGGTCCTGGCGGCGCTGTATCCCGCGATGGACGGGCGCAGGCAGATCCAGGTCAAGGCCCACAAGGGCGAGACCATCAAGGCCGAGCCGGGCTTCTACGTGGTGGCGGGCCACAATCCCGGCGTCCACGGAGCGGTTTTGACGGAGGCGCTCGCGAGCCGGTTCAGCGTGCAAATCCAGATCGGCACGGACTACGACCTCGCCCTCGCCTTGAGGATCGATGCCCGGGTGGTCCGGGTCGCCCGGAACCTCGCCCGCCAGGTCGAACTCGGCGAGTTGGGCTGGGCCCCCCAATTGCGAGAGCTGCTGAGCTACCAGAAAACCGAGGCCGTCCTCGGCACCAATGCCGCGCTGGCGAACCTGGTCGGCATCGCTCCTGTGGAGGATCGCGACATCGTCGCCGACGCCGTCATCAAGGCTGTCGGCGTCAAGAAGATCGCGCCCCTCACCCTCGGCAAGCAGCTCCCGGCTTCGGCTGCCCGGCAGCCCCCGGGCAGCACCGGCTTCGTGCACCGGGGCCGCTCGCGATGAGCGCCCACCACCACGTCCAGTCACCCGCCACCACCCGGGACGACGACGCCGACCTCGCGCGCTGGGACGACGACGGCGCCCCGCCCGCGCAACCCCGTTCCTCCCCGGCCGCGTGGCTGCGCGTGGGAGCCGAACTCGGCGACCGGCTGGTCGCCCTCTCCGGCCGCCAGGACCTCCTCGTCACCTGCCGCCCCGGCACGCGCAGCGGCGCACCGGCCGCGTTCTTCCCCACCCTGGGTGAGGTCGAGTTCGACGCCGGCCTGTTCGCCCCGCTCCAGCCCCACGAGATCAATCCGCGGATCGTGGGCGACGAGGAGCGGTATCCCGCCGCCTGGGGAGTGTTCGTCCACGAGGCCGCGCACGCGGCCCACTCCGTCTGGACGCAGCCTGCCGGAGCGGACCCCCGCGTCGTGGAGGCCGCGCTCCTGCTGGAGGAGAGCCGTGTCGAAGGGCAACACCTGATCACGCGGCCCACGGACCGCACGTACCTGCGCACCAGTGCCCGAACCCTGGTCATGCCCGACATCGCCCACCCCACCCTCCAGGGCATCGAGCACGCCGCCGCCGTGGCGGCCCTGATCCTCGGCCGCCGTGACGTCGGCATCCTGGACGCCGGCGAGACCCGGGCCGTCGCCGACCTGTGCGAAAAGGTGCTGGGCGCAGACCTGCTGGACAACCTCACCCGCATCTGGACCGCAGCCCACCAGTGCGCCGACCACGACGCCACGACCATGCTCACGCACGGTCAAGAATGGTGCGACGCTCTGGACGCCGCTGCCCCCGCCCTGCCCGTGCCGGAGAACCTCACCGATCTGCTGTCCGGCGCCGTGGGGGTCGTCATGGACAGCACGGCAGCCACCGACGCCGCCGACCTCGCGGCACAGGCCGCAGCGACCAACGCCATGGCCGCGCAGTCCAAGGCGCAGACCCAGGACCGCGCCCAGCGGACCGGCCAGCGACGCAAAGCCGCCGCCACCGCCAAGTCGGTCTTCAACACCCGTGGCACCACCGTCAACCCCGACGGCACACCGGCGCCCTACGGCAACCCGGTCACCGGCACCCGCAGGCCCACCGCCGCCGAACAGAGTGCCGCCGCGCGCCTGAGCCGCGCCCTGCGTGCCGCCGCCTACCGCGAGCGGACCGAGGAGCGGACCACCAGCCCCACCCCGCCCGGCCGCCTCAACATGCGCGCGGCCCTCGCCCGCGACGCCCAGCGCGCGGCCGGGTCGATCCCCACCGCGGAACCGTTCACCCACACCCGCCGCCGGAACTCCCCCACCCCACCGCTGCGTGTGGGTATCGCCGTCGACGTCTCCCGCTCCATGCGCGCCGCCTGCGCACCCGTCGCGTCCGCCGCCTGGATCGTGGCACGCGCAGCAGCCCTGACCGACCCCGACTCCCTCACCGCCACCATCGCCTACGACACGCACCTGACCGCATTGACCCGACCCACCCACCGAGCACCAGAGCGCGTGACGACGTTCGATGCCAACGGCGGCCACCACAACCTCGGCGACGCCATCGACGCACTCGACCACGGCCTCGAACTCAGCCGCCCAGGCGCCGGCCGCCTCCTCGTGATCGTCACCGACGCCCGGTACGGCAGCGACGAAACCGCTCAAGCCGTCACCCGCGTCAAGCAGCTCACGACCGCCGGCTGCGCCGTAATCCAGCTCACCCTCACCGCCAAGTCCCAGCACCTGCCGGGGACCACCTTGCTCCACCTGCCCCAGCCCTCCAACGCTCCCGTCGCCATCGCCAAGGCGGCCACAGACGCCATCCGCAGGACACGCTGAGACGACGCAGAAGACAGAAAGCAGAAACAACCACGTGGCAGTCCGTACGACCTGGAAGATCGTCCACAGCTGTGGACACGAAGTGACGCACAACCTGTCCGACCGGGCCGCTGACCGGCGCGCCGGATACGCCCGCTGGCTCGAAGGCCGCGACTGCACCGACTGCTGGAAGGCCGCCCGCGACTCCGACACGGAATCCAAGGAAGCCTGGCTCGCCGCCAAGCGCGCCGAGGAGCAGCAGGCTGCCCGCGAGTGGGCCGAGCAGTTCGACATGCCGCCGCTCGAAGGGCCCGAGCGGGCCCTCGACTGGGGCGAGCGCTCCCGTCACCAGCTCGTCACCGCCGCGTACAGCGCGCTGGTGAGCGAGGGCACCTGGGACGAGGCCGACTGGGCCGTCCTGGAAGACAAGATCCGCACCGTCGACCGCGCTGGATGGTGGATCGACCAGCGGGACGCTGAGGGCTCTGACCTGCCCGAACTCCTTGACGCTGCCACGTCCGACGACATCGGTACCGAGAACCCGTTCCGGTAGAACGTGGGGGCATATACCCGACGATCCCCGGTTACCGAAACCGGGGATCGTCCGGATCCTTGTTCCTCCCACCGCCTCCCCGCGCACCTCGTGGAAGGAACCTCCTGCTGTGCCCGTCTCCCGCCACCCGCATGCCCCAGGTGACATCGTCACCCCCGAACGCGACATCACCCACGCCCACTTCCGGCCCGGCGACCAGGTCGTGATCCTCAAGGGCGTCGCCGGAAGCGAACTGTGGGGCGATGCCTACAAGGTCGTCACCCCCTCGTGGCACACCCCGACCGACGAGGACGGCTGGCGCCTGTTCGACCCGTCCGGAGGCGAGCGCACCTACATCACCGCGCACCCGCGCTACCTCGTCCACCTCTCCAGCCGGTGCCCCGACTGCCTCATCTACCAGCAAGCCCTGCGCACGTACCTGGTACCGCGCCTGGCCGGCGCCGACGAGGACATCGACTGCGGCTGGTACTCGGTCACCCACCTCAACCAGGTGGTGCACGTCGCCGACGCCCGGGGCGGTAAGTGACACACGCACTCGACTCGGAGCGCACCGCAGCCCTGACTGGTGCGGCTTCAGTGGCCATCGAGGCGATCACCGGGAGCGAGTGGCCGACGCTGCTCGCCGAGGCTCTGCGCGAGATAGAGGCGACGTGGCAGGAGTCGGCCGAAGTGTGCGCCGACATCGCCTGGCAGGCCCGCGCAGCCCAAAACAGCGCGCTGGTCGTACTCAACCCCGAGCACGTCACCGCCGCCGGCCCGGACCCGGTGATTCGGCGGACGTACCGGCACCTCTACCTCAGCACTTTGCGCTACGACTTCCGCTGCCGCGACATCGAGGACCTCATGAACAAGGTGCCGGTGAGCGTGCTGAACGAAGACCCGTACAGCGAAGCCCTCTACGGCTTCTCACGGTTGGGGCAGTCACGCTCCGACGGCCTCGCCGTCATGCACCGGGTCCTCGTTGCCGCACCCGGCCACCCCAAGACCCTGCACGTTCTGCTGCACGGTGTGTGGCTGGGCACCTTCCTTCCCGGCCGAGCGCCCATGCTGCTGATGCTGGTGGGGCTACTCCCCAAGGGCGGACTCAACGATCCGATCGCACTGTTCCGCATGGCCTCGGCCCGGCGCGCCCTGGGCCACTATCCCGAGGCCCTCACCGCCATCGACCACGCCCTGGAGTTGCTGGCGCCCGGCGAATTGGCAGTTCACGCCGACCTGGTACGCGAACGCCTCCTCATCACCGCCGCACACGACCTGACCCGCCTCATCCACAACCGTCCGGACCCCACCCCGTGATCATCCGCGTCAACCCGCGCGACCTCAGCCCCAACGAGCCGCTCGCCGAAGCCCTCGGCCGCCCAGTCAGCGGCCAGGAGGGCCTGACCGACCACACGGTGGTCGCCCACTGGCCGGGGCTGGACTACTACACCCCCTTCGACGAACAGCAGATCTGGACGTCCGTCGAGTGGGCCGAGCACCTGGACGACCCCACCTGGGAGCACCCCTTCACCGCCAGCCCGCACGGTGACCGCCGCACCATCTGGCACGCGGACGTGCGCCTGGCCCCCGACGACCGCGACCTCACCGGACCTGAGTGGTCCGAGATCGCCCACCGGATCGCCCGTACCGCCGGCATCCAGCGCCCCGGCGACGATCAGGGCTGCCGTTGGATCGCCGTTCAGGCACAGCCCGGACGCCTCGATCTGCTCGCCAACCTCATACGGCCGGACGGCACATGGACAGCGCAGCCACATCGGCTTCTCGCGCTCCTGGCCGCCGAGAGCCGGCGCATCGAGACCGAGCTGGACCTCATCTCGCCCCGGACCGGAGGCCCTGACCCGGATTCGGCCGCCCGGTTCGCCCGGCGCGCCACCCCGCAGGCCAACGTGGCTGACGCCGCCACGCAACTCGCCGGGCTGCTGGGGCAACTCTCCGACGAGAACACCGGGCCGCTGTCCACCGTCCGCGGTCTCGTCGAGCACGCGGCTCATCGCCTCGGCCGCCTCCCGCACGCTCACGCCCAAGGCAGCGGGCACCAGCTGGAGTTGATCGCACGCCGCCTGCACGGCATCCAGCAGGATCTCGACGCCACCGTCGCCGCCCTGCCCACCGCCCCAGCGACCCCGGCGCGACCGACACCCCCGCCGTGCCGGGCAGCGGCAGCCCCCGTCCCGCCCGGCGCCCGCCTTGCCCGCTGACCCGTCAGAAAGGACCCCCACTTGGCCCTTGCCGATCGTTGCCTGACCCTGGGGCGCGACGAGCACTCCGGGGAAGTCCTCGCCCGCGGCGGCGATCCCGAAGCCCACAGCATTCTGCAACGCACCGGCTTCGTCCCCGTCGTCCGCCTCCACGAGACCTATCACCGCCTGCCCGTGGCCCTCGACGCAGCGGAGGAGAGACGTCTCGCCATCCGCGCCGTCGCCCGGCTCCGCGCCGTCAAATACCACGTTGAGGCCGACGAAGCCTTCGACACCGAAACGCGCGAGCCTCACTATCTGCCGCTCGGATCACAGGTCGCGCACCTCGTCGAGCAGATCCACGAAGCCACTACCAGCGACGAGGTCTCCGACGTACTGACCGAACTGACGGCCTCCCACGACGGCGTGCTCATCGCCCTCGGCGAGGTCCTCACCGCGGCTGCCGCGTTCTATTCCGACCTCGGCCAGGCCCCGGATCCGCACACCGCCAAGCGGCTCCAGTACCTCGTCGAGCACCGGCTCGGCGTCATCTGGTCCGACCTCACCCACATGCGCAACGACCTCGCCGACCGGCACCAGGACCATCCCCAGCGCCGCGCCTGCGCCGCCGAGGTCGGACCGGACGAACGCGAAGCATCCGCCGTCTGCGCCTGCCCGCCTCCTCCACCGCGCCTGGCCACCAGCCCTGTCGCACCGCCGACCGCACCTGCCCCCGCGGCACGCCCCCGGCACTGACCCCGCTCCCCTTCCTTGTCTGAGGAGACCATGCACGACCCCACCCCCGACACCGGCCTCGGCTCGTTCGCAGCCGTCCTGGCCGGCGAACTGCCCGGCGACTGGACCAGCACGTACCACCCGGACCGTGGCGGCCTCAGCGTCCACCACGTCCTCACCGACCGCGTGTGGGACATGAATGACGTCGCCGACGCCCTGGCCCAACGCAATGTGGACCACTGCGCCGTGCTGCACCGACATGACGGCACCCGCCTCTTCGTCGCCGAGCAGCCGGGCCGCGGCGAGGGATACCTCATCGCCGCCATGGCCCCCGCCGACGCACCGGAGGAGGCGTTCCGCGGCGTACGCGAGCCCGACGGTCTCGCGGTCGACGCCGATCCGTTCGGCGCCGCCGAGGACGTCACCGTCGACCTGCTGCCCCGGTACTACGTGGCGCTCGCCCAGGTGCGCGGCAACGCCGACCGGCTGGCGCTGCCGCCGGCCGACCCGCAGCGCGTCGTCATGACCTGGTCTGACGGCTCGCTCGTCGTCGACAAGCCCGACCGCGCCGACATCGCTCGGGCCCTGACGGACAACGGCTTCACCTTCGACCCGGACCGCGACGTCCTGGTCCTGTCCGGTGACGACACCGCCCACCAGGCCGCCTCCGCACGAGCCGCTGGGGCCCGCCTGGACGAACTGGGCATCGGCGTCGTCCTGCGTCACCCGCAGGCCCGGCCGGCACTGGGCACCGCCTCGGTCGCGCCGCCGGCCCCGACGGTCGCCGCCCCGCACCGAAGCCGATGACGCGCCGCGACGACGAACCGACCTTCTTCGCCCTGGACTACGTCACCATCACCCGCGACCCGCGTACCCAGCTGGCGTCGCGATCGGCGGCGACCCCCGTGCGGCGGGCATCCTGCAGACCGCCGGCGGCTTCCACTGAGCCCCGAGCGCCGGCCGCGACTACCACCGCCTCCCGCACCACATGCCGGTCGAGCACCAGCGCCATGGCGCCACAGCCGCAGCCCACGCCCTGCTTCTCGCCGGGTACAGCGTCCATGTCGCCCCCTCCCTGAACACCCTGGCCGCTCCCGACGGCGACCGGCAGGCCGCCCGCCGCTACCTCGACCGACTCACCGAGCGCGCCCGTGCCGCCGAGACCGACCAAGACATCGCCGCCGTCCTGGCCGAGATCGCCGCCCCGGAGGAGGGGCTGCTCCCGCAGTTCTTGCAGTCCCTGATCTCCACGTGGGCGACGTGGGGCGAGCGCCGCCGCAAAGACGGCCTCGACGACCATGCCCGGCGGATCACGCAGATCCGCAACCAGGCCGCCCGGCACACCCCGCCGGCCGCCGCTCCCGGAATGAGCGTCCCGCCTCCAGCCCCCTCGGCCGCGCCGTCTGCGCGACGGCGATAGGCCCGACCCGTAGGAGCCACCCTCACGTGGGAAACCGTGCCGACGACGAAGGCACCGACGTCACGATCTACCGCAAGGCCCTGACCGACACCGTCCACGCCGACACCCCAACCGGCGCGCCCGAACAGCTCCTGGCCCTGCTCGACCGCCTCGGTTTCGAGCGCCAGACTCTGGCCGCCGCCGGGCCGGTCTACATCTGGCACGAAGCGCCCGGCCACCTCGACGAGGCCGCGAAGAAGCAGCTCGCCACCCATGCGGTGCCCTGGCTGCACAAGGCCGGATACATGGTCCACATCACCGATGACGTCTGGGACTCCGCCGCCTACACCGACGCCGCCACGGCGATGCGCAACCAGAACGTCCCGGCACCGCCGCCGGCCGTGGCCGCAGTCCGGACCACCGAGCCTCCGCCAGGCACCCGCCGCCGGTGAGACGACCAGCAGCAGGAGCATGCCCCGGCCTCCGCACCGCGCTCTGCGCGTGCGCGCCGTACCCGCTGGCCACCCGACCACGCCGGCCCCGCACCACCGGGGCCGGCACCCACCCTCACCAGGAGCCCCCCGTCACCGACGAACCCGACCGCACACCACCGCCCATCAGCACCAGCCGCAGACCCCGCCTGGCCACCGCCCTGTTCCGCCGATACCTGCGCGCCGTGACCGTCGGCAGCGGTGAACGCACCATCCCGCTGGCCGGCGGACGCCCCGAGGCAGCACTCGACGAAGCCCGCCGCCGCGACGCCCTCCTCGTCGACAGCTACCGCCTCCGCCACCACGACTAACACCCCCGAACCGCCCTGTTCAGGAGGCCCATGACCGACTCGAACCTCCCTTCCGTACAACTGGCTGAAGCCATCGCCGGGCAGCTCGGCCAGCTCCGTCGCCTCCTCGCCCTGGCGCCGCCGCACGAGGCGGCCCAGATCCTGGCAGGCGTCCTCGACTACGACACCGGCATCCTCGGCGAGGTCACCCAACTCGTCGAAACCGGATCGCGTTTCGCGAAGGTCCACTCCGAGCACGGCGTCCTGCCCCCCGAGGTCTGGCTGGCCCTCGGCCGCGCCGCCAACGAACTCGACAGCGTGGGCGGCGACCTCGCCGAACACACCGGCACGATCAAGCAGGTGGCCAAGCCCACCGCCCCCTCCAGCAGGCCGACCTCTGCGCCGGTCGCGTCCGCGATGGTCATCAGGCGGCGCCGGTGAAGAAGAACCAGCAGTGGGCCGGCTGGGGCCCCACCAGTCAGCAGCCCCAGCAGCACTACCTCGTCGAGCCCCGCCACCTCGCCGGCGGCGGCGACGTGCGCTACGTCACCGAGTTCCTGCGCGCCTCCGGGTGGAAGGACAGGTCCAAGAACGGCGGACCGGCCGTCTTCGACAGCCCCGACAAGTCCGTGCGCATCGGATACGACCCGTTCACCCAGCCCGGCGGCTGGACCATCAGCGGGAAGCAGACCGCGACGCAGGAGGCATGGCACGCCACCCTCGGCCGCCAGGTACCCGTCGAGATCGTGGCCGGAGTAACCGACGCGCTCACCCGGCCCCGATCCGCGCACGCCCCCAACGTGTGGGAACCCCTCCAGCAACAGGGCTGGGAAACCGAGCGAGGACAGCACTTCACCGCGCGCAGCCCCGACGGAGACGCGTTCGTCCGCTTTCACCAATCCGCTCCCGGACAGGCGCACTGGTGGGCCGGCGCCCGCAATGAACACGGCCGGGTGTGGGAGGCCGTGTTCACGCCGACCACACCAATGCACCTCGTACAGGCGTTCAGCACCGCGCTCGCCGATCCGCAGCCGGTGATGCGGCCCCTCGGCCACGTGCCGCCCTCCCAGAAGATCCGCACCACCTCGGTGTCCGTGCTGCCCTCGCAACTCAGCGCCTGGCAACAGGCCCGGATCACCGCGGCCCGCGCCGCCACCTGGGCCAGCAACGCCTTCGCCACCAACAAGGCGCGCCCCCAAGGCCCCGGAGCACGCCCGTACGCCAAGGCCGGACGGACGCGGTGAGCCACGAACGCTTCTACTCCCGCGCCAACGGCCCCACCCTGCATCGCGTCAACACCGTCCGCTGGCTGGACGAGGTCTCGCCGCGGCACCTGGCCGGCGGGGGCGACCCCCGGCATGTGACCGAGCACCTGCTCGCGTCCGGCTGGAGCAACCACTCGGTGCCCGGCTTCCCGCACGTCCTGCTGGAGAGCCCCGACCACCGCCTGCACCTCACGCTGGAGCCCCAACCCGACGCACACAGCACCTGGTGGCGGATCCACCCGGCCGAGAACCGCACGTGGTCCGCCCAGTTCGGCGGCCATGCGCCCGTCGAGATGATCGCGGGGTTCACCGACGCCCTCGACAGCCCAGCCCCGCACCCGGACACGGACCTGTGGCACCTCCCTGCCAGCCGGGGCTGGTCCCGGCTGGCAGGCAGAGAGCAGGCCGCCCTGTCCCCGGACGAAACCGCCCTCCTGTCCCGGGTCTCCGCCATCTCGGAAACACCCCGCTGGCGCTGGACCGTCCAGGTCTCCGTCCCCCTCTCCGACGGGCAGCATCGGTGGATCTGGAACGCCTCCATCGACGAAACCGCTCCGGCCGCCGCACTCGCCGGATTCGTCACCGCGCTCACCGAGCCCGGCCCGCTGCTGCGCGACGAGGGCCAGACCACGGCCCTCACGTTCGGATACCTCGACTCCCACCGGAGCGTCGTCACCCCGGAACAGCACCGTCGCCAGCATCTGCAGCGTCTCGAAGCCGCTGCGCGTACCGGCCCGCCCCATCCATCACCGTCAGCACCGGCCCCGCCCCCTCCCCAGAGGCAGCCCCGCCACAAGAAGCACCGCTGACCAGGCGCGCCCGTACGCCCTCCTCTTTCCCCCTTCACGAAGGACGTTGATGCCCAACCCCTCTGTGCCCAGCACTGACCAGGTCGCGCAGGCGACCGCCACCCTGGCCCAGGCCAAGGACTACCTGCGTACCCATCCGCCGGTATCCGACGTACTGCCGCTTCTCGCCGGGCTCCTCGACGAGGACACCGGCGTGCCCATCCTGCTCGGCGATGTCCTGCGCAGCGCCGCGCGCCTCATCGCCCAGCAGACCAGCGCCGAGACCGACGAGATCCGCCTGATCATCACCGGACTCCGGGAGGCCGCCCAGGAGGCCACCGACTGGCATGTCCTGCACTGGGACGTGCAGCGCCTGCGCGGCTACACGTCCGAGACAGCCGGACCGCCGCCGACCACGTGACGCGCCCCTACATCGCCAGCAAGGCCGACGACCCCTGGTCCCGAATCTGGTTCGACACCACACCCCGCCACCTCGCCGGACCCGGCGACCCGCGCCATGTCACTCAGGCGCTACGAGCCGGCGGATGGAAGAACTTCGGCGACCCCGACTTCCCCCACGTCGTTCTCGCCAGCCCCGATTACCGACACACGCTGGTCCTGGAACCCACACCGGAGACGTACGGCTCCTGGTGGCGCATCTCCTCAACGCCGTGGGGCGGATGGCACGCATCCTTCGGCGGCAACACGCCCGCCGAGATCATCGCCGGATTCACCGACGCGCTCCTGCACCCCCCGCCCGAGACCGAGCCGGACATCTGGCCCGTGCTGCAGGCAGCTGGCTGGACCTACGAACGCGACGAACGAGGCAACGAGCACGCACGTCACCCGGACGGCATCACCACCATGGAGCGGTCGGCCACGCTGACCAGCGACCACTTCGCCTGGACTGCCGAAGTCGCTCTGCCCACCGGGCTCGGCGGCCACAACCGGCTGTGGCACGCGTACTTCGACGACCGCACCCCTCGCCACCTGCTCGCAGGCTTCGCCGCCGCCCTCACCGATCCGGCCCCCGTCTCCCGTGGCCACTACGACGTCCCCCACTCCCACCTGGTCACGCAGGTGGAACGCGGAGCCCAGGGTGATCAGCTCGCTGCCGCCCACGACGCGCGGCTGAAGGCCATCCGGACCGCCGCCCGCAAGACCCGCCGCACTTCAGCACCCACCACACGTCCGGCCTCGGCGCCCGGCGCCGAGGCGACCGCGCCTGCGGCCCGAAGCCGCTGAACGGTGCGGAGCGGCCCCAACCGCTGCGCACCCCGCCCCGACCACAACCGCACGCCCGAAGGCCCTTCTTGACGATCTCACTCGAACCCGGGAGCCAGGAGCACCGGCTCTACCTGAGCCAGCTCGCGCTCTACCTGCGGCACAGCCGGCAGATCCTCGCCGCCTGGGACCACTACTCCGCCCGGCACTCCGACCCCGAAACGTTCCAGCCCCACGACGAAGACGCCTACGGCCTGCGCCAGCAGCAACGCGACGCCCACACACTGGCCGCTTTCGGCCACGTCTACTACCACGCCGACGAACTGGTGTACGTCGCCGAACAGCAGCTCGCCCAGCTGTCGGTATCCGACCGTACGCGGCGCTTCGCCTGGCAGGTACGGGAATTGCATGAGGCCACGGAATGCCTGTACGCCGTCTACGACGACTGGCTTACCGTACGCGCCGCGCTGCCCGAGAGCGCCCGGCCCGGCACGGCGGCGTACGAGGAACCGCTCGCCGAGAGCTACGCGGAAGCATGGCACTACCTGGACCAGTGGGCGATCCACGGCCAGGCCCTCTTCGCCGTCAACGCGTTGGCCGAACGGCAGTCGAGGGCAGCCGCACCCACGGCGGTCGCCGCCCCTCCGGCACCCGCCGCTGCTGCCGCGGTACGGCGCTGAGCGCCGTGACCGAGTTCATCGAGCAGACCCTCATCTCGCCCCGCTATCTGGCCGGTAGCGGCGACCCGGCCTGGGTCACTGTTCCCCTCCGTCGCGCCTGCGGCTGGAGCACCGCCGGGGATCCGCTGGTGCCGCGGGTCATCCTCACCAGCCCCGACCAGCTCGCCCAGCTGCGGATCGCGCCGGACCCGGACCCGGCCGAGCCGTGGTGGACCCTGCGTCATGCGCATCACGGTGATCAACGCGCCTGGGAGATCACCTTCGACGCCCAGACTCCGGTCGAGATCATCGCCGCGGTCACCGACACGCTCACCGCGTCCGCCCCACCGCCGACGGCGTCGGTCGACCCGTACGATCCGCTGCGCGCGGCGAGCTGGCATGCTCCCCGCCACCACGACGGTCTCACCTCGCCCAAGGGGATGAGTTCCCCCGACGGCCTGGCACGGGTCGACCGGATCGTCGACGAGAGCGGGCGCAGCACCGGCTGGATCGTCGAAACGTCCGTCCATCACCTCCCCGCCATCTGGCGCGCGTATGCAGTCGTCAACACCCCGTCCCACGTGGTCTCCGCGTTCTTCGGTGCGCTGGCCGACACGACGCCCCTCATCCGGCATCCACACCGTGTTCCCTCTCTGGCCGTCACTCACGGCAGCGCCAGCACCCGGCAGGTCAGCGCAGAGTCCGTCGCCTTCGCGCTCAGGAACCGCACCACCGCCCTCGCCCAGCGGAACTCCGCATCGCCGCCGTCGGCGCCTCCCGCTCCGCCGCACGCCCCCACGGCGCGTCGCGCCCGCTGAACGGCGCCACCGCGCCCCACCTCCACGCTCCCTGGAACAGCCCCTTGCCCCAGCCCAACTCCACGTCCACCGATGGATACGACATAGCCTTCCGCGTCCTGGGCGTCGCCCTTGCCATCGCGGTCCCCCTGGCCAACCTGGCCTGGGTGGGCGGCACTATCACCGCCCGAGTCACCGACGCCGACACCGGTGCCCCGTACCAGCCCGTCGCAGCCCTGCTCCATCCCGAGCAGCTGTGGCCCCACCTCGGTGAAACGTCCCTGCTGATCGGGACGCGCATCGTCCCCGGCGCCCTGCTGCTGTCCCTCGCCGTCACCGCGGCCGTGCTCTACAAGCGGCACAAGGACGGCGGAAGCGGACGCAGGAAGCGCGTCGTGGGCATGGCCAAGCACAAGGACATCGAACCCCTGATGTCCAAGGCCATCACCGCCAAGGCCCGCTCTCTGCGACCGAGTTTGAAGGACGCCAAGCGCATCGACGCAGCCGATTCCGGCATCCTGCTCGGCAACCTTCAGGGCACCAAGTACGAGGTGCGGATGGGATACGAGGACGTGGCCGTCGCGATCATGGCGCCCCGCTCCGGAAAGACCACCAGCCTGGCGATCCCCTCCATTCTGGCGGCGCCCGGCCCGGTCCTGCTCACCTCCAACAAGGCCGCCGGGGATGCCTACACCACGACGATTGACGCGCGGGCAGCCGTCGGCCGGACCTGGTCGATGGACCCGCAGCAGATCGCCCACGCCGAGCGGGCCATGTGGTGGAATCCCCTGGCCGACGCCAAGACCCTCGACGGCGCCGGACGCCTTGCCGGTCACTTCCTCGCCGCCAGCGTCGACGCCAGTCAGCAAGGTGACTTCTGGTCCAAGGCCGGGTCGAACATCCTGAGCCAGCTGTTCTTGGCCGCCGCGCTCGCCAAACGGCCGATCACCGACGTGATGGCCTGGCTCGCCTTCCCCGCCGACCGGACCCCGCTCGACATCCTGCGTGACCACGGCTTCGCCGCGGTCGCCGCGCAGCTCAAGGGAACGGTGGAGGGACCGCCGGAAACGAGGGATGGGATCTATGAGACGGCCCGCCAGTACGCCGCAGCCCTCCTGAACACTGAGATCGCCACCTGGGTGACACCGCAGAAGAACGTGCCGGAGTTCACTCCGTCCGCGTTCGTCACCTCGAAGGACACGCTCTACCTGCTGTCGAAGGACGGCGGAGGCGGTGCCAGCGCGCTGATCGCCGCGTGCGCGGACAGCGTGATGCGGGCCGCGACCGCTCAGGCCGAACGTGCTGGTGGACGCCTCGATCCGCCGATGCTCGCGATCCTCGACGAGGCAGCGAACGTCTGCAAGATCAGCGACTTGCCCGATCTGTACTCCCACCTCGGCTCGCGGGGCATCATCCCGATGACGATCCTGCAGTCCTACCGTCAGGGCCAGAAAGTGTGGGGGGACGCGGGCATGGACGCGATGTGGTCCGCCTCCACCATCAAGGTCATCGGCTCCGGCATCGACGACCCGGACTTCGCGGACAAGCTGTCCCGCCTGATCGGCGACCACGATGTCGAGACGACCTCGACCTCGACCTCGGATTCGGGGAAGTCCACCTCCGTGTCGATGCGGCAGGAA
The DNA here is from genome assembly GCF_043200155.1 of Streptomyces sp. NPDC048473. Lineage (NCBI taxonomy): Bacteria > Bacillati > Actinomycetota > Actinomycetes > Kitasatosporales > Streptomycetaceae > Streptomyces > Streptomyces sp. NPDC048473. Next base: position 78,189 of record NZ_JBICXE010000018.1, read on the forward strand.
CGAATCCTGGCCGCCGACGCCATCCGTGCCCTGCCCAAGGGCACCGCGCTCGCGTTCGCCACCGGAATGCGCGCGGCCATGCTCGACCTGCGCCCTTGGTATCTCGAGCCCGGCGCCGGCGAACTCTCCGCCGCCTCCGCCCGCGCGTCTAAGGGCATCACCGAACGCGCCGTCGCCAAGGCGGCACCGAAGCAGAGCGACTTCGGCCCGGCCGCTTAACCCTCACCGCGCCGGCGGTCCCGCCCCACTCAACTGGAGAAGAGACTCATCGCCCCCTGCCCGCCCGTACGGCGGCGCTCATGACCGAGCCACCCGCCGAAGCCCTGCTGTTCGACGTCCCGCCGCCACCTACCCCCGTCGAGCGGCTGCTCCATCTGGCCGACCAGTACACCCAGCACAACGACGCACTCGATCTCCTCCTGCGCACCACCGCCCCGTCCGGGCCGGACACCCACGCCGAGTCGGCGTTGCGCCTGGCAGCCGACACCCAGTCCGCGATCAAGGCGGTCCAGGGCGAACGGCTCTACGAGAGCGTGGAGCTGGCCGAGACGGTCATGCGTCTGCAGCAGCTCGCCTTCCTCGCCACCGCCTCCGCCTCCGCCTCCGGGGACCTTCATGCCAGGACGGCTCGCGGGCTGACCGCCCTGGCCCCGGAAGCCGCCGTCAGCTGCGCGGTGACCTTGGCCGCCGAGACGCGCCGGCGCCGCTGGGCCTCCGCCCCGGTCGCCGATCAACGGCTGACTGCCGTTCAGTGCGACGCCCTGACCGAGATCGCCCGCGGGCACGTCGTGGCCGGCAGTTCTCTGGAGCGCGAGTTCACACGCTCCCGCGAGCCCAAGGTACTGATGAGCACCCTGCGTGCCCTGGAGGCGAAGGGCCTGGTCGAGAGAACCGCGAACTCGGCGCACGCCGCCTACGTCGGCGGCCCGCCCCAGGATCGCGTGCGCCTCACTGCGGCAGGCATCACCTCCCTCGCCTCGGTCATCGAACTGCCGCCGGCAAGGCCGAGCGCCGCGCCCGGGACGACGCCCCGCCCCCTCCCCGCTACCGCGCAGGCCACCGCCCGAAGCCGCTGAACCATCCCAGGAGCCACCCATTCCCACGCCCCCGACCGATCTCCACGAACAAGCCCGCCAACTCCGCCAATTGGCCCGTGACTTCGAAGCTCTCAAGGCGCGCGTGCACGACGTTTCGTACACGCCCGGCACGGACGCGCTGCGCCGCATCGGCCCCCTCCTCTTGCATGCCCAGGACCTCACCGCCACCGCCATGGTGCGCCTGACCGCGCTCGACAACAGCGCGTACACCCACGTCGCCGGCAGCCGTGCCAGCCTGGACCTGCTGTCCTCGGTCGTGTCCTCGTCGTCGCTCGCCGGCACGGACCTTGCCCACGTTCTGCTCGCCAACCCGTACGAAGGGGCGCAGTTCGCCGGGTACCCGGCCGACGACGAAGCGGTACGCGCCGCCCGGCACGCCGAGGCCATTCCGAAGATGAACGGGCACCTCAACGATGCCGTCCATCAGCTCGACCTGTGCGCGACCGGCTGCCACTACCTCGCCCACGGCATCGCCGAGGACCTCGCCTCCGCTCAAGATCACAAGCCGCCGGCTGTACAGCAGACGGCAGGGGCCACGCTCAGCCCCGCCCAGTACGACGCACTCACCGCGCTGGCCGTCGGCGGAAACCTGTATGAGAGTTCGACGCGCGGGCTGGGCATCACCCGGGTCACCACCCAGGACGGCACCCGCGTCTCCATCGCCACCTACCGCGCTCTGGCCAAGCGCAGCCTGGTCATCGCCGACACCGGCACCTCTCTGTTCCAGGGCCAAAAGATCACCGTGACCGAGGCGGGGCAACGCGCCCTGGCCGAGCCTCGACCTCGCGCCGCCCTGTCAACGGCGGCGGCCACCGCCCCGAAGGTCACAGCGGCGCAGGGTGTTCGACGCTGATCCAATACGCACCCTATGAGCGGGTCATGGTCTCCCCGCGATACATGGCCGGCGCCGGGCTGCGCGACGCCACGGACCGTACACGCGACCTCGCCGACGGCCTCGACGCCGTCCGTCCCGCCTTCACCGCCGAACCACCTGCACGCGCGGCGCCGCCCCAGCCAGTCCCGCATCCCGCCGCACAACACACCGCCGCAACTACGCCCACCCCGTCGGCCGGCCGTCGCCGCTGACCTGCGACGGCTCATTCACTGAGAAGGACACACCCTGGCAACCGCCGACCGCCTCCACACGCTCCTCACCCAACCCCAGTGCGCGCTCGGGGTGTTCATCCCAGCCGGCGTGCACCAGACGGACGTCCAGTGCCGCCAGCTCGACCACCTCGCCCAGTCCGGGGCCGACCTGTTCGAGATCGGCCTGCCCTGTGCCAACCCGGTCCTCGACGGCCGCCTCATCCGGTCCGCCTACCACCGCGCCCTGTTCAAGGGGGACGTCATCGACCGCACCGTCCGTGCCGTGGCACACGCCGCGTCGCTGCGGCCGACGGTGGTGATGACCTACTGGGAACCCGTCCGCTGCCACGGTCCCGAACACCTGGCTCGCCTGCTCGCCGACGCGGGAGCTGCGGGAATGATGGTGGTCGACCTGCCTCGGGACGAGACGCTCCGCTGGCACCACGCCGCCCACGCCGCCGGACTGTCCGCGCCGCGCCTCGTTCCGCGCGCCACTCGGGACAGCGACCTCCCTGCCGCGATCGACGGTGCGTCCGGCTGGCTCTACGCACCCGCAAGCACCGGCCCCACCGGCTACCAGGGCCCGCTCGACCTGACGGCCCTCGGCGCCTTCACCCAGCGGCTGCGCGCCGCGAGTCCGCTGCCCGTGGTCTCGGGCGTGGGTATCTCCAGCCCCGGCCTCGCCGCCCGCGTGGCGCCACTGGTCGACGCCGTCGTCATCGGCACGCCCATCGTCCGGGCCCTGCTGTCGGACCCTGCCCCGGCCGCCGCGGTGACGGCCTCGTTCGCCCAGGCCCTGCGCACCCGGATCGGCGCGGCCCTCGATGCCTGATGCGCCCAGCCCCCACGAGGTTCTTGATCAGATCGCGGCCGACGCACGCGACTTGCGGCGGTCCCTGCGCAACGCCCCCGTCGACTGCGCCCGGGTCCTGACCGCTCGCGTCGTTGAGGCGCAGGCGCTCGCAACTGCCGCGCTCCACCTTTTTCTTGCCCTGGAGCGGGAGGTACCGCGCGATCCGTCCACGCACCTGTTCCGCCTCGGCCGTGTGGCACGCACCGCCAAGGCTGCCCAGGACGCGAGCGCGGAACTTACCGCCGCCCTGACGCGCGCCGTCGAGAACCAACAGCGCCGAGCCGACGCCGCCACGCCGTCACCAGTGCTCCTGCGGCCCACGCCGCAGCAGTTCGTCGCCTCCGCCGCTGACCTGCTCGACGGCCTCCTCGCCCTCTGCGACGCGCTGCGCCGAGACCACCAGCCGTCTGCCGCGCCCGCGCCGGCGCGCTGAGGTACCCCTCCGCTTCCCACGCCCTCCAGGACCCACCATCACCGAACAGCCCCAGTTCCGCGCCCTGTCCCTGGGCGCCGGAGTCCAGTCCAGCACCCTGCTCGCCCTGTCCGCCGCAGGTGTCCTTCCCAAGGTCGATTACGCGATCTTCGCCGACACCGGATGGGAGCCCCGCGCCGTCTATGACCATCTCGACCGCCTGGAGCGTGAGATAGCCGCCCCGGCCGGCATCCCCGTCCTGCGTGTGTCCACCGGGAACATCCGCGACGACGCACTCGACCCGCACCACCGGTTCGCTTCCATGCCGCTCTACATCCTCAACCAGGACGGCAAGGCCGGGATGACCCGGCGGCAGTGCACCGGCGAGTACAAGATCAAACCGATAAAGAAGCAGGTCAGAGCCCTCCTCGGCTACCCGTACCCAGCCCGGATCCCTGTTGGGGTGTTCGTCGAGCAGTGGGTCGGCATCTCCACCGACGAGTTCCACCGCGCCAAGGACGCGGACGTGAAGTACATGCGCAACCGGCACCCGCTCATCGACATGGGCTGGTCGCGCAGCGACTGCGTCCGGTACCTGTCCTCCCTCGACCTCGCCGACACCCCGAAGTCGTCGTGCTTGGGGTGCCCGTTCCACGGCAACGCGCAGTGGCGCCATATCCGTGACACCTCGCCCGAGGAGTGGGCGGACGTGGTCGAATTCGATGCCGCCATCCGCCAGGGCAACGCCCGCGCCAACGCCAGCGGCAACCGCCTGCTCGGCCAAGCCTTCCTGCACCGCTCGCGAATTCCTCTGGCCCAGGCCCCCATCGATCACGTCACCGCCGCCGAGTGGGCCGCCCTGCAGCAGGAACTTGGCGACGACCACGACGCCACAGCGCTGGAAGAGGGCGTCACCGACGGTTGCTCGCCCTGGGCTTGCCGGGGCGACGCAGACGCCCTGGCCCGCGACGATTTCGGGCTGGCCACGTGATCGTGCTCGATCTGTTCGCCGGGCCCGGCGGCTGGAGCCACGCCCTGACCGTCCTCGGCGTACGCGACATCGGCCTGGAATGGGACGAGTGGGCCTGCAAGACCCGCGCCACAGCCGGGCAGTTGACCATCCGCACCGACGTCGCGATGTACCCGGTGGGGCCCTTCCTCGGAAAGACGGCCGGACTCATCGCCAGCCCGCCCTGCCAGGCATGGTCGATGGCCGGCAAACGCCTCGGACTCCTCGACCAGCCCCTCGTCCACCAGGCCGTCGCCGACCTCGCCACCGGCCACGACACCCGCGAACAGCTCCTCACCGCCTGCCAGGACGAGCGCTCCCTGCTGGCCGCCGAACCCATGCGCTACCTCCACGCCCTCAATCAGCACGGCCAGCCCGAATGGATCGCCATGGAGGAGGTCCCCGATGTGCTGCCGCTGTGGCGCCAGTACGCCGCGATCCTGCGCAGTTGGGGGTTCTCCGTGTGGACCGGCATCCTGAACGCGGCCGATTACGGAGTGCCGCAGACCAGGCGGCGGGCGATCCTGCTCGCCTCGCGCACCCGCACCGCCGAGCCGCCGCCGCCCACCCACGCCAGGGTCGCCGAGCCGGAGTCTTTGTTCGGGCCGGGCCGCGCCCGGTGGGTGTCCATGGCCGAAGCCCTGGGCTGGGGCGCCACCGACCGCCCGGTGCCGACCGTGTGCGCCGGCGGAGGCCCGGGAGGCGGCCCCGAGCCTTTCCCGTCGGGATCACGCAAGACCCTCAGCGACGCCCGCGACCGCGGAACCTGGAAGCCCCAGAGCACCCTCATCCTGCAGTCCCGCCGGGAAGGCGCGGGGTGGACGGCTCGGCACGGTGCCCGGGAGAACCGGCTGGCCGACGAGCCTGCCCCCACGTTCACGGGCGAAGCACACCGCTGGTCATGGTCACTGCGCAGCAACAACCAGTCCAACGCGACCGTACGCCGGTCCGACGAGCCGGCTGGCACCCTGTTCTTCGGCCATCGCGCGAACGAATGCGTCTGGATCGCCGTAGCCGCCCCCAGCACCGCTGGCGAGGAGCAGCCGGCGCCGGAGTCCATCCGGATCACCGCCCAGGAAGCCGGCCGCCTGCAGACCTTCCCCGCCGACTACCCCTGGGCCGGGAACAAGGGGCAGGTCTTCGGCCAGATCGGTAACGCGGTGCCGCCCCGGCTCGCCGCTCATCTGCTGGCCCCGTACCTCGGCCAGACCCTCCGCCCCGACGACTTCACCCTGGCCGCGTAGATGCCCCATTCCACCGACCCGTACGAAGACGACCTAGGCGACCTGCCCTCTCCGCGGCCCGTCCACTACGCAGAGCAGTCCCTGCTCGGTGCGCTCCTCCTGGATCCCCACCGGCTTCCCGACGTCCGCGGCCTGGGAGCGGAGCAGTTCAGCAATCACGCCCACGGCGCCCTCTTCCAGGCCATGCGCACGGTGCCGCTGCCCGATCCGGAGGCCCACCGCTCCGATCCCGCCTGGCTCAACTCCATACTCGACGCGGCCCGCCCCCAGGCCCCCGGGCTGACGGTCTCCTACCTCCACACCCTCGTCCAGGTCTGCCCGTGGCCCCAGCACGCGCCGACGTACGCCCGGATGATCCAGTCCGATCACGCCCGGCGCACGCTGCTCATGCACGCCCAGCGCCTCGCCCAGACCGCGGTCGACGCCACCCTGCCCCACCGGGCCGCCGCCACCCTGGCCCAGGCCGACGCCCTCGCACAGTTCCTGGACACGCTCGCCGGACAGTTCGCCCCGCACCCCGGCTCCCTGCCACGCACCGTCCTGCCGGAACAGCCCACGGCACGCAGCAGCGAGGAAGCCCTCGACGAGGAAAGACTCCTCCTCGCCACCGCCACCGCGCATCCGACAGCTCTGAAGGACATGCGCTGGCTCCAGCCCGACGATTTCACGCAGTCCCTGCACGCAACCCTGTGGCAGTGCCTGACCTCGCTGGTCCACCGCGCAGAGCCCGTGGACCCGGTCACCGTGCTCTGGGAAGCCCAGCACCGCGGACTCCTCGCGGCCGGTGACCTCGCCGCCGGTGACCTGATGGCCCTGGTCTCCACACCCGTCGGGTCAGCCGGGTACTGGGGTGAACGCATCCTTCAACGCGCCCTGCTGACCAGCGCGTGCGACGTCGCCACACGGATCGCCGCCTACGCCGAGGACCCGGCCAACACGACGCACCAACTGATCACTGGCAGCCGCCGTGCCCTGGCCGACCTCACCGCCCAACGCACCCGCTGGCAGCGCAGTACCGCCCCCACACCTCCGGCGACTCCTCGTGCCCCGCGCAGCCCGGCCGTCTCCCGCGCCGGTCCGCCGCCCCGAGCTACCACAGCACGAGCACTCCGATGACCCCTGATCCGGCCGGCCCGCTCCGGCCGGATCCGCGAAACGAGACCAGATTGCCGCACCCCGAAGCCGCCCCTCACATCCGCCTCGACCTGTACCAGGAGCGCTCCAGCGCCGTCACCGCCACCATCACGGGCGCCCCCACCCGCACGATCCACGCCCTTCTCGCCATCCACGGCTTCGAGCCGCTGGACGAACAGACCATGGTCATGGCACGCATCGACCGCGAAGAACCGCACTACGCCGAGCAAGCCACACGCGCCCTGCGAGCCGAGAACATCACCGTGGACATCACCCCCGAGCTGCGCGACGAGATCGACACCGAATGGACCTGGGCCAACTACCCCATGCCTTGGTGCTCGCGCGAGGAGATCCGCGAGGTTTCCAACGACGCCCAGAAGATCTACGACGACATCCGGCACGGGCGCCTGATCATCCACGCCCACGCCCACGACGGCTGGACCACCGTCGCCGTCGGCACCTACCGCGACGGCCCAAGCATCCACCTCCACGGGGAAAACCACCTGCGCACCGAATCGACCCGGTACGACAACCCCGTCGAAGCCATCACCGAGTTCGATCGCCTCTACGGCGACGCCGTACGCCCCGGTCCGGCACCGGCCACCAGCACCGAACACGAAGCTGAACGGGCTCGCACCTCGCTACCGGGTGCGGCCGACACTCAGCCGGCCCCGGCGACGACCGGGCTCGTAGACGCGCACGCTGCTGCGGCTGGCAGCCACGAGGCGCTCCTGGACGACTTTCTCGAGTCGCACGGAGAATGGAAGAAGTGGAGAACCTGGGACGACAGCAGCACCGTCGCCAACCACGAATCGCTTACCCTACGGGCGCTCTTCGACCACGAGGCCCAAGGGCGCGATAACAAATGGACGCTCGCAGCGTACGAGACGCCGGTCAGTGAGCGCCTCTGGTCCGCCACCGCTACGGCCTCCACCCCCGCCGAGATCGTGCTCGCCATGCTGAACTCCGCTGCCAGCGAGTCGGCATGGGGCCCGTCCGCCAGCCTCACGGAGACCACCATCATTGAGGCGACGCGTCCGCTCGCCGACGCGGGCTGGAAGCAGACCATCGAAGGCCGCTACATCCGATGGGACGCGCCCGGCAAAGAAGCCGCAGGCATCCAGTTCGATTCCTTCGCCGTCGGCCAGCGGCCCGACGGTCCCCTGCCGACCTGGACCGTATGGGGCGGCAACACCGTCCACCAGCCGACCTGGGCGCTGGAGCTCTCCGCGCACGTCCCAGCGCCCCTTCTGCAGGACATCGCCTTCGAACTTGCCGAAGGACGAAGCGTACGGTCACTCCAGCCAATACCTCCAAGAGGTCCGGCACTGCGCACCGCCCAGGCCGATACAACGGTGCCCCCACCGGCCCCCTTCCTTCCCGGACGGCGCCGGTGACGGGGATCGCCACCCGGCGGTGGGCGCTGATGCATGCCGGCGAGGAAGTGGAGGCAGCCGTCCTGCCCGCGGTGGCACCGGAAGGCTAGCCATGCTCGTTCTGGGACTCGCTTCGCCATCGCGGCCTGAGCCACCGCCCTCTAGCCTCGCATTCACGCGCAAGCGTCCGGGAGTCTTCCCAGGTCACAGGGCATATCGAGACCGAGCAGGAAGCGATGTCAGACATGCCTGATATACAGCAAACATGGCATATAACAAGGAAGAGGGGCATGATCCATACAATGTGGATCTAGATACCTATGAATCAGAGGCCCTGACGGCGGACGAGCGTGATCTCTTCGCCGAGCTCCGCCAGTCCGCTGTGGCCGCGCCCGAGTGGCAGGAACTGGTCCGGGCCCCCGGGTTCATGCGGCGGCGGGTGTCTCTTGCTCTTTCGGGGGTGCTGCACGACTTGGCGCGACGCCCGGGACCTCAGCCGTTCTCGCGACAGCGGTACGACCTGGTGAGTTTGGCATTGGCGGCGCTGGACGCTGTGGTCTCCCGGCAGGGGCTGGAGGATGAGGCCACCACTGAGGAGATCGTGCGCTTCTTGACTGGGATGGCGGAGCGGTCTGCGCCGGACCGTCCCCACGACGAGCACGTGGCCGTGGCCCGGTTCGTGTGGCGGGGCCTGCTCAACGACGACGCCGGTGGGGCCGATTTCACTGTTGATTGCAGTGACTTCCGTGACGGTCACCAGATGCAGCCAGTGCGGTTCCATCTGGTGCGCGAGGAACCGCACCGCTCCGGCAACCCCGTGGTCCGGGCCAGCAGCGAGGCAATCAACGTGCTGCTGAGCGGCCTGGACCTGGCGGTGGAAGATGCGCAGGCGGCGATGGACACGGTGCTGCGGCGCCAGATCGAGGGCGGCCAGTGGAGCCGGGCCGAACAGAGTGCGGCTCAGAGTCTGCGCCTTTCGGTCGCCTACGCCGAGCGAGTGCGCACCGTACTGGTGGCGACGGAACGCGATGTGGCGTCGGTGGACTGGAATCAGCGGGCACCGGAACTGCTGCACGAGGCACGCGAGCACCTCACGGAGCGCCTGGCAGCCGAAGGTGACCTCATCGACCGGCTGCGCCAGACCCACAGCGGCTTCGGAGATGACCAAGTGCGGCAAGCCTGCGGGCGGGTACTGGACCTGCTGCAGCGCGCTTACACGCGCCACTCGGAACTTCACGGGCAGGTCATGCGTGCGGAACCGACCTTCCTGGATGCTCAGGCGTCCCAACGGTTCCGGCCCCCCGCGCAACTGCACACGGTCGCGATGAAGGAAGACGTCTTCACACCGCTGCTGAACCTGGACTGGGCCGAGGCCCTGGATGTCGCGGAGGCATTCGCCGAGGCAGTGTGCGGTCCGGTCGTCGGCGCTCTGCCGGTCCTGGCGGATCTGTATCCGATGCTGCTCACTCCGCCGCGGGAGAACCTGGCCGCATTCCCCGACGAAGACGTAGAGATCATCGACGATGGACTGGATATGGCACCGGCCTACGACAGCACCGTCTGGGAACAGGCACTCGCCGTCCTCACCCGGGCTCGGGGTGGGCCGATGCGGTTGTCGCAGCTGCTGGCCGACGCCGCACCCTTGGGCCCCGTGGTCACTGACCTGGTGGCGCTGAGCGTACTGCGGGCCTTTGCGCCCAACCCCGAGGACGCCGAAGCAGATACCGCTGACCCGGATCCGGCCGTCCGGCTGAGAAGCCTGATGGCCTCTGAGCTCATCGTGCTGGACGACGGCATCTCCCTGACCTCGGCCACCCACCAGGGCAGCGACCTGCTCAGCCTTCCCGCGCCCGCCGTGCGCCACGTTGCAACAGAAGAGGCCGCTTGATGAGCACCACCACCGCCCCACGCACCCAGCAGATATCCGATGCGGCCCGGTTGGTGCGCTACGCGTGCCAGCCCCGCCGCAAACCGCTGGGGGATGCCGATTACCACGAGCTCGTGGAGCGCTACCGGTCCTCGCCCGCGTTCCGGGAGGTGGCCGATGCCATCGCTGAGGGCATGACGCTGAACGTAATCACGGCCCACTCTGAGGAGGGCCTGCGAGTGTCGGCCGTGACCGGAGGGCTGTTCGCCTTCAAGCTCGCCGACCTGCCGGCCAAGATGCGCGACCCCAAAGACCGGCTGGTCTACGGGCTGATCCACGTAGCGATCGCCGCGCACGCCTACCCCACCGCCGCCGATCTGGAAGAGGAGACGATCAAGCGGGTCTCGGTCAAGGAGATCGACGCGTTCGTCCGCCACCTGATCCACCGGCTCCGCGAGGAGGCCGAGGATGACGCCGGGCTACTGCCCGCAGCCGCCGCCGCCCAGGCCGCCTGGAACGCGTACGACGCGCTGTCCCCGCACCGGCTGACCAAGACCGGGCAACTGGCCGCATCCTCCAGCCTCGGCAGGATCAAGGCCGTCCTGGACTGGCTCGTCGGGCAGGGCTACGCCCAACAGGCCAGAGCCCTAGGACCGCTGGAGTACCGGCTACTGAACAGCTTCCGCCTGCAGGTAGCCGGCGCCGCCGCCTTGCCCGCCTTCCAAAAGATCACCGATGTACGCCGTCAGCAGATCGCGGACACCGACCCCCACCCTGCTGCCGCCGAGGAGAACTGAACATGCTGCGACTGCGCCGGATCCGACTGGAAAACATCGGCCACAAGGACGCCCGCTTCAACGGCACCGTGCTGGACCTCACCGACCCCAACGGGCAGATCAGCGACGCCATCATCTGGCTGCGCAACGGCGGCGGCAAGTCCAGCCTGCTCGCGCTGTTCTTCAACCTGCTCCTGCCCGGCAAGCCCGACTTCATCGGCTACACGAAGAAGAAGGGCCTGATCGACTACGTCCTGGAAGGCAAACCCGCCCACGTCATCGCGGAATGGGAGGACGACGCCTCTCCCTTCGGGATCCCCGCGCTGATCACCGGCGCCGTCTACCAGTGGCCCGACGGACACCGCCCGGCTAACGACGACGATGCCTGGGACAAACTCCAGCGCGCCTGGTACACCCTTCGGCCCTCCGGGACTGCCGGCCTCACCACCCTGCCCGTGCACACGTTGGGCGGCTGGCGCAGCAAGAAGGGCTACCTTGAGGCCCTCACCCAGCTGATGCAGGCGGATCACCACCTGGACCTGCACATCGTGAACGACGGCAGCCACACCACGTGGGAGAAGACGCTGTCCAACCGTGGGCTCGATCCGCGGCTGCTGCAGGTGCAGCGCCGGATGAACCTCGACGAGGGGGCGATCACCGAACTCTTCCAGTTCGACAGCGCCGAGGGTTTCCTGGAGCTCCTCATCGACCTGGTCGTCGACCCCACCCAGCCAACGACCGTGCGCGCCAACCTCAAGAACCAAGCAGAGCGACTGGCCAAGCGGCCCGCACGTGAACTCGAACTACGGTTCCTGACTGGCGCTATCACCCGTCTGCGGCCATTGCAGCAAGCTGTGGCCGACACGGCGGCCCTCAACGGGCAGATGGCCGCCGCCCACGCGGCCGGCGAGCTGGCCTGTACATGGATCGGTGCCCGCCGCGACGCCCTCACCGCGCAGAGGGCGTCGTTGGCCGTCGGTGCCAGCGAGGCGCAGCAGAAGGCCGAACAGGCGCGTTGCCGCGCCGAAGAGCGCCGGCAGCGGGCCGACGTTCTCGACCTCGCGGCTGCGGTGCTCACCACCAGGGCCCGCCGTGCCGACCAGGAGCGGGCCGAAGCCGCCAAGGAGAGAGCCGAGGCGCGGAGGAGAGCCTGGCAGTCGGTTCATACCCACCTGGAGCGCGAGGGCCTGGAACGCGAGCAAGCCGAGTTGAACACGCTGCTCACCCGTCGTGTTCATGACGCTGCCCCGCTGCGGGAGGCGATGGAAAGCGCCGGCGCGATGTTGCGCGCCAAGCTCACCCAGGTCATTGAGGAGCGCGAGGCCGAGTCCGCGGAACTCACGCAGCGCGTCAAGGACGCCGAACGCGAGGGGAAGACGGCGGACCATGCCGAGACACAGCACCTGGTCGCTGCGGAGCAGGCCCGTAGCAGCGTTGCCCGCCTGCAGCAGTCCCTCCAAAAGATCGACGCCCTGATATCTCGAGCCCGTACGGACGGCCTACTGGAGCAGAAGGAGACTCCGGAGGAGGCCCACGCCCGCTGGTCAGCCGACACTGCACAGCTGGACACCCAGTTGACGCGTGGTCAGGTGCGCCTCAAGGAGCTGGCTGAGCAGCTCGCGGAACTGACCGGTGACCGGGAGACGGCTGACAGGCACTGGCGGGAAGCATCCAACGAGTACGACCGAATCTGGGACCGTTGGAGCCAGCTCCGTGCACAGCAGGAGCTCCTGGCCCGCCACCCCCGGCTGACCGAACTAGCGCTGCTGGACGACGAAGTAGCCGCCGGGAATGGCCTGGACTTCGATGTCGCCGGCTATCCCCTGCTGAAGGTGCTGGACCAGGAGATCACGCGGGCCCGGGATGCGCTGATCGCCGAGCAGCTCGCCGTGGCTGCCGACCGGCGGGCCCTGGCCTGCCTGGAGACCGAGGGCTACCTCCCCGCGCCGCTGGAGACCGAACGCGCCCTGGCCGCGCTCAGGGCTGCTGACATCTCGGTGGAGGCGGTCAGCGGTCTTCAGTTCCTGCGAGACTCGCTGCCTCCCCGCCAGCACGCAGCCGCAATCGCCAAGGCTCCCGACGTCGTCGGCGGCATCGTTGTCCTTGGCGACGTCGATGACCAGGATCTGCGCCGTTATATCGCTGCTACCGGTGTGAGAACTCGCTCAGTGATCTCGGTCTGCGATAGCGCCACCGCCCGCGCCCGCCTCACCGACACGGGCCGCGCCGATGTCCATGCTGTCTTCCCCGTCCAGCGGGCAGCTCTGGAACCCCAGGCCGCCGACGAGGAGCAGGTGCGGCTCCGGACCCGTATCAGCGAAAGCGCGGAGCGCTGTCAGCACATCACCACTGCCCAGGATCGCGACCAGACGCTGGTCCGCGAACTGACTGCGCATCTGGAAGCCTTCGGGGCCGCTCCTCGCCAGCGGCTCAAGGAATCCCTGGACCGGGCCGAGTCCCGCAGAGACGGCTGGAAGGACAAGCTCGACGCTCAGCAGATGAGTCGTCGGCAGGTACTGTCCGAACGCGACCGGATCCAGCAGAAGGTCACCGAGGCCACCGGTCGTCTCCGACAGGTGGCGGCCAGCGAGGAACGAACCCGGCAGGTCGCTGAGCAGGCACAGCGCACCAGCGACCTGCGAGAGCAACTTGACTCTGCGCAGCAGCACCAAGCCGACCGGCAGGAACAGGCGCGTCTGGCCACCAGCGCCAAAAAGGAAGCCCGCAAAGCCGAGCAGCGTTACCGGCGTGACGAAACGCTCTGCAGGCAGGATCTGAAACGACACCGCAGCGCGCTGCGCAAGCTCGCCGCCTTGGTGCCCGAGGACCCGGACGTGAGCCTGAACCTGCGGACCTTGGAGCGCTCGTCCCTGGACGCCTTGCAGGAACGATTCACCAACGCCCGGACCGCCTATGAGTCCGATACGGCAGATACCCAGCTGCGCACCGACCTTGCCATTACCGCTGGCCGGTTGGAGACGGCGGACAAAGCCCTGGCCGTGTTGGACGACGCCACTCGCGCACTCACCGCCGAGCTCGCCGCACGTCCCGAGGCCCAAGCCCCGGACCGCCGCGAGCGCGCTGTGGAGCAGGCTGAGCACGATGCCAGTGAGGCTGGCGAGCACGCAACGCGCAGTGCCATGCTGGCCGAGCAGGCCATGGAGGCCGAAGCGTCCGCCAGCCAGAAGCTCGGCGACGCGGGAGCCGCAACGGACTTTCAGGCCGACCTCTCTGAGCCCGAAGCGGCTGAGACCACGGCGCGAGAAACCCGGCAGGAGGCCGAGCAGGCCGATCGCGACCACACCGCCTACACCGAGCAGCACCACGCCCTCAAGGACAAGGCCAACGCAGCCGCGCTGAGCGCGAGTTCCCTGGACGGCGACCACCAAGTACTCCAAGCCAGTCTCAATGCGCTGGCCACTCAATGGTCACCCAGCCCCAAAGAACCACTGGCGGAAGCCGATGCCTGGCTCACTGAGCACTGCGGCATTACAGCCCAGGGCGTGCCCGCCCTGACCGAGGAACAGGCTCACCATCTGCGGGACCTGCTGACCGAAACCATCACCGCCGCACAGGCGACCCTGACAAAAGCCACCCGCAAGCTCGCCGGCGCCACCCGCCACGTACAACAACTGGCGGCCGACCGGCAGTACACCGATGCCGTCGACGCACAGATCGTCGCCCGACTCAGTGAAGACCCCGCGCAGCTGCACGCATCCTTGCCCGAACTGATCCCAGAGATCGAGCTCCGCGAGAAGCGCATCACCAAGCTGCTCGAGCAACTCACTGAGGACCAGCTCCTCTTGGTACAGCAGTGCGCGGCCCTTACCAAGACCATCGTGGCGATGCTGCACCAGGTCGCCCGGCACTCCAAGCTCCCTGCCGGACTGGGCGCCTGGTCGGGCAAGCCTTTCCTTACGCTCAAACTCGCCGGCTGGGGCAGCGAGGAGACCCTCACCCACCGCATAGCCACCTGTGTTGACATCCTAGTCGCCGACGTCGCTGCCAAGCACTCCAGCAGCGCCAATGTCCTACCTCCCGCGCTCGACTTGGCTAAACGTCTGGTCCTCGCCGCCCTGGGCGGCAGCGGAAGCATCACCGCCAGGGTCCTCAAGCCCCACCCAGTGCCGGTCATGGACCCCGTCGACGTCACGAAGATCAAGAAGTTCTCCGGCGGTGAACTCCTGACCGTATCGGTGCTGTTGTACTGCTGTCTGGCGCAGGTACGTGCTGCCAACCGCAACAGCGGGCTTCCCGGTGGCGTCGGCACCCTGCTGCTGGACAACCCAATGGGCAAGTCCAACTACGTGCCGTTCATCGATCTCCAGCGCACGGTCGCCGCCACTCACGGTGTCCAGCTCATCTACACCACGGGTGTGGAAGACCTCGACGCTGTCGGCCGCTTCCCTCTCATCCTGCGCCTGCGCAACAACGCACACGATGCTCGCAGCGGCCACCGCCTCGTCCAGCTGTCCGAACGCTACGGGGATGCGGTCAGCGCCGGCGTCACCGATGCCCGCTCCGACGGGATCCGTGCCGCACGGCTGTACCGATTCCCGCTCGCCGAGTCCGACAACGACCAGCCGGACGATTCCTCGGAAGCTGATGACCGGGATGGGGAAGACGGGGCATGACCACACCACGCACGCTCGACGAGATTCTGCTGGACCGGCTGAACGCGCACCCGCGGAAACGGATCCCCTTCGACGACCTGGCCGACGCCGCGTACACCTCGAACCCGGCACTCCTCACCGCGCCCGAACGGCGTCAGCTCCTTGCCGACGCTCTCACGGTTCTCCGGGACGCCGGCGCCCTCAAGCTGCCCGTCGCCCGGAAGTTTTGGGACCATACGGCGCTTCCGCCCCTGCCCCAATGGGCCGAGCGCATTGACCCGCCCCGTCCAGCCGTCAGCCGTCTCCCAACCCGATCTTGGGTAGCAGAGTTGTCTTTTCTCGACGGCCGCCGACTCTCTACGCACGACCATCACTTGTTCACCCGCCTCAACGGCTTCCTCCTCGCCGACGGAGCCAGCAGCGAACTGGTTCCGCTACGCGATCGCGCCTTCGAGCTGTTCGGCGACGAGAAGCACCTCGACGGCATTCACGACTCGAAATGGGTGCTCGGCGGCTTCCTGAGCATCAACGACCACCTACGGGCCTACCTCACCCCTGCGCCCCTGAACATCATCGAGCTCGGGTCGGCGCCCTCGCTTCTGATCGTCGAGAACACAGCCGCCTTCGACAACCTCCGCCGCATTCTGCGAAATTGGCCCCACCCCCACGAGGTCGGCTGGCTCGCTTTCGGCGACGGCGACCGTATCGCCTCCAGCATCACCACGCTCCCGGAGCGCCTCGCCGAAACAGGCCAGACGCTCACAGAGATCCTGTACTACGGAGACCTCGATTACGACGGTCTCCACTGTGTGATCCTCGCCAGCCAACGATCACTGTCGGTCGGCCTCCCCCCGCTCACCCCAGCAGGTGGGCTCTACGCAGCACTCCTCAAATGCGCACGCCGAAAGGCCGCTGTAGTCACTCCCGAGGCCGCCCACCAGGTCAGTTCCTGGCTGCCCTCACCACTCGCCAGCGATGTAATCGGCGCACTTACCAACGGAACCGTTGTCCGCCAGGAAGCCCTACTACTCACCGCACTGCGCAAAGTTCTCACACCAGCCAATGGCGCCTTGCGGCAACAACTCGCCGCTATCCCCGCCGACGCAGGCACGCCATTCAGCTAGGCCGTGGTTTAGCACTGGAGTTCGTGTCTCCCATCTTGCCGTGATGCTCCCGTGTGGGGGAGGGGATCTGCCAGATGACCGGTGGGCCGTGCTGGAACCGAGTGCGTCTTCCGGAGCGGGAGCAGAGGGGCGGAACATAGCGGCGGATCCCCGGTTACCGAAACCGGGGATCCGCCGAATACTTGGGGGACCCACCGCCACTCCCTGCCAGCCATACCGAAAGGCAAGCACTACGACGACTGACCACTCACACATCAACCGTCCTTGGCAGCGCAAGCCACCGCTCGTTTCATGCTGCGGCGTAGCTGAGGCGGAACAGGTCCTTCGCGCGCTCCAGATCCCGCTCGGTACGCAACTGCACCTCAAGATCGCCCGTGCCGTGGTGACCAAGCCCCGTCACATCCCGGGTGAACCCGGGCACGAGGTCCGTGCCCTTGGGGTCCGCCTTCAGGTAGACCAGCACCTTGGTCTGCTGGGGCGGTATGACGCAGGCGAAGTTACGCAGCCGCTGGTAGGCCGCGTACTGCTTGCGCTGGACGCGTGTGACGCCGTCCCCGAGGCCGCAAAGCACCTCGTCGGTAGCATCGGCCAGCTCAGCCATGGCCCCGGTCCGCTTACGGGGCGCTTCCAACACGGCCGCGCGCCGACGCACCCGCATGCCCGCGTGCGATTTTCCGGCGACAGAGGCCACGGTCTCAAGGCCGATGTGCTCGTTGCCGAAGTACCGGTAGCGGACCAGGTCGATGCTGCGCTGGTGCTCGCGCACGGCGTGCGCGTCGTAGCGGGTGAAGTCGCCGGCAACACAGATCAGGCGGGGGGCGCTCCACAGGACCTGGGCCGCAGCTAGAGCCCCGAGCCTGTCTCGGACCAGGGCATCGAAGGCGCTCCGGTGCGCGGTCAGCCAGGCCATGTAGTACAGGCCCTGGTTGATCACGCCGGCATCCGTGCCGCGCTTGTACTCAACGATGACCGGCGCACCGTTCTCGTCAATCCCGAGCGAGTCGATCCGCCCGCCGTCGACGCAGTCGATCACGTACTCGCTCGCCAGGAACCGCACCCCCAGCATCGTCTCCATGTGCGCCTCGATAAGGCTCTGCACATCCGCCTCGACGTCGGCAAGACGCGGCGTGACCTCAGTCACGCCGCCTTTCGTTGTGTGGAACAACTTCACGCCCGACTTCCCCCCTCGGCTAGGAGATCGACAACGTCGGGCGGGTGCAGATTTGTTTCCGCACGGGGCCATGAGGCCGTGAAGAAAGCGTGTGGATGGATCCTCTCCCTGCTCACCCGTCGCACCGGGCAGCACACTGTCCGAAACCCAGCACGGGCGTTCCCATCCCATCCCAGCACGATCCCAGCACGGTAGGGATGAGCAGGGGTGATGACAGGTGACGAGGGGTCAGCTATCCCAGCACCATCCCAGCACGGGAAAAAACCAAGGGCCCGACTCCGAAGAGTCGGGCCCTCTCTGACCTGGGCGTTTGCCAGATCAGCGACGTGGTGATATGTCAGCGGCTACACGTTGAAGCGGAACTCCACCACGTCCCCGTCCTGCATCACATAGTCCTTGCCCTCCATGCGGGCCTTGCCCTTGGCGCGGGCCTCGGCGACCGAGCCCATTTCGACCAGGTCCTCGAAGGAGACGATCTCCGCCTTGATGAAGCCCTTCTGGAAGTCGGTGTGGATCACACCGGCCGCCTCGGGGGCCGTGGCGCCCTTCTTGATCGTCCAGGCTCGGGCTTCCTTCGGTCCTGCCGTGAGGTAGGTCTGCAGGCCCAGGGTGTCGAAGCCGACGCGGCCGAGAGTGGCCAGGCCGGGCTCTTCCTGGCCCATGGACTGGAGGAGTTCGAGGGCCTCGTCGTCGTCGAGCTCGATCAGTTCGGACTCGATCTTGGCGTTGAGGAAGATCGCCTCGGCGGGGGCGACCAGGGCGCGCTGCTCGTTCTTGAAGTCCTCGTCGACCAGCTCGTCCTCGTCGACGTTGAAGACGTAGAGGAAGGGCTTGGTGGTGAGGAGGTGCAGCTCGTGGAGGAGCCTGCCCTTCTCCGTGCCGGCGGTGATGCCCGCGTGGAAGAGGGTGTCGCCCGCCTCCAGGATCTTCTGGGCCTCCTCGACCGCGGCGAGGACCGCGACCTTCTCCTTCTGGAGGCGGGACTCCTTCGTGAGGCGCGGGACGGCCTTCTCGACGGACTGGAGGTCGGCGAGGATCAGCTCGGTGTTGATCGTCTCGATGTCGTCCTTGGGCGAGACCTTGCCGTCGACGTGGACGACGTTCTCGTCCTTGAAGGCGCGGATGACCTGGCAGATCGCGTCGGACTCGCGGATGTTCGCGAGGAACTTGTTGCCCAGGCCCTCACCCTCCGAAGCGCCTCGGACGATGCCGGCGATGTCGACGAAGTCGACCGTCGCGGGGAGCAGCCGCTGGGAGCCGAAGATCTCCGCCAGCTTGTTCAGACGCGCGTCGGGGACGCCGACGACGCCCACGTTCGGCTCGATCGTGGCGAACGGGTAGTTGGCCGCCAGCACGTCGTTCTTGGTCAGGGCGTTGAACAGGGTCGACTTGCCGACATTCGGCAGGCCGACGATTCCGATCGTGAGCGACACGTTGGCGACTTCCTGAGGAGTTAGGAGGGGGAGGAGTGAGGAGGTGGTGGGACGGGTGGAAATGCGTGGGGCCCGGGTGGGCCGATTCTCCAGTTTACGGGCGGGGGCGACCGGGTAGCCACGGGTCCGGTCGGGCGTCGATTCGGTTCCCGTTCGGCCGTGTGGCATCGAACTCACCCCCAAGGTCACCCAAAGCGCGTGTCCCGCACCTGTTTCCTCCCGCCCGGCGACCTACGTTGTCCCGGTGGAGCAGCACAGGACACGTCCCCCGCAGCGCAGGCAGTCTCAGCAGGCCCCGCTGTCCCCGCAGGGCACCATCGACGAAGCCGCCACCGTCTATCGGGTGATGGACGCGCAGCCGGAGGGCCGGTCCCGGCCGGTGCCACCAGCCGTTCTCGCGCTGCGCAGGCTGCCGAATCCCCGGCTGACCGGCATCGGTGCGGGGCTCTTCGCCGCCGCCTCCATGTTCGTACTGGCGTGCCTCGACTGGCTGGTCCTCGACGGTTCGTCGACCGTGTTCGGGGTGCTGTTCCTGCCGGTCAGTGCGCTGACCGCGCTGTGGGTACGGCCCGCGGACCTGGTGACCGCGCCGATCATCGTGCCGATCGCGTTCGCCGTCGGCGTCATCCCGATCTCCGGCGGCACGGGCGGCTTCGGCGGCCAGACCATGGCGCTCGTCACCGCGCTCGCCGTACATGCCGGGTGGCTGTACGGCGGGACGCTCATCGCCGGGCTCATCGCGACCGTACGGAAGGTACGGCTGATGCGGCAGCGGCAACGTCAGCGTCGGATGCTGCTCGCCGCGCAGACGGCCCGGAGCGCTCAGGGACCGCGCCGCCCGCAACGCTGACCCGGGCGGCGGGGAAGGGCAACCGAAAAGGCCGTCGGGCGGGCCCTACGCCGTGTTCGCCGCCATCGCCGCTCCCACGATGCCCGCGTTGTTCTGCAGCTCCGCCGGCACCATCTCGGCCCGTACATGCTCGATCAGCGGCAGGAACTTGTCGGCCTTGCGGCTGACCCCGCCGCCGATGATGAAGAGCTCGGGCGAGAACAGCATCTCCACATGGGTCAGGTACTTCTCCACCCGGTGCGCCCAGTGGTGCCAGCTCAGCTCCTCGTCCTCCTTGGCCTTGGTGGAGGCGTGCTTCTCCGCGTCGTGGCCGTTCAGCTCCAGATGGCCCAGCTCGGTGTTGGGGACGAGCTTGCCGTCGATGAAGAGGGCGCTGCCGATCCCCGTACCGAGCGTCAGTACGATCACCGTCCCCTTGCGGTCGCGCCCCGCGCCGAATGCCATCTCCGCGATGCCGGCCGCGTCGGCGTCGTTCAGGACGGTGACGGGGAGGCCGAGTCTGTCGCCGAGCAGTCCGCGGGCGTCCGTGTCGATCCAGCCCTTGTCGACATTGGCCGCGGTGCGTGTGCAGCCGCTCGTGACGACGCCCGGGAAGGTGATGCCCACCGGGCCCGACCAGTCGAAATGACCGACCACCTCGGCCACGCAATCGGCCACGTCCTTGGGCGTGGCCGGGTGCGGTGTCAGTACTTTGTGGCGCTCCTGCGCCAGGTCTCCGCGGTCCAGGTCCACGGGAGCACCCTTGATCCCGGATCCGCCGATGTCCACGCCGAAGATCTGCATGCAATCCACGGTACGGGCAGGTGGCCCGGCTCACTTCCCGGAACGGGAAGCCGTCGGCTCGAAGCCGTCACTTCTCCACGAGCGCCGCGGCCTCGGCGCGCAGGTCTCGGCGGAGTTCCTTGGGCAGCGAGAACGTGATGGACTCCTCGGCCGCCTTCACGATCTCCACGTCCTCGAAACCGCGCTCCGAGAGCCACGCCAGGACGCCGTCGACCAGGACCTCGGGGACGGATGCGCCCGAGGTGACGCCGACCGTGGAGACACCCTCAAGCCAGGCCTCGTCGATCTCGTCGGCGAAGTCGACCAGATGGGCGTCGTTCGCACCGGCGCCGAGGGCGACCTCGACCAGGCGGACCGAGTTGGAGGAGTTCTTGGAGCCGACGACGATCACGAGGTCGGCGTCCGCGCCCATCTGCTTCACGGCGATCTGGCGGTTCTGCGTGGCGTAGCAGATGTCGTCGCTGGGCGGCGAGATCAGGAGCGGGAACTTCTCCTTGAGCGCGCCGACGGTCTCCATCGTCTCGTCGACGGAGAGCGTGGTCTGGGAGAGCCAGACGACCTTCGACGGGTCGCGCACCTCGACATCGGCGACGTCCTCGGGGCCGTCGACCAGCGTGATGTGCTCGGGGGCCTCGCCGGAGGTGCCGATGACCTCCTCGTGGCCCTCGTGGCCGATCAGGAGGATGTCGAAGTCGTCCTGCGCGAAGCGGACGGCTTCCTTGTGGACCTTGGTGACCAGGGGGCAGGTCGCGTCGATCGTGGCGAGCTTCCGCTCGGCCGCCTCCTCGTGCACGGTCGGCGCGACGCCGTGCGCGGAGAACATCACGATCGAGCCCTCGGGGACCTCCGCCGTCTCCTCGACGAAGATCGCGCCCTTCTTCTCCAGGGTCTGTACGACGTACTTGTTGTGGACGATCTCGTGGCGCACGTACACCGGGGAGCCGTACTGCTCCAGGGCTTTCTCCACGGCGATCACGGCACGGTCCACGCCCGCGCAGTAGCCACGGGGAGCGGCGAGCAGGACGCGGCGGGGTGTCGTAGCAGTCATGCGCCCCATCGTAAGGCCGAGCCGAACGCGCGGAAGATCGGCGGGGTCGCGAGACTGATGCGTACGCGATCGACGGAGGGCTCATGTCGGGGACCGGCAGCGGCAGCGGCGGCGGGGTTACGGAGGCGGAGGGGGCGCACCAGGAGGAAGGCAGGCTGCGGCGGACGCTCGGCTTCCGGGATCTGGTGGTCTACGGGCTCCTCTTCATCGCTCCGATGGCGCCCGTCGGCGTATTCGGCACACTCGACGCGAAATCGGGCGGTGCGGTCGCGCTGGTCTATGTCGCGGCGACCGTCGTGATGGCGTTCACGGCCTTCAGTTACGCCCAGATGGTGCGGGTCGCCCCGCTGGCCGGCTCGGTCTTCGCGTACGCCCGCAAGGGGCTCGGGGAAGGGCCGGGGTTCATCGCCGGGTGGATGGCGATGCTCGACTATCTACTGATCCCCGCGGTCGCCTATCTCTTCTCCGGGATCGCGATGAATTCGCTCGTGCCGTCGGTGTCGCGGTGGGTGTGGACGGCGCTCGCGGTGGTCATCACCACGCTGCTCAATCTCTGGGGTGTACGGGCCGCCGCCCGGGTCGGCTTCGCGGTGCTGGCGATGGAGATCGTGGTGCTGCTGGTGTTCCTGGTGTCGGCGGTGGTGGTTCTTGTACAGGACGGGGCGCAGCGCGGCTGGCTGACCCCGCTCACCGGGGATTCCGGCTTCTCCGCGTCGGCGGTGCTGGGTGCGGTGTCGGTGGCCGTGCTGTCGTATCTGGGCTTCGACGCCATCGCCTCGTTCGCGGAGGAGGTGACGGGGGGCTCGTCGAAGGTGGCGCGGGCGGTGTTGTTCTGTCTGGTGCTCGCGGGTGTGCTGTTCGTGGCGCAGGGGTATCTGGCGGCGCTGCTGGAGCCGATGACGTCGGCGGAGCTGGCCGCCGATCCGGCCGCGCAGGGATCGGCGTTCTACGACACGGTGGACTCCGCGGTCGGGACCTGGCTGCACGATCTGGTGGCGGTCAGCAAGGCGATCGGGGCGGCCTTCGCGGCGCTGGCCGGGCAGGCCGCCGCGGGGCGGCTGCTGTTCGCGATGGCCAGGGAGCGGCGGCTGCCCTCGCGGCTGGCCGAGGTCGACCCGCGGTCCGGGGTGCCGCGGGTCGCGATCCTGCTCGCCGCGACAGTGACGCTGATCGCGGCGGTGTGGGCGGCCCGGCGCGCCGACGGCCTCGACCATCTGGTGTCCGTCGTCGACATCGGCGCGCTGACGGCGTTCGTGCTGCTGCACGCGTCGGTGGTCGGCTGGTTCGCCGTACGCCGGATGGAAGGGCCGCCCAGCTGGTGGCGGCATGTGCTGGTGCCGGTGGTGGGTGCGGGGGTGCTGATCGCGGTGATCGTGGCGGCGACGGCGAGCGCTCAGGTGGTGGGGGTGTGCTGGCTGGGGGTGGGGCTGGTGGTGCTCGCGTTGCAGTGGGGGCGGCGCACAGCCTGAGCCGGGGGCGCGTCGGAGCGGCTGTTGTCGTGGGCGGCTGATTGTCGGTGGGGGCGGATACGCTCGCTCGCATGGCTCTCCAAACGTCCGCGGAAGCTCCGCTGCCCGTCGGTGATGTGTCGCGGCTCATCGGCGGGTGGATCGACCGGCTCGGCGCCGTCTGGGTCGAGGGGCAGATCACCCAGCTGTCGCGGCGGCCGGGCGCCGGCGTGGTGTTTCTGACGCTGCGCGACCCGTCGCAGGACATCTCGGTGAGCGTGACGTGCTTCCGCCAGGTCTTCGACCGGATCGCGGATGTCGTGACGGAGGGGGCACGGGTCGTCGTCCTCGCCAAGCCCGAGTGGTACGCGCCGCGCGGCCAGCTGTCCCTGCGGGCCACGGAGATACGGCCGGTCGGCATCGGTGAGCTGCTGGTCCGCCTTGAGCAGCTGAAGAAGTCGCTGGCCTCGGAGGGGCTCTTCGCGCTCGACCGGAAGAAGCCGCTGCCGTTCCTGCCGCAGCTGATCGGACTGGTCTGCGGCCGGGCCTCGGCGGCCGAGCGCGACGTCCTGGAGAACGCTCGGCGGCGCTGGCCCGCGGTGCGGTTCGAGGTGCGCAACACGGCGGTGCAGGGGGTGCACGCGGTGAATCAGGTCGTCCAGGCCGTGAAGGAGCTGGACGACCTCCCGGACGTCGACGTGATCGTGGTGGCGCGGGGCGGCGGCAGCGTGGAGGATCTGCTGCCGTTCTCGGACGAGCAGCTGATCCGTACGGTCGCCGCGTGCCGTACGCCGGTGGTGTCGGCGATCGGTCACGAGCCGGACTCCCCGCTGCTCGACCTGGTCGCGGATCTGCGCGCCTCCACGCCGACGGACGCGGCGAAGAAGATCGTGCCCGATGTGGGCGAGGAGCTGGACCGGGTGCAGCAGCTGCGGGACCGTGCGCTGCGGACGGTACGGGGGCTGCTGGACCGGGAGGAGCGGGGGCTGGCTCATGCGCTGGGCCGGCCCGCGATGGAGCATCCCCAGCGGATGGTGGACGAGCGGGCGTCGGAGATCGATGCGCTGATCGGCCGGGGCCGGAGGGTGCTGGGGCATCTGCTGGACCGGGCGGACTCGGAGCTCGCCCATACCCGGGCGCGGGTCGTCGCGTTGTCGCCCGCGGCGACGCTGGAGCGCGGATATGCGGTGCTGCAGCGGTCGGACGGCCATGTGGTGCGGGCTCCCGCGGACGCGGGGGCGCCGGGCGATGTGCTTCGGGCGCGGGTTTCGGGGGGCGAGTTCGCGGTGCGGGTGAGCGAGTGAGCAAGCGGGTGAGTGAGCAAGCGAGCGAAGGTTCGGTGCGAGGTCGGAGGCTCCTGATGGGCCGGAACGTAGGGTGGAGCGCATGACGGACGACGGGACTACGACGGCTGGCGCCGCGGGCACGCTCGGATACGAGCAGGCCCGTGACGAGCTGATCGAGGTGGTGCGGCGCCTGGAGGCGGGCGGTACGACACTGGAGGAGTCCCTCGCGCTGTGGGAGCGGGGCGAGGAGCTGGCGAAGGTGTGCCGGCACTGGCTGGAAGGCGCGCGCGCACGGCTGGACGCGGCCCTGGCGGGCCCGGCCGACCCCCAGGAGAACGGCGGCGGCGCAACAGCCGCCGACAACGGCTGAGACTTCCCCGGCTTCCCCGGCCCCTGCCGGCGACTGGCGCAAGAGGCCCACGCTGTGGAACAGATCACTCCGTTCCGGTTTTAGTTGAAAGTTAACCTTTCTCTCCCGTACCGTGGTCGGCGTTGCTTGATCCCCGTGTACGTCCGGAAGGTAAAACGCAAGATGTCCCTCGTTCTTGACCCCGCCGCCCAGGACCTCCTCTTCCGTGAGGCCCGTACCGCCAACACCTTCACCGACGAGCCGGTGACCGAGGAGCAGGTCCAGGCGATCTACGACCTGGTCAAGTACGGCCCCACCGCGTTCAACCAGTCGCCGCTGCGCGTCGTCCTGGTCCGCTCCGACGACGCCCGTGCGCGCCTCGTCAAGCACATGGCCGAGGGCAACCAGCCGAAGACCTCGACCGCCCCGCTGGTCGCCATCCTGGTCGCCGACAACGAGTTCCACGAGGAGCTCCCGGCCCTGATGCCGCACTTCCCGCAGGCCAAGGACGCGTTCTTCTCCGAGCGCCCGGTCCGCGAGTCGTCCGCCTCGCTCAACGGTGCGCTGCAGGCCGCGTACTTCATCATCGGCGTCCGCGCCGCCGGCCTGGCCGCGGGCCCGATGACCGGCTACGACGCCGCGGGCATCGAGAAGGAGTTCCTGGACGGCGACCACAAGGTGCTGATGGTCGTCAACATCGGCAAGCCGGGCGAGGACGCCTGGTTCCCGCGTCTGCCGCGTCTCGCCTACGACGAGGTCGTCAAGACCGTCTGATCGTCGCCACGCGTACGGCCACACGTACGGAGAAGGCCCTGGAGCACCATGTGCTGCTCCAGGGCCTTCTGCGCATGTCGCGTACGACGATCAGGACGACTTGAGCGCGGCGGCCATCTCCGCCAGCCGCTCCGGCGAGGCGGAACCCGTGACCACCGTGGTCGCACCCTTGTCCTGGCGCACGAGGGCGTCGTACTTCTCGCCCTTCCAGTGCTGCCACGTCTCGCCCGCGACCTGCTGCGTACGCCCGGTGTCCCTGGCGTCCCGGCTGACCTCGGTCACGTACTTCTTCGACGGGGACGTGGACTGCTCCACCGCGACGTACTTGCCCTCCGGGTCGAGGAAGCCCAGGTGCCAGCTGTCGCCCGCCTTGCGGTCGTAGCTGACCGAGGTCGGCTTCCACTCCTTGGCCAGTCCGTCCGGGGCGGCCACCGGGTACGGTGCCGCGCGCCGCGCCGTCAGGAGCTCCACCCGGTAGTCGACCGTCTTGACCGGGTTGGCGTTCTCGTCGTGCGGAACGAAGATGTAAACGACCCCTGCCGCAGCGGAGATCACCGCCATCGACAGGAACATGTCCCGCACTGTCTGCTTGCCTCGCTTGCTAGCCACGGGTCCATGGTCGCATTAGGCCCGACGGGCCCGACCCGGGGGCAGCCCGCTCATACGTGACCCGGTCTGCTCATTTTATCGACCTGACGATAGAGTCAGAGCACCCTCTTCCGGTCGTCGCCGTACAGAAAGGTGCGCTCCGATGTCCGAGCATCATCTGCCGTCTCAGCTAGAGGTCTCCCCGGAGGCCCCCGACCGTAACCTCGCCCTGGAGTTGGTCCGGGTCACCGAGGCCGCCGCCATGGCAGCAGGGCGCTGGGTCGGCCGCGGCGACAAGATCGGCGCCGACGGCGCCGCCGTGAAGGCCATGCGGACCCTCGTCTCCACCGTCTCGATGAACGGCGTCGTCGTCATCGGCGAGGGCGAGAAGGACGAAGCCCCCATGCTGTTCAACGGCGAGCGCGTCGGTGACGGCACCGGCCCCGAGGTCGACATCGCCGTCGACCCGATCGACGGTACGACCCTGAACGCCAAGGGCATGCCGAACGCGATCGCCGTGCTGGCCGCCGCCGACCGCGGCACCATGTTCGACCCGTCCGCGGTCTTCTACATGGACAAGCTGGTCACCGGCCCCGAGGCCGCCGATTTCGTCGACATCAATGCGCCCGTCTCGGTGAACATCCGCCGTGTCGCGAAGGCGAAGAACTCCGCCCCCGAGGACGTCACCGTCGTCATCCTCGACCGCCCCCGCCACGACGGCATCGTCAAGGAGATCCGGGAGACCGGCGCCCGGATCAAGTTCATCTCCGACGGCGACGTCGCGGGCTCGATCATGGCCGCCCGCGAAGGGACCGGCGTCGACCTGCTGATGGGCATCGGCGGCACCCCCGAGGGCATCATCTCGGCCTGCGCCATAAAGTGCCTCGGCGGTGTCATCCAGGGCAAGCTCTGGCCGAAGGACGAGGCCGAGCGGCAGCGCGCGCTGGACGCCGGGCACGACCTGGACCGGGTGCTGTCCACCGACGACCTGGTCAGCGGCGACAACGTGTTCTTCGTCGCGACCGGCATCACGGACGGTGAGCTGATGCGCGGCGTGCGGTACCGCGCGGAGACGGCGACCACCGAGTCGATCGTCATGCGGTCCAAGTCCGGCACCATCCGGAAGATCGACTCGACCCACCGGCTGTCGAAGCTGCGCGCCTACAGCGCGATCGACTTCGACCGCGCGAAGTAGGTTCTCTCCCCGGGGTTCGGGGAGCAGAACGCGAAGAGGCGCCCCCCGTGTGCGGTGGGGGCGCCTTTTCGCGTGTACGGATGCAACGGCGCCGGTTCAGGTTCGCGTGTACGGACGCGGGGCACCGGCTCAGGTCCCCGGCCGCGCCGTCGACGGGTCAGCCCGCCGCGGCTATGCGGCCCGTAGCGGCGGAGGATGCGGAGGATGCCTTGAGCTCCATCTCGCGCCGTCTGCGACGGGCGAGCACCACGCGGCGCTCGGCGGCGGTGAGGCCGCCCCACACCCCGTACGGCTCCGGCTGTATGAGGGCGTGTTCCTGGCATTCGACCATCACCGGGCAGCGCGCGCAGACCCGCTTCGCGGACTCCTCGCGCGCGAGTCTGGCAGCAGTCGGCTCCTTCGACGGGGCGAAGAACAGCCCGGCTTCGTCCCGGCGGCACACCGCCTCCGAGTGCCAGGGGCCGGCCTGGTCCTCCCGCGCAGGGGTGCGCTGGGGAGGGACGGCGGCGACCTGCAGGGGCTGATGCGGCAGTTGCAGCACGGTCTACTCCTGACGACGGCTTCGCGAGCGAGAGACGATGCAGCACTCCCTACCCGCTGTGCGCGCGCCTATGCACTGAGTGGCGCGTGGTTCCGGGCTGCGGAATTGCGGCCGGTCAGGAATATGGCTTGTTCTCGAAGGAGTTCGGAGAAGCTCGGAGGAGTTCGGAGGAGTTCGGAGGCGGGCGGATCGCGCCGTCCCTAGCCGAGGTATTTGCGCAGCCGGTCCTGGAGATCCGCAATGAACTTCCCGCGCTTGGGCCTCGCCTCGACGCTGCCGAACACCGAATAACCGTTGATGACGACCACTGGCGCTTCGGGGTCCGCGGATTCCAGTGTGGCGACTTCGAAACTGCCGAAGACGCCCGTGCCGCTGCCGCGCAGCGAGATGTTCTCGGGGACCTTGATCTCGACACTTCCGAAGATGGAGGTTGCATTGATCACCGTGAGTCTCTGACCGAAAAGCGCCTCGGTCAGATCGATATCCACGCTGCCGAAGAGCGCAAAGGCGTTCGTACGGCCGCCGACCCGCCAACGCCCCTTGCGGGTGGAGCTGCTGAAGATCGCCACCAGGTTCTCGGCGGGGCCCGTGGGGCTCTCGTGGCCGTAGGGGCCCGGCTCCGCGGCCGAGCCGGAGGC
This sequence comes from Streptomyces sp. NPDC048473, assembly GCF_043200155.1. NCBI lineage: Bacteria > Bacillati > Actinomycetota > Actinomycetes > Kitasatosporales > Streptomycetaceae > Streptomyces > Streptomyces sp. NPDC048473. The sequence continues at coordinate 106,884 of NZ_JBICXE010000018.1, forward strand.
GCCCTGGGGGGCGGGCAGATCCCGTACCAGCGGCTCCAGTTCGCCGACGGTCTTGGCGCGGTAGACCGCATCGACCCGCTCGGCATGTTCCTCGGCGGTGAGCCGACCCTCGGCCATGGCCTCGCGCAGGATGTCCGCGATCCGGTCGCGGTCCGCGTCGGAGGCACGGATACCGGCCGGCTCCGCCGGGGCTACGGGCTGCTGGGGGTGCTTTTCGAGGTCCACCGGCCCAGCGTACCCAAACGCGATAGATCGCGACTAGCCCCCACCGCGCCTCCGCCGTGTCGCCCCGTGTCACCTCATGCCGCCCCGCATGGATGCCGAACTGAGCCTTACCTCACAGCTTCGGCGTCCGCGCGGCGTTCTACCCTGGTGGGTGCGCTGCCCAAGGGAGGTCAGCCGCTGTCTGCCGAGTGAGGAATGGCCGTAATGCCAGAGTTTGCGTACTCCGATCTGCTCCCCCTGGGAGAGGACACCACGCCGTATCGTCTGGTGACCTCCGAGGGTGTCTCCACCTTCGAGGCCGACGGTCGTACGTTCCTCAAGGTCACCCCGGAGGCGCTGCGCACCCTGGCCGCCGAGGCCATGCACGACATCTCGCACTACCTGCGCCCCGCCCACCTGGCGCAGCTGCGGCGGATCGTGGACGACCCCGAGGCGTCGTCCAACGACAAGTTCGTCGCACTCGACCTGCTGAAGAACGCGAATATCGCCGCCGCGGGCGTCCTGCCGATGTGCCAGGACACCGGCACCGCGATCGTCATGGGCAAGCGCGGGCAGAACGTACTCACCGAAGGCGGTGACGAAGAGGCCCTGTCGTACGGCATCTTCGACGCGTACACCAAGCTCAACCTGCGCTATTCGCAGATGGCTCCGCTCACCATGTGGGAGGAGAAGAACACCGGCTCGAATCTGCCCGCGCAGATCGAGCTGTACGCCACCGACGGCGGCGCGTACAAATTCCTCTTCATGGCAAAGGGCGGCGGCTCGGCCAACAAGTCGTTCCTCTTCCAGGAGACGAAGGCCGTGCTGAACGAGGCCTCCATGATGAAGTTCCTGGAGGAGAAGATCCGTTCGCTGGGTACGGCCGCCTGCCCGCCGTACCACCTGGCGATCGTCGTCGGCGGTACGTCGGCCGAGTTCGCGCTGAAGACCGCGAAGTACGCCTCCGCGCACTACCTGGACGAGCTGCCCGCCGAGGGCTCCCCCACCGGTCACGGCTTCCGTGACAAGGAGCTGGAGGAGAAGGTCTTCGAACTGACGCAGAAGATCGGCATCGGCGCCCAGTTCGGCGGCAAGTACTTCTGCCACGACGTGCGTGTCGTCCGCCTCCCCCGCCACGGCGCCTCGCTGCCCGTCGCGATCGCCGTGTCCTGCTCGGCGGACCGCCAGGCCACCGCGAAGATCACCGCCGAGGGCGTCTTCCTGGAGCAGCTGGAGAAGGACCCGGCCCGCTTCCTGCCGGACACCACCGACGAGCACCTGGACGAGGCCGGGGACGTCGTCGAGATCGACCTCAACCGGCCGATGGACCAGATCCTCGCCGAGCTGACCAAGTACCCGGTCAAGACCCGGCTCTCGCTGACCGGCCCGCTGGTCGTGGCCCGCGACATCGCGCACGCCAAGATCAAGGAGCGGCTGGACGCGGGCGAGGAGATGCCGCAGTACCTGAAGGACCACCCGGTCTACTACGCGGGCCCGGCGAAGACGCCCGAGGGGTACGCCTCCGGCTCCTTCGGCCCGACGACGGCCGGCCGCATGGACAGTTACGTCGCGCAGTTCCAGGCAGCGGGCGGCTCCAAGGTGATGCTCGCCAAGGGCAACCGGTCCCAGCAGGTCACCGACGCGTGCGACGCGCACGGCGGTTTCTACCTCGGCTCGATCGGCGGACCGGCGGCGCGCCTCGCGCAGGACTGCATCAAGAAGGTCGAGGTCGTCGAGTACGAGGAGCTCGGCATGGAAGCGGTCTGGAAGATCGAGGTCGAGGACTTCCCCGCGTTCATCGTCGTCGACGACAAGGGCAACGACTTCTTCACCGAGCCCGCCCCGGCGCCGACGTTCACCAGCATTCCGGTGCGGGGTCCGGGTCTCGCCTGATGAGCTGAGGCGTACCGCAGACACGGTCCCGCGGGGGCGTTCCGGCCGTATTCCATCGGCCGGAACGCCCCCGCGGGCCGTTCTCACTCCCCCGTTCTCAGCCCTCCAGCAGCCCCGACGTCGCGACCAGATAGCCGAGTTGGGCGCGGCTGTTGCTGCCCAGTTGCTCGGAGACCCTCCGCACGTGCTCGGCGACACTGCGGCGGCTCATCCCGAGCCGGCGGGCGATCGACTCGTCCGTCTCGCCGCCCACAACCGCCTGCAGGATGGTCCGTTGCAGGTCGGAGGTGACGACCGGGGTGCGCAGCGGTACGCGTTCCGGGCGGACCGGGACCGAGCGGGCCCAGGCTTCGTCGAAGTGACGGACCAGGAAGCGAACCAGGGACGGGTGCTGGATGCGCAGGGCGCTGTGCTTCTCGTCGGAGTACGGGACGAACGCGAAGTTCCGGTCGAAGATGATGATCCGGTCGACGACCTCGGCCAGCGTTCCGACCTCGGCGCCCTCGGTGGTCACCCGCTCGATGTAGGCGAGCGTCGTACGGTCCGAGCGGACGGTGTGCTGGTAGATCGTCCGCTGCCGGAGGCCCCGCCGCAGATTGCGCAGGTCCCGGGGCAGCGACTCCTCAAGCGTGTGCGCGGGACGGCCGCCGCCGGGGTGGGCGGTGCGGACCTCCTCGCGGCAGCCGGCGACGCCCGCGTCGAGCGCCTTGCCGATCACGGCCGCGCCGGAGAGCCGGGTGAGGGCGGGCTGTTCGAGCCGGTGCACATCGGCGTACAGGCCCTCGAACACGGCAAGCGTGGCACGGGCCGAGCGCAGCGTGCGGCGCTCGCGGGCGATCGCCTCCTCGATGGGCCCGAGTGCGTCGAACGAGGCGGTCTCGGGCGGTACGGGGATCAGGCGTCCCGGTGAGTCACGGTCCTGCACCATCAGATGCAGGGTGCTCAGGCAGCCGGGCACCTCGCCCACCGGAAGGCTTCCTTCCGTGAGCGCGCGCCGATAGGCCGCGAGGGCCGTGTCGCAGGCGCGGTCCGGTGACGATTCGCGGCAATCACACGCCCGTGGGCCGGAATGATCGTCCTTCACAACCATGCAGATTACATTCGTGCAATCCGGAGGCCATGGGCGAGCACGGCCGCTCGGTGAGTATGGGCCGGTGACGTCGCACGACATCGAAGAGGCGGACGACCGGTCAAACCCCGCACCGGACATCGATCCGGCCGGCCCGGCGCGCGGCGAGCGCCGTTATCGATTCCTCGTCGCCGGATATTCCCTCTCTTCGTACGGCACCTTCCTGAATATGGTGGCGCTCAGTCTGTTCGTCTACGAGACGACGGGCAGAGCGCTTGCGATGGGCCTGTTCATGGCCGTGCGTCTGGGGTCCGGATTTCTCGCCGGACTGGCTTCCGGTGGTCTCCTCGCCCGATTCACGGCCAAGAGCCTCATGCTGTGGACGAATGTGGCGCAGGCGGCGGTGATGCTGCTGCTGGTCTTCGCGCCTGAGGGGATGCGGACAGCCGCGCTGATGGCCGTTTCCGCGGTGGTCGGCGCCTGCGGAACGCTTTTCGTGGTGTCGCTGCGCAGTTCCATTCCCGAAATGGTCGGCGACGAACGGCGGTCCTGGGCCAACTCTCTTTCCATCACGGGGCGTTCACTGGCGATGGTGGCCGGATTCGCCTCGGCGGGTGTGGTGGTCTCGCTGGTCGGCTACACCGCCGCGTTCGTGGTGGACATGGCCACCTTTGTGGTCTGTGCGGTGACGGTGGCTCTGCTGCCGATCGCGGGCGGGGGCAGGGGGAAGGGTGCCCGGCCGGAATCGGAGGGGGATTCCGGCGGGCGTACGCAGGAGGGGAAGAGGGGGACCGGGACGGGACGGCGGCGGATGCCGGGGGCGTTCCTCGCGTCGGCCGCCGCGCCCGGTCTCGGTCTGATGGTGGTGCTGAGGGGTGCGGACGCCTTCGGTTCGTCCTCCCACAACGCCGCGCTGCCGGTCTACTCCGCCGGGCTCGACGCCTCGCACCCCGCCGTGTTCGTCAGCGCGTTCTGGTGTCTGTGGGCGCTGGGGAACGTCGTCGCACAGCGGGTGATCCAGCGGTACATCAAGCGCACCGGGCGGTCGGTGGGCGCACCGGGGTTCGGGTACGGCACGTGTCTGATGTCCGGGGCGTTCATTCTGGCGTTCGCCGGGTTCCCGTGGGCGGCGACCGCCGTGATCGCACTGGTCGCGGGAGCGGCCGACGGGCTCACCGAGGTCTCGTACACCTCGCATCTGCAGACGCTCCCCGCCGGTCTGCGCGGTCATGCGTTCGGGCTCTCCGCGACCGTGGAGAATCTCGGGTTCGGCGTCGGCATGATCCTGGTCGCGGCGGCACTCGACAGCCACAGTCCGCCGGCCGTCGTCGCCTGGTCGCACGGGGTGGCCATGGTGATCGCCGTGGTGTTCCTGATCATGGTGGCGGGGTCGCGGCGGCGGGATCGGATCCCCGCGCCCCGTTCCGGTACGGATCGCGGTGGGCAGGTGCGGTGAGGGCTCGCGTACGACGGAATTCAGCCAATTTTGCGGCGCACCCGTACGGGGCCGGCGGGCGCGGGCGGTGTCCGGAAACGGGGTGCCGCGCGTCCAGGCCCTCCGCAGCGCCTTCCCGGACGCCCCCGGCACGGGCCCCGTACGCCCCCGGCCGCCTGGAACCCGGGCGCCGGTCCGGCCAGTCCTTCCCGTCCGGCACCGCCGCTTTCACGCAGCGGGCCGGGCCGCGGACTTGCGCCGTGCCGGGCCGCTGCGGTGGGTTGTCGGACGTCCCTGAAGTGCTCCGCCGACCCGGGGCATCGGGAAGCAGTCCTGGGGAACCAGGAAACAGTCCCGGAGACCCCGGAAACAGTCCTGGGAAACCGGCAGACCGCCCTCGGGAACCAGAGAACAGCCGCCACCCCCACGCCCCGGACACCGCACCGCGCCGCGCCCAGCGGCTCGGCGCGGGTTCACCCCCTCACCCTCACCGACGAACACCGGAAAGGCGGACGCCGTATGACGCCGCTTCCCCACCGCAGCCACGCCGACGACCTGCTGTCCTTCATCAGGGCCAGCCCTTCCCCGTACCACGCGGTGGCGAGCGCCGCCCAGCGCCTGGAGAAGGCCGGCTTCCGTGAACTGCGCGGCACGGACGACTGGACGGGCACGACCGGCGGCAGCTTCGTCGTCCGCGGCGGCGCCCTGATCGCCTGGTACGTCCCCGAGGGCGCCCCCGCGCACACCCCTTTCCGGATCGTCGGCACACATACGGACTCCCCGAATCTGCGGGTCAAACCCACCCCCGACACCGGGTCCGCGGGCTGGCGGCAGATCGCCGTGGAGATCTACGGCGGCGTTCCGCTGAACACCTGGCTCGACCGCGATCTGGGCATCTCGGGGCGGCTCGCGCTGCGCGGCCCCGGCGGCGGGGTCGAGTCCCGGCTCGTCCAGATCGACGAACCGCTGCTGCGGGTGCCCCAGTTGGCCATCCATCTGGACCGTACGGTCAATGAGGGGCTCGCCCTCGACCGGCAGCGCCATCTCGCCCCGCTGTGGGCGCTGGGGGCGCCCGAGGAGGGCGCGCTGCTACGCCGGGTCGCGGCGGCCGCAGAAGTGGACCGGGATGACGTCCTCGGCTGGGATCTGATGCTCCATGACATCCAGCCGCCCGGATATCTCGGCGCGGACCGGGAGTTCGTGGTGTCCGCGCGGCTGGACAACCTGGTGTCGGTGCATGCGGGCGTCACGGCCCTGACGGGTGCGGCCACCGCGGACGACGAGCCCTCGTGCATCCCCGTCCTGGCGGCCTTCGACCACGAGGAGGTCGGCAGCGGTTCGGAGACGGGCGCGCAGAGCCCCCTGCTGGAACGGGTCCTCGGCCGTTCGGTCACCGCGCGCGGCGGCAGCTCCGAGGACTTCGCCCGCGCCCTGTCCGGCACCTTCTGCATCTCCGCCGACATGGCGCACGCGGTGCACCCCAACTACGCGGAACGGCACGATCCGGGCCACCACCCGCTGCCCAACGGCGGCCCCGCGGTCAAGGTCAACGTCAATCAGCGGTACGCCACCGACAGCACCGGCATGGCGGTGTTCGCGGCGGCGTGCGAGCGGGCGGGTGCGCCGTGGCAGCCGTTCGTCTCCAACAACGAGATGCCGTGCGGCACGTCGATCGGTCCGCTCACCGCGGCCCGGCTGGGTGTCCCGACGGTCGACGTGGGGGTGCCGGGGCTGTCGATGCACTCGGCGCGCGAGCTGTGCGGGGCCGACGACCCCGGTCATCTGGCGGCCGTCCTGGGCTCGTTCGTGACGGCCGGCTGACACATCGGCCGGGGCGGAGGGGCGGGACGGCCGAGGCCGTCCCGCCCCTCCCTTCAACGCGGGACGGAGTTACGCGAACCGCTGCTTCGCGCTGCCGTCGCAGCTCTGCAGCTTCAGCGGGTCCTCGGCCGCCGCGAGCGTCAGGCACAGCCCGGTCGAGGCCGCCGGGCGCAGGGTGCCCGACTGCTTGACGAACTGCTGGTTGGCCGCGCCCGAGCAGTTCCACACGATGAGCGCGGCGCCCGCCTTGTAGTCGGCGCCCGGCACGTCGAGGCACCGGTCGTGGCTCAGTTCCGTACGGATGCTCTTCGTGCCGGAGTCGTACCACCAGCCCTGGTTGCGGCCGCCGTGGCAGTCCCAGCCGGTGATCCGGGTGTCGTTGCGGGTCACCGAGGCGGGGACGTCCACGCAGGTGCCCGTGGCCTCGTTCTTCAGGGGCTTGAAGACGTCGTCCCACGCCGCGGCCTGCAGGACGGGCGATCCGGTGCTCGCCGGGTCGGCGCAGCTCGCCTCGCGCAGACCCGAGTTGTAGATCTGGGTCAGGCAGGAGGCGAAGGCGGCGTGGCCGCGCGCGTTCGGGTGGAAGGACTGCCGGACGGAGTTGGAGTCCGGCGGAAAGTGCGACAGGTCGATGTAGAGGCCGCGGGCCCAGGTGTCCTCGCTGCAGACCTCGTGGCCGTGGAAGAGCCGGGAGTTGTCGAGGTAGACGGCTCCGGTGTCGGCGGCCGCCCTGCGCATGCCGCGCTCGAAGGCGGGGACCGCGGTGTTACGTCCCCAGGCGGCGTCGGAGTCGTATCCGGCGCAGCCACCGGGAAGCTTGCCGGGGAAGTTCGGGTTGTCGTAGAAGTCCGGGCCGATCGGGCTCGGGTAGCCCATGACCACGAGCTTGTAGTCGCTGTTGTTGTATCCGGCGTCGGACATGACAGTCTTCAGATCGCGCACCGTCTTCTCGACCTTGGGGACGAGTCCGTCGACGCGCGCCTGCCAGCCGCCCTCGTACTTCGACTGGCACGCGCCCTGGAGGAGGACCCAGCGCTCGACACAGTCCGTCATGACCGGGCCGAACTGGAGGTCGTCATTGGCGCCGGCGACCAGCACGATCATCTTGATGCGGGTGTTGCGGGCCTTGATGGCGAGGTTGTCGCTCTGCACGAGTTCGTCGGCGTACTGCTTCGATCCGCCGATCACGATGTTGCCGGTGTACGCGCCGGAGCAGGAGACGTTGTACGTGACGTCGGCCGGGATCCCGGTGCGGTGGATGGCGGAGTCGGGCGAGCGGTGGCACCAGTTGTCGGGGCCGTCGGTGCCCGACTCGTACGTGCCGACGCCCTCGCCGGAGATCTCGCTGTCACCGAGCGAGATCAGCCCGGTCTTGCGGTCGGCGAGCGGGCGCTCGGCCGGGTCGCCGTACAGCTGGGTGGCTTCGGCGGCGCGGATGGCCTCCAGCTCGGGCGACAGGGGGGTGGATGCGGTAGGGGTGGTACCGGACCGGTCCGCCGCGCCCGCCGGTCCTGCGGCGGCGGCCATGCCGCCCAGTGCCGCCGCCATGGCCGCGACGGCCGCGACCGTACAGCGAAGTCTGTGCCTGGTGCGCCTCATTGCGCCTCCCCGGGTTGTGGTTACCCCCGGTATTTACTGGTCGGTAGGCGACTTGGGAATACACAGAACAAGACAAGTGCTCAGCTTTTTCAGGAGGTTGAACCCCATGGACGACGCACAGACCCCCGCACAGACCCCCGCGGGCGGTACGGATTTCCGCATCGAGCACGATTCGATGGGCGAGGTGAGGGTGCCCGCGGACGCCAGGTGGCGGGCCCAGACGCAGCGCGCGGTGGAGAACTTCCCGATCTCCGGCCAGCGCCTGGAGCGGGCCCACATCGAGGCCCTGGCCCGCATCAAGGCGGCCGCGGCCAAGGTGAACGCCGAGCTGAAGGTGCTCGACCCGGAGATCGCCCTGGCGATCCAGGAGGCCGCCGAGGAGGTCGCCGGGGGGCGCTGGGACGCCCACTTCCCGATCGATGTCTTCCAGACCGGGTCCGGCACCTCGTCCAACATGAACACCAACGAGGTCGTGGCCACCCTCGCCACCGAGCGTCTGGGCCGCGAGGTCCACCCGAACGACCACGTCAACGCCTCGCAGTCGTCCAACGACGTCTTCCCGTCCTCCATCCACATCGCCGCGACCGCGGCCGTCACCGGCGAGCTGATCCCGGCGCTGGACCATCTGGCCGGCGCCCTGGAGCGCAAGTCCGCCGAGTTCGCGACGGTCGTGAAGTCGGGGCGTACCCATCTGATGGACGCCACGCCTGTCACTCTGGGCCAGGAGTTCGGCGGCTACGCGGCGCAGATCCGGTACGGCATCGAGCGGCTGCGCGCGTCCCTCCCCCGCCTCGCCGAGCTGCCGCTGGGCGGCACGGCCGTCGGCACCGGCATCAACACCCCGCCCGGCTTCTCCGCCGCCGTCATCGCCGAGGTCGCCCGCGTCACCGGGCTGCCGCTCACCGAGGCCAGGGACCACTTCGAGGCGCAGGGCGCGCGGGACGGGCTCGTGGAGACATCCGGCCAGCTCCGTACCGTCGCCGTCTCGCTCACCAAGATCTCCAACGACCTGCGCTGGATGGCCTCGGGCCCCCGCACCGGATTGGCCGAGATCAGCCTTCCCGACCTCCAGCCGGGCTCGTCGATCATGCCGGGGAAGGTAAATCCGGTCATTCCTGAGGCCGTGCTGATGGTCGCGGCCCAGGTGATGGGGAACGATGCGACGGTCGCCGTCGCGGGCGCGGCGGGCAATTTCGAACTGAATGTGATGCTTCCGGTCATGGCGAAGAATCTGCTGGAGTCGGTGCGGCTGCTGGCCAATGTCTCCCGGCTGCTCGCGGACCGTACCGTCGACGGGATCACGGCGAACGTGGAGCGGGCCAGGGAGTACGCGGAGTCCTCGCCGTCCGTCGTCACCCCGCTGAACAAGTACATCGGTTACGAGGAGGCGGCGAAGGTCGCCAAGAAGTCCCTGGCCGAGCGCAGGACGATCCGCGAGGTGGTGCTGGACTCGGGATATGTCGAGCGCGGCGACCTCACGGTGGAGCAGCTCGACGAGGCGCTGGACGTGTTGCGTATGACCCGCCCGTGACATGCGTCGCAGCAACCGGGCTGCGGCATCTCTAAGATCTGCCCATGGCAGGTACGGAGTACATCGAGCACTGGGCGCCGGGCGATCAGATCCTGTGGCGCTACCGCGGCAACGGCCCGCTGCCGCGGGACGCCGCGCCGGATCATGCCCCGGGCCCGGTCCACATCTGTCGCCCCGTCACCGTCGTCCAGGACACCGACGAGCTGCTCGCCGTATGGGTGGCGCCCGGCACCCAGTGTGTGAAGCCGGTGCTGGCCAACGGCACCGAGGTGCACGACGAGCCGCTCGCCACCCGCTACACCGCCCCGCGCACCACCGCCCGCTCGACCTGGCTGGGCAACGGAGTGCTGAAGCTCGCCCGTCCCGGTGAACCCTGGTCGGTCTGGCTGTTCTGGGAGCCCGGCTGGGAGTTCCGCAGCTGGTACGTGAACCTGGAGGAACCGCGCACCCGCTGGGCGGGCGGTATCGACTCCGAGGATCACTTTCTCGACATCTCCGTCTACCCGGACCGCAGCTGGGTCTGGCGCGACGAGGACGAGTTCGCCCAGGCGCAGCGGGTCGGTCTGATGGCCCCGCAGACCGCGCAGCGGGTGCGCGAAGCGGGCCGCGCGGCCGTCGAGGTGATCCGGGACTGGGGCGCACCGTTCCGGGACGGCTGGGAGGACTGGCGGCCCGATCCGCGCTGGCGGGTTCCCGCGCTCCCGGATGACTGGGACCGTACCCCCTCGCATATGCCGTCGTGAGACCCTTGATGCACCCCAGGGGGGCAAACGTAGGATCGTCCTCCGGAGGGCCGCTCCGCTCCAACCGGCGTACGCGGAACCGGACCTGACCGCAAGTCATCGCACGAGCACCACGTACTGCATGAGCTGTATGAGCCGCATCAGTCGCATGAGTCGCATGAACCACTACGAGGGGGTGGAGACGTGCTCGCTGTCGCCCGCCCCGTCGCTGGAAACGTTGTCACCGAACCGCGCTGCGGGCATCCGGTTTCGGCCCCTCGTTCGGGGGCATCCGGTGACAGCCGTTGTTATCGCCGCTCTTGCCGGGGCACAGTAGCGCCCCACGAGGTGATTGCCTCATACAACCGGCCCGGACGGACGGAACCCCACGCGTGACGGAGCATCCCACCTCCCACGAAGGCCGGCAGCCTCTCGCCGCCCGGTCGCAGGAACGCACCCGGCCGCGGCAGCAGGACGCCGCGGCGGCTGCTTCCCCTGTCGGCGCCGCGATCCCCGGCCCGGCCCCGGCGCCGGACGCGGGACCGAATCCGGCGGCTTCCGCGGCGAACCCCGGCCCCGCAGGACTCGACCCACAGGCCGCGGCCCGTCGCGAGGGCGACCGGCTGCGTTTCGTGGGGGCCGCCACCCGCCGGATCGCCCGCGGCATAGACCTGGACGAGATCGTGCTGGGCCTGTGCCGGGCCAGCGTGCCGACGTTCTCCGACGCCATACTGGTCTACCTCCGCGACCCGCTCCCGGTCGGCGACGAGCGGCCGGTCTCCCCGTTCGTGCTGCGGCTGCGCCGCTCCGACCGGCTGCGTTTAAACGAGGAGGAGACCGAGACCTCGTCGGAGATCGAACGGCTGCGGCTGCCCGCCATCGATCCGTACGGCGACCTGCCCCTGGCGGCCGAGCTGTGCGAGGTCCGCTCGGGCGGCGCGCTCGCCGAGGTGCTGCGCGGTGTACGGCCGGTCTTCGGGGACTCCGCGGCGGCCCGTGCCGCGCTGCCCGAACTGCTCGGCACCGGCCGGGCCGTGCCCACCGGGCACCGTGCGATCCTCGCCCCGCTGCGCGGCCGGCGACGGGTGATCGGCGCCGCCGTCTTCCTGCGCGGGACCGAGCGGCCGCCCTTCGAGGCCAACGACCTGCTGGTCGCGGCCCAGCTGGCGACGCACACCGCGCTCGGCATCGACAAGGCCGTGCTGTACGGACGCGAGGCGTACATCGCCGACGAGCTGCAGCGCACCATGCTGCCCGACTCGCTGCCGCAGCCGACCGGCGTCCGGCTCGCCTCCCGCTACCTCCCGGCCGCCGAGACGGCCCGGGTCGGCGGCGACTGGTACGACGCGATCCCACTGCCCGGGAGCCGGGTCGCCCTGGTCGTCGGCGACGTCATGGGCCACTCCATGACCTCCGCGGCGATCATGGGCCAGCTGCGCACCACCGCACAGACCCTCGCCGGGCTCGACCTGCCGCCGCAGGAGGTGCTGCACCACCTCGACGAGCAGGCGCAGCGGCTCGGCAGCGACCGCATGGCGACCTGCCTGTACGCGGTGTACGACCCCGTCGCGCACCGCATCACCATCGCCAACGCCGGGCATCCGCCGCCCGTCCTGCTCCATCTGGGCGGCCGCGCGGAGGTGCTGCGGGTGCCGCCCGGCGCCCCGATCGGCGTCGGCGGTGTGGACTTCGAGGCCGTCGAGCTGGACGCACCCGCGGGCGCCACACTGCTGCTGTACACCGACGGTCTGGTGGAGTCCCGGCTGCGGGACGTCTGGACCGGGATCGAGCAGCTGCGGGAACGGCTCGCCGCCACAGCCCGGCTCACCGGCCCGGACCACTCGCCTCCGCTGGAGGCCCTCTGCGACGACGTGCTCGACATGCTCGGCCCGGGCGACCGGGACGACGACATCGCACTGCTGGCCGCCCGGTTCGACGGGATCGCGCCCAGTGATGTCGCGTACTGGCACCTGGAACCGGAGGAGACCGCTCCGGGCAAGGCCCGCAGGCTGGCCCGCCGGGCGCTGAGCCGATGGGGGCTCGACGATCTCTCCGACTCGGTGGAGCTGCTCGTCAGCGAGGTGGTCACCAACGCGGTGCGCTATGCGGAGCGGCCGGTGACGCTGCGGCTGCTGCGCACCGACATCCTGCGCTGCGAGGTCGGCGATGATGCACCGCAGCTGCCCCGGCAGCGCCGGGCCCGGGACACGGACGAGGGCGGCCGTGGCCTGTTCCTCGTGAACCGGCTGGCCAGACGGTGGGGGGCGACGCGTCTTTCGACCGGCAAGGTGGTCTGGTTCGAGATGCCGACCCGGGGCCAGTAGGAGGGTCCGGGCGGGGCACAGAAGAGAGCCCTGCACGGACGGTAGCCAAATGTTGCCGACCTCCTGTCGGCGGAGTTGACTTCAGTCGTGAACGAGACGACCTGACCGAAACCCCCACCGACGGGAGGACGCTCGTGCCCGAGGAATCGAAGACCAAGAACGTTCCTTACACCACCAACAACGCCGGAATCCCGGTGGAGAGCGACGAACACTCGCTCACCGTCGGATCCGACGGGCCGGTCCTGCTCCAGGACCACTACCTCATCGAGAAGATGGCCCAGTTCAACCGTGAACGGGTCCCCGAACGGGTGGTCCACGCCAAGGGCTCCGGCGCCTACGGCACTTTCAAGGTGACCAACGACGTCAGCCAGTTCACCAAGGCCGACCTCTTCCAACCGGGCAAGCAGACCGCCATGCTCGCCCGCTTCTCCACGGTCGCCGGTGAACAGGGCTCCCCCGACACCTGGCGCGACCCCCGCGGTTTCGCGCTGAAGTTCTACACCGAGCTCGGCAACTACGACATGGTCGGCAACAACACGCCGGTCTTCTTCGTACGCGACCCGATGAAGTTCCAGGACTTCATCCGCTCGCAGAAGCGCCGCCCGGACAGCGCGGTGCGCGACCACGACATGCAGTGGGACTTCTGGACCCTCTCCCCCGAGTCCGCCCACATGGTCACCTGGCTGATGGGCGACCGCGGCATCCCGAAGACGTACCGCAACATGAACGGCTACAGCTCGCACACCTATATGTGGGTGAACGCGGGCGGCGAGAGGTTCTGGGTCAAGTACCGCTTCAAGACCGACCAGGGCATCGACTTCTACCCCCAGGCCGAGGCCGACGAGGTGGCCGGCATCGACGGCGACGTCCACCGCCGCGACCTGTTCGAGTCGATCAAGCGGGGTGATCACCCGAGCTGGACGCTGTACGTCCAGATCATGCCGTTCGACGATGCGCCGGACTACCGGTTCAACCCGTTCGACCTCACGAAGGTGTGGCCGCACGGCGACTACCCGGAGATCGAAGTCGGCCGGATGACGCTCAACGAGAACCCCGAGGACTTCTTCGTCCATATCGAGCAGGCGTCCTTCGAGCCGTCGAACCTGGTGCCCGGCATCGGTCCGTCGCCCGACAAGATGCTGCTCGGCCGGCTCTTCTCGTACCCGGACACCCACCGGTACCGGATCGGTCCGAACTACGCGCAGCTGCCGCCGAACCGTCCGCGGTTCGGCCGGAACTCGTACGCGAAGGACGGCCCGATGCGGTACGAGCCGGCTCGTACGGGAGCGGTCTACGCACCGAACTCGTACGGCGGTCCGGCCGCGGACACCGAGCGCTACGGCGACCCGGCGGGCTGGGCCACGGCGGGCGAGATGGTGCACGAGGCGTACAAGCTGCACAGCGAGGACGACGACTGGGGCCAGGCGGGCACGATGGTCCGCAAGGTGCTCGACGACGCGGCGCGGGATCGGCTGGTGTCGAACATTTCCGGCCATCTGCTGGACGGCGTGAGCGCCCCGGTCCTGGAGCGGGCGCTGCAGTACTGGCGCAACGTGGACAAGGACCTCGGCGACCGGATCGCGAAGAAGGTCAACGGCGGCTGACACCGTCGTACGCGGACGCATGAGTCAGGGGCGGTGCCGGCCGGCACCGCCCCTGACTCATGCGTTCACTGCTCTCTCACGCGTTCACTGATTGAGCGGGTTGTTGTTGCTGTTGTTATTGCCCGGCCGCCCGGAGTTGCCTCCCTCGCCCGGCAGGACCGGGGACTGACTCGGTGGCTCCGGCGACTGGCTCGGCGGCTCGATGGGCGACTGACTGGCCGAATCGCTGGGCGTCTCGCTCGGGCGCTGCGAGGGCACGTCCGGCGACTGGGACGTCGACGGATCGGGGCTCTCCGACTGCGAGGGAGTCATCGACGGGCTCGCCGGCACGGTGACCTCGCCACGCTCGACATCCTCCAGATCGAACTGGGCACTGGAGCCGCCGCCCAGCGCGCCGAGGGTGTAGTCCGCCCAGATCTGCGCCGGGAAGCCACCGCCGTTGGCCCGGCCGGAGTTGGCGGTACCGGTCAGGCTGACCTGGCCGCCGCCGTCCTTGGGGGATTCACCGAAGAGCGCCACGACCGTGGTGAGCTCCGGGGTGTAGCCCGCGAACAGGGCGGCCTTGTTGTTCTCCGAGGTACCCGTCTTGCCGGCCGCCTCGTAGGCCGAGGTGTTGGCCGCCTGGCCGGAGCCGCTCTCCACGACGCCCGTCAGCACGGAGGTCACGGTGTCGGCGGACTTACGGCTGATCACCTGGTCGCCGATGCCCTTGACCGGCTCGACCGTCCGGTCGCGGTTCTTCGCGGACTTCACGATGAACGGGGTGACCTTCTTGCCGTGGTTGTCGAGCGTGGCGTACGCGCCCGCCATGTCCCAGGTCGAGGCGTTCATCGTGCCCAGCGAGATGGCTGGACGCTCGGGGAAGTACTTGTCCGGTACGCCGAGCGCCAGCGCGGTCTTCTTCACCTCGGGCGGGCCGACGTCGACCACCATCTGCGCGAAGACCGAGTTGATCGACTTGTTCATCGCGGTCTGCACGGTGACGTTGCCGTAGCTCTGGTTGTCCTCGTTCTCCGGGGCGAACGGCGTATCGCTGCCCACGACCGGCCGCTTGCTGGTGCCGTCGTAACGGGTGTTGACGCCGATCAGATCGCCGTCGTGGGTCTTCGACTCGTTCTCCAGCGCGGAGGCGAGCACCAGCGGCTTGAAGGTGGAGGCGGGCTGGTAGTCCTGACGCGTGGCGTTGGAGATGTAGTGCTTGACGTAGTCCACCCCGCCGTAGAGCGCGACGACTGCGCCGGTCCTGGGATCGACGGAGGTGGCACCCGCCTGGACGGTCGCGTCGACCTTGTTGCCCTTGCGGTCCAGCTTGGACTCCAGCTGCCGGTCGACCGACTGCTCCAGCTGCTTCTGCCGCTTCTTGTCGATGTTGAGGGTGAAGGTCCAGCCGCCGGCCTGCCGCATGTCCCCCGTGATGCCCTGCTTGTCCAGCTCCTTGTTGGCGGCCTCGACCAGGTAACCGGTCTGGCCCTCCATGCCGCGGGCAGGCTTGGGCTTGTCCGGGTAGGGGAACTTCAGGGTGTCGCGCTCGGACTTGTCGAGCCAGTGCATCTCGACCATGTTGTCGAGCGTGTAGCCCCAGCGCTCCTTGACGAGCTTCTTGCCGGTCCCCGTCGCGGTCGCCCAGTCGTACTGGCTGGGGGCCTGGAGCAGCGCGGCCAGATAGGCGCCCTGGGAGACGTTGAGGTCCTTGGCGTCGACCCCGTAGTAGGCCTGCGCCGCGGCCTGGATCCCGCTCGCGCCGCGTCCGTAGTACGCGGTGTTGATGTACCCGGCGAGGATGAAGTTCTTGTCCTTCTTCTGGTCGACCTTGAGCGAGATCACCAGCTCTTTGAGCTTGCGGCTGACCGTCGGGTCCTGCGTCAGGTAGTAGTTCTTCACGTACTGCTGGGTGATGGTCGAGCCACCCTGCTTGCCCTTGCCGGAGAGCGTGTTGAGGAGGCCGCGCGCGGTGCCCTTCAGGTCGACGCCCTTGTCCTTGTAGAACGTCTTGTTCTCGGCGGCGACGAAGGTGTGCTGCACCTCCTTGGGGACCTCGGCGAGGTCCACGATCTGGCGGTTGACCCCGTCACCGGTCCGGGTCAGCACGGTGCCGTCGCTGTACTGGTAGACGTTGCTCTGCCGCTCGGCCATGTCGTTGGCCTTCGGTATGTCCACGTACATGTAGAGCGCCACGAAGGCGCCCATGATCAGCAGGCAGAACCCGAAGAACGTGCCCAGCATCTTCCGCCAGGTGAAGAGTCTGCGTATGCCGCCGCTCTTCGCAGCCCGCCGCGCTCCGCGCCGCTGGGCTCGTCGCGCATCCGCTCGACCCATCGCTGTGTTGCTCCCGTTTCTCTGCTCGACCGACCAGCTCAGCCCAGCCAGCTAACACCGTCGGCGAGGACAAAAAGCAAGCGATGCGGTCTTTTCCGGACGTGACAATCAGCACCCGTTCTCTAGGGAACCGACTCATGAGAGGCGCTCAAGGTTGCGAAACCCGGTAATGTGTAATCACATTGCTAGCACCGAGTCAGTCTTTCGAAACGGGGGATTCCATGCCCGACCAAGGCAATCCGCGCGACGTGTCCATCCCGGCCGTCGATCTCACGCCCGACGCGCCTCAGATGCCCGAACCGCAGGTGAGGGAGGTGACGGCGCACAGCATCCCCGGCGGCCTCGGCCTGCTGCTGACCGTGATCGGAGTGATCGCCGGCATCGGTCTCGCCATAGTCGGCGGCGTCGTCGGCTCGAACGGGAACAACGGGGTGGGCGTCCCGGTCTTCATCCTCGGGGTCCTGCTCGTCATCGCCTCGTTCTTCTGCATGACGGGTGTGAAGATGGTCGCACCGGGTGAGGCGCGGGTGATTCAGCTCTTCGGCCGGTACGTCGGCACGATCCGTACCGACGGGCTGCGCTGGATCAACCCGCTCACCAGCAGCCGGAAGATCTCCACCCGGGTCCGCAACCACGAGACCGCGGTCCTGAAGGTCAACGACGCCTACGGCAACCCGATCGAGCTCGCCGCGATCGTCGTCTGGAAGGTCGAGGACACCGCGCAGGCACTCTTCGAGGTCGACGACTTCCTGGAGTTCGTCGCCACCCAGACCGAGGCGGCCGTCCGCCACATCGCGATCGAGTACCCGTACGACGCTCACGAGGAGGGCGGTCTCTCGCTGCGCGGCAACGCGGAGGAGATCACCGAGAAGCTGGCCGTGGAGCTCACGGCCCGGGTGCAGGCCGCCGGCGTACGGATCATCGAATCGCGCTTCAGCCATCTCGCGTACGCCCCCGAGATCGCCTCGGCGATGCTTCAGCGCCAGCAGGCCGGTGCGGTGGTCGCGGCCCGGCAGCAGATCGTCGAGGGTGCGGTCGGCATGGTCGAGATGGCACTGACCCGGATCGCCGAGCAGGACATCGTCGAGCTGGACTCGGAGCGGAAGGCAGCCATGGTCAGCAATCTGATGGTGGTGCTGTGCGGTGACCGTGCGGCGCAGCCGGTCCTCAATACGGGCACTCTTTACCAGTGACGGAAGAGACCCCCGGGCGCAGTCAGCCGCCGCAGCGCAAGCAGATGCTGCTGCGGCTGGACCCCGCGGTGCACGATGCGCTGGCCCGCTGGGCCTCCGACGAGCTGCGCAGCGCGAACGCCCAGATCGAGTTCCTGCTGCGCAGGGCGCTGGCGGAGGCGGGCCGCCTGCCGGGCACGGCCCGCCCGATCCCCCGCCGGGGGCGGCCCCCGAAGTCCCCACCCCCCGAGTGATCCCCGGGGCTTCGCCCCCGGACCCCCGGTCGTCAATCTCCGGACCGGCTTGGTTTACCCTCCACTCCCGGGTATACACCCGAGGTATACACGCCATGTACAGTGCTTGGCATGTCTATCGGCCACACCCTGCTCGGACTCCTGGAGTCCGGCCCCCGCCACGGCTACGACCTCAAGCGCACATTCGACGAGAAGTTCGGCCACGACCGCCCCCTGCACTACGGCCAGGTCTACTCGACCATGTCCCGGCTCCTGAAGAACGGCCTCGTCGAGGTCGACGGCGTCGAGAGCGGCGGCGGCCCCGAGCGCAAGCGGTACGCCATCACCGAGGCGGGTATCACCGATGTCGGCACCTGGCTCGCGCAGCCGGAGAAGCCCGAGCCGTACCTCCAGTCGACGCTCTACACCAAGGTCGTCCTGGCCCTGCTCACCGGCCGCAGCGCCGAGGCCCTGCTGGACACCCAGCGCGCCGAGCATCTGCGCCTCATGCGCGTCCTCACCGACCGCAAGCGCAAGGGCGACCTCGCCGATCAGCTGATCTGCGACCACGCGCTCTTCCACCTCGAAGCGGATCTGCGCTGGCTGGAACTGACCGCCGCCCGGCTGGACCGGCTCGCCGCGGAGGTGGGCGCATGACCCCCGCCGGCTCCCTGCTGAGCGCCGACAACCTGTACAAGTCGTACGGGTCCACGCCCGCGCTCGACGGTGCCTCGTTCTCCATCCACCCCGGCGAGGTCGTGGCCGTGATGGGCCCGTCCGGCTCCGGCAAGTCGACCCTGCTGCACTGCCTCGCCGGAATCGTCACCCCCGACAAGGGCACGATCACCTACGCGGGCCGCGAGCTCTCCGCGATGTCGGACGCCGAACGCAGCGCCCTGCGCCGCACCGAGTTCGGCTTCGTCTTCCAGTTCGGCCAGCTCGTCCCCGAGCTGACCTGTGTGGAGAACGTCGCCCTGCCGCTGCGCCTGAGCGGCGCCAAGCGCAAGGACGCCGAGCGCACCGCCCACCACTGGCTGGAGCGCCTGGAGGTCGAGGACGTCGGCGCCAAGCGCCCCGGCGAGGTCTCCGGCGGCCAGGGCCAGCGCGTCGCCGTGGCCCGTGCACTGGCCGCATCGCCGAAGGTGATCTTCGCGGACGAGCCGACCGGCGCCCTGGACTCCCTCAACGGCGAGCGCGTCATGGAGCTGCTCACCGAGGCGGCCCGGTCCGCCAATGTCGCCGTGGTCCTGGTGACCCACGAGGCCCGGGTCGCCGCGTACTCCGACCGCGACGTAACCGTGCGCGACGGCCGGGCCCGCGACATGGAGCACGCGGTATGACCCTGCTCGACCACAAGAACGCCCCGGCGGACGCACCTCCCCGGCCGACGCAGCCCACCGGCATCGCCGCCCTGCTGCGCGATCTCGGCCTCGGCATCCGGTTCGCCGTCTCCGGCGGGCGCGAGGGCTGGATCCGCACCCTGCTGACCGCCGTCGGCGTCGGCCTCGGCGTGGCGCTGCTGCTGGCCGCCGCCTCCGTGCCGCATCTGCTCGACGAGCGTTCCGCACGCGATCAGGCCCGCTCCGAGACCAAGATCTCCGAGTCACCCGACGCCACGGCCGAGAAGTCGGACACCTCGGTGCTCCGGATCAACGCGGAGACGGAGTACCGCGGCCGCTCCATCGGCGGCTTCCTGATGCGCGCGGACGGTGCCCACCCGGTCGTCCCACCGGGCGTCGCAGGCTTCCCCGGTGCGGACGAGATGGTGGTGTCCCCCGCTCTGAAGGAGCTGCTGGGTTCCTCGGAGGGCAGCCTTCTCAAGGAGCGGCTGCCGTACCGGATCACCGGCACGATCGCCGACGCGGGCCTCGTCTCCCCGGGCGAGCTGCTCTTCTACGCGGGCAGCGACACCCTGGCCCCCGCCAACGGCGGCCACCGGATCGCCGGTTACGGCGACCCGGGCCCGGCCGACAAGCTTCCGCCGATCCTCATCGTGCTGATCATCATGATCTGTGTGGTGCTGCTGGTACCGGTCGCGATCTTCATCGCGACGGCCGTGCGCTTCGGCGGTGACCGCCGCGACCGCAGGCTCGCCGCGCTGCGGCTGGTCGGTGCGGACATCCGGACGACCCGCCGGATCGCGGCCGGTGAGGCGTTCTTCGGGGCGGTGCTCGGCCTGCTGACCGGCCTGGTGTTCTTCCTGGTGGCGCGTCAGTTCATGGGCTACGTCGAGGTGTGGGACGTCAGTGCCTTCCCCTCCGACCTGGTCCCCGATCCCTTGCTGACCGCCTTGATCGCCGTCGCGATTCCGGTGGCGGCGGTGCTCGTCACGCTGACCGCCCTGCGTTCGGTGGTGATCGAACCGCTCGGCGTCGTACGCAACGGCCGAAGCCGCAGGCGCCGCCTCTGGTGGCGGCTGCTGATGCCGGTCGCGGGCCTGGCGGTGCTCGGGCTGACCGGCAAGGTCGACGATTACTCCCCGGTCGACCCGTATCCGATCGCGGGCGGCGCCGTGCTGGTCCTGGTGGGGCTCGCGCTGCTGCTGCCCTGGCTGGTCGAGGCGTGTGTGAACCGGCTGCACGGCGGCCCTGTGCCCTGGCAGCTCGCCACCCGCAGGCTCCAGCTGAGCAGTGGAGCGGCCGCCCGCGCGGTCAGCGGCATCACCGTCGCGGTGGCGGGAGCGGTGGCGCTGCAGATGCTGTTCGCCGCGGTGAACGACGACTTCAACCGGATGACGGGGCAGGACCCGACGCGCGCCCAGTTCTCCACGTTCTCCGAGAACGTCACCGGTGAGGCGGCCACCCGGACCATCAAGGAGTTCCGGGCCACCAAGGGGGTGGAGGCGGTCATCGGCCTGGTCGAGTCGTACGTCGTCAGGCCGGGCACGTACAAGGGCGACGACGTCCAGCCCACCACCTCGCTGACCATCGGCGACTGTGCGACTCTGCGCGAGATCGCCCGGATCGGCTCCTGCAAGGAGGGCGACGCGTTCGTCGTCCACCCCAAGGGCAAGGAGATGGCCGAGTGGGTGGACAAGACGGCCCGCAAAGGCAGGGCGGTCGAACTCAACTACCAGGTGGGATCGGAGCCCGGCGCGAAGTCGAAGCTGTGGACCCTGCCTGCCGACGCTCCGACCGTTCTCTCCCGCCGTGATCCGGTGGGCCAGGACCACTGGGGCATCATGGCGACGGTCGGCGCGATCGACCCGAGCACCCTGCCGCACGCGCAGACCAACGCACAGATCCGGGTGGACCGGAGCGTCAAGGACGTCGCCGAGTATGTACGGAACACGGCGGCCCGGCTCGACCCGGGGATGCGGATCGGCACCCTGAACTCGGTGGCGCGCGACCGCCAGTACGCCAGCGTGCAGACCGGCCTCCAGGTCGGCGCGACCGCGACCCTGCTGCTGATCGCCGCCGCGATGCTGGTCTCGCAGCTGGAGCAGCTGCGCGAGCGCAAGCGCCTGCTGTCGGTCCTGGTCGCCTTCGGTACCCGGCGGACCACGCTCGGCTGGTCGGTGCTCTGGCAGACCGCCGTACCCGTGGTCATCGGCCTGGTGGTGGCCGTAGCGGGCGGTCTCGGCCTGGGCGCGGTGATGATCAGGATGATCGCCAAGAAGGTGACCGACTGGTGGCTGTTCCTGCCCATGACGGTCGCGGGAGCGGCACTGATCCTGCTCGTCACCCTGCTGTCGCTGCCACCGCTGTGGCGCATGATGCGCCCGGACGGCCTGCGCACGGAGTGATGGCCCAGTAGCCGCAAGGGGTGCGGTCTCCCGGGGGACCGCACCCCCTTCCGCCTGCTCTATGCGCCCGCCGTCACCCGTACCGGCAGCATCCCCATCGCCTCCCGCAGCGCCGCCGCGAACTCCTCGAACTCCTCGTGCCGCGCCGCCCCCGTCCGCATCGCCAGCGCCACCCGCCGCGACGGTGCGGGGTCCGCGAAATACCCGGTGGCCAGCGCATCGTTGCGGCCGGTCTCGACCGTCACCGCGGTACGCGGCAGCAGCGTCACCCCGAGCCCGCCGGCCACCAGCTGCACCAGCGTGGAGAGCCCGGCCGCGGTCGTGGTGACCGGCGCGCCCTCCGTACGCCCCGCCTCCCTGCATATGTCGAGCGCCTGGTCGCGCAGGCAGTGCCCCTCGTCGAGCAGCAGCAGCGACAGCTCGCGCAGGGCCTCGCGCGGAATGTCGGTGCGCCCGCCCAGCCAGTGGTCCCGCTCCATCACCAGCACGAAGTCCTCGTCGAAGAGCGGGAGTTCGGTCACTCCCGGCACCCCCAGCGGCACGGCGAGCAGCAGCAGATCCAGCCTTCCCGCGGCCAGCCCCTCCAGCAGCGAGGAGGTCTGCTCCTCGTGCAC
The DNA here is from genome assembly GCF_043200155.1 of Streptomyces sp. NPDC048473. Taxonomy (NCBI): domain Bacteria; kingdom Bacillati; phylum Actinomycetota; class Actinomycetes; order Kitasatosporales; family Streptomycetaceae; genus Streptomyces; species Streptomyces sp. NPDC048473. Next base: position 129,166 of record NZ_JBICXE010000018.1, read on the forward strand.
CTGGAGGTCGAGGTCCGGGTAGCGCTCGTGAACCAGCCGCAGCACGGTCGGCAGCAGATAGGGCGCGACGGTCGGGATCACTCCGAGCCTGAGCACTCCGGTGAACGGCGCCCGGACCGCTTCGGCCTCCTCCATCAGCTCACCCACGGCCTCCAGCACCACCCGGGCCCGCACCGCGAGCCGCTCCCCGGCCGGCGAGAGCAGTACCTTGCGCGTCGTACGCTCGATGAGCTGGACACCCAGTGCCTCCTCCAGCGCCGACACGGCTCCGGACAGTGCCGGCTGACTCATCCCGATTGCTGCCGCAGCGTCCCTGAAGTGCAGATATTCGGCGACGGCCGCGAAGGCCCGCAGCTGCGACAGGCTGGGCTGTTTGGTCCGATTGCCCTGATTACTCTGCGCCACTGATAGGCACCTCCGATCATCACGACCAAGTGTAGCTATTTCCGTGATCAATGCACTCTGTGCCAAGGTGGAGATCGTCCAACCTCCAGGAACTCCCGCAAAAGGGAATTCCTATGCTGCAAGGAGAGCGCGTGCTCACTGTCGGTGACAAGTTCCCCGAGTTCGACCTGACTGCTTGTGTCTCGCTGGAGAGCGGCAAGGAGTTCGAGCAGATCAACCACAAGACCTACGAGGGCAAGTGGAAGATCGTCTTCGCATGGCCGAAGGACTTCACCTTCGTGTGCCCCACCGAGATCGCCGCCTTCGGCAAGCTGAACGACGAGTTCGCCGACCGTGACGCCCAGATCCTCGGCTTCTCCGGTGACTCCGAGTTCGTGCACCACGCCTGGCGCAAGGACCACCCGGACCTGACCGACCTGCCCTTCCCGATGCTGGCCGACTCGAAGCACGAGCTCATGCGTGACCTCGGCATCGAGGGCGAGGACGGCTTCGCCCAGCGCGCCGTCTTCATCGTCGACCAGAACAACGAGATCCAGTTCACGATGGTGACCGCCGGTTCCGTGGGCCGTAACCCCAAGGAGGTCCTGCGGGTCCTGGACGCCCTGCAGACCGACGAGCTGTGCCCGTGCAACTGGACCAAGGGCGAGAACACCCTCGACCCGGTCGCGCTCCTCTCGGGCGAGTGAGCTGACAGCGACATGGCACTCGACGAACTGAAGGCCGCCGTTCCGGACTTCGCCAAGGACCTGAAGCTGAACCTCGGTTCGGTCATCGGGAACAGCGAACTCCCGCAGCAGCAGCTCTGGGGCACCGTCCTCGCCTGCGCGATCGCCTCGCGCTCGCCGAAGGTGCTGCGCGAGCTGGAGCCGGAGGCGAAGGCCAACCTCTCCGCGGAGGCGTACACCGCCGCGAAGTCGGCCGCCGCCATCATGGCGATGAACAACGTCTTCTACCGGACCCGGCACCTGCTGTCGGACCCCGAGTACGGGACGCTCCGTGCGGGCCTGCGGATGAACGTCATCGGCAAGCCCGGCGTGGAGAAGATCGACTTCGAACTGTGGTCGCTCGCCGTCTCCGCGATCAACGGCTGCGGCCAGTGCCTGGACTCCCACGAGCAGGTGCTGCGCAAGGCCGGCGTGGATCGTGAGACCATTCAGGAAGCCGTCAAGATTGCCTCGGTGATCCAGGCGGTCGGCGTGACCCTCGATGCCGAGGCCGTGCTCGCCGAGTAGGACCAGCAGTACCCCTTGTACGAGAAGGGCCCCGAGGACGACCGACCGTCCACGGGGCCCTTCTTCTGTTCACTTGGTCTTCTTGCCGCCGCTCGCCTCGTCGTCGCCGTGGTCGATGCCCTCGGGCGGCGATCCCGGTGCTGCTGTCGGAGCGATGTCGAGCGCGGTCGCCCCGCGCGGGGACGGCGAGTGCCGCAGGGCTTCCTCCTGCCCGTACGACCGCAGATAGCCGACCACCGTATTGGTGACCGCGACCAGCGGCACCGCGACGACCGCGCCGCCGATGCCCGCGACCATGCCGCCCGCGGCGACCGAGAGGACGACGGCGAGCGGATGCACCCGCACCGCGCGTCCCAGGATGAACGGCTGCAGCACATGGCCCTCGATCTGCTGCACGGCGAGCACCACGAGCAGCACCATGAGCGCGGTGAACACGCCCTCGGTGACCAGTGCGACGACCACCGCGAGCGCTCCGGAGATCACCGCGCCGACCAGCGGGATGAAGGCGAAGAGGAAGATGAAGACGGCGAGCGGCACCGCCATCGGCACGTTGAGGAACCAGATCCCGAGCCCGATGAAGATCGCGTCGATCAGCGCCACTACGACCGTGCCCCGCACATAGGCGGTCAGCGTCCGCCAGGCGCGCGGCCCGGCGCCCGCGACGCCCGGCCGGGCCTGCGCGGGCACCAGCTTCAGCACCCAGTGCCAGATGCGCTTCCCGTCGTACAGCAGGAAGAGCGTCGAGAACATCGCCAGCAGTATCCCGGTGAGGAACTCCACCATCACGGTGACGCCCTGCAGCCCTGCTGAGGTGATCTGTTCGGTGTTGGTGCCGATGGTGTCGCTGAGGTTCTTCGCGATGTCGTTGATCTGCTGCTCGGTGACATGGAAGGGGCTGTCGAGCAGCCAGTTCTTCAGATCATCGATACCCGCCCGCACCTTGTCGGAGAGGGTGTCGATGTTGTCCATGACCTGCCAGACCACGAACCAGCCGACCAGCCCCATGATGACGAAGCCCAGGATCGCCGTGACCGCGGTGGCCAGTCCGCGCGGCAGACCGTACCGCCTCAGCCGGGCGACGGTCGGATGCAGCATCGCGGTGACGAGCAGCGCGGCGACGAAGGCCAGGACCACCAGCTGTACGGCGCTGATGACCCGCATCAGCACGTAGAGCGTGCCCGCCAGGACGAGCAGCCGCCAGCCCGCCTCGGCCGCGACGCGCATGCCCCAGGGGATCGCCGCGACGGGATCGGGCCGGGCCGCCACGGAGGGGGCGTACGCGGGCGGCAGCGGCACACGGTCGGCCGCGGCGCCACGCCGGGCGGACTCGTCCGGTACGGCTCCGGCAGGCACGGCAGCGGCGGGTACGGCGGCGGTCTCCGGCGGCTCGAACGGCGCGGCCTCGCCCCCCTCGTCCTCGACCCTCTCGGCCTCGGCCCTGCGCTGCTCCAGCCGCTCGCCCAGTTCGGTCAGTTCGGCACCCAGACGGCCGAGCCACCCCGGAAGCTTCGACATGATCGTTCCTCTTCCCCCGTCTTCTCTCCCCACCGCTCCCCCGCCGAGCGTCCGGAACGACCGTACACGCGCGAAGCCCCTCACCGTAGGACGGCGAGGGGCTTCGAAAGGTTGAGACCGGAACCTCGGAAGGTTCTAGTACCAGTGGTTGGCCTGCCAGAAGGACCAGGCAGCGCACGGGCTTCCGTAGCGGCCGCTGTTCATGTAGCTGAGGCCCCACTTGATCTGCGTGGCCGGGTTGGTCTGCCAGTCGGCTCCGGCGGATACCATCTTCGAGCCCGGCAGCGCCTGGACGAGGCCGTAGGCACCGGAACTCTCGTTGGTCGCCCGGTAGTTCCAGCTCGACTCGACGTTCACGATGTTGCTGAAGCACTGGAACTGGTCGGCGGGAACGATCTGCCGCGCGATCGCCTGGATTTCGGCCACGGTGTACGAGCCCTGCTGGGCGAACGAGGAGGCGCTGCGGATCTCGGAACGGCTGGCGCGCTCTGCCGCGTCCTTCTTGTCCTGGCGCTCCTGCTCCAGCTTGTCCTCGGCCGCCTGCTTCTTCGACTTGGCGTCCTTGGCAGCCTGGATACGGGCCGCTTCCTCCACGGACTTCTTCGCCGTCGCGTCGGCCGCGGACGCCTGGGCGTCGGCCTGCTGAGTCAGCGAGGCGGTCTGCACCTGGGCCTGCTGGCCCGCAGGGATGTCGGCGAGAAGTGTCGTATCGGCTGCGGTCGCCTCGAAGTTGTTGTCGTCGACAGCAGGAGTGCTGCCCGAGGCAACGCCTACGACGGCGCCGACGGTGGTGACCGCGGTGGCTGACGCCACGGCGAACCCCCGGACCGAGATCCGGCTCACACGGTGTCCTTCCAGCATCGCCCGCTTAGGTGACCTCGCGGACGCAATCGTGCCCTTGACACTGGCCTCCCTACTGCTTGGGTCACGGGAGGCACGGGCCCGGTGGGCAACTCCCCGGAGGGAGTGCCGCGTGATGCTCGCGGGCGGCATACGGACGGCGATTGTTGAGTTGTGTGGTGCGTGGCACCTCTGGAGGTGCGGGTGTGCCGTATGCGGGGCCTGACGGAAGCAAGACTCTGCCGGAACGGCACACCGGGAAGCAATTCTCTGTTGCGTGTGAAAGCTCACACCCCGTTTGCAGCAAGTGTTTTACGGAAATGCCGCCGCAGCCCGATGCCGCCCGGCTAAGCTGCTTCGCTCGCCGGGCGGCACCAACTGTCGCATCCCGTATCAGATCTGGCCTTCCTCCAGCATTTCGGTCACCAGCGCGGCGATCTGCGAACGCTCGGAGCGGGTGAGCGTGACATGCGCGAAGAGCGGATGGCCCTTCAGTTTCTCGACCACGGCGACGACTCCGTCGTACCGGCCGACCCTGAGGTTGTCCCGCTGGGCCACGTCATGCGTGAGCACCACCCGGGAATTCGCCCCGATCCGGGACAACACGGTCAGCAGTACGTTCCGTTCGAGGGACTGCGCCTCGTCGACGATCACGAAGGCGTCGTGGAGCGAGCGGCCCCGGATGTGGGTGAGCGGCAGGACCTCCAGCATGCCGCGCCCCAGCACCTCCTCGATGACCTCGCGCCCGGCGACCGCCGAGAGCGTGTCGAAGACGGCCTGCGCCCAGGGGCTCATCTTCTCGGCCTCGGTGCCGGGGAGATAGCCCAGTTCCTGCCCGCCGACCGCGTACAGCGGGCGGAAGACCATTACCTTCTGGTGCTGCCTGCGCTCCAGAACGGCTTCGAGTCCGGCGCAGAGCGCCAGCGCCGACTTGCCGGTGCCGGCCCGGCCGCCCAGCGACACGATGCCGACGTCCTGGTCGAGGAGCAGATCGAGCGCGATGCGCTGTTCGGCGCTGCGGCCGTGGATGCCGAAGGCCTCCCGGTCGCCACGCACCAGACGCACATTGCCCTCGGCCGTGACCCGGCCGAGGGCCTTGCCGCGCTCGGACTGGAGGACCAGTCCGGTGTGCACGGGCAGTTCGGCGGCCTCGGGTACGTACAGCGTCTCCTCCCCGTAGAGCAGATCCACCTGCTCGGCGGCGAGGGGCAGTTCCGACATTCCCGTCCAGCCGGAGTCGGTGATGGCGAGTTCGGCGCGGTACTCCTCGGCGAGGAGGCCGACCGAGGACGCCTTGATACGCAGCGGCAGGTCCTTGGAGACGACCGTGACGTCGTACCCCTCGGCCTGGAGGTTGCGCGCGACCGCGAGGATCCGTGAGTCGTTGTCCCCCAACCGGTAGCCGGCGGGCAGTACGCCGGGGTCTGAATGGTTGAGTTCGACGCGCAGCGTCCCGCCCAGATCCCCGAGCGGGATCGGGGCATCCAGCCGGCCGTACCGGGTCCGGAAGTCGTCCAGCAGGCGCAGGGCCTGCCGGGCGAAGTACCCGAGCTCCGGGTGGTGCCGTTTGGCCTCCAGTTCCGTGACCACGACGATCGGGAGCACGACTTCGTGCTCGTCGAACCGGGCCATGGCATTCGGATCGGCCAGCAGGACGCTGGTGTCGAGAACATAGGTGCGCCTGTCGGGCATGCGGCGCTTTGTGCTGGTCACCACGGAAGGACGTACCCCCTCGGACGAGGTTGGGGTGCGACGGCGTCGCGGAGCATCCCAATGGGAGAGGACGGACCGGGCTGCGACCCCGATGCACGGGCCGAGCGCCGGCCCTCCGCGTCGGCCGCACTGTATGTACGGTCCTTCGTGTGCAAGAGGCCTCCCGGGCGAGCGGACTCCATGCCGCTCACTTGGACACGACGTCCGCCTGGTTTGTGACCGGACGTCGACCTGTCAGGGGTATTCCCTCGAACACGCGAAGCCATGCCGCCCTGGGCCGGCCGGGTGAGCCGGGTCGGTGCGTCCGGGCACGTCAGTGCGGGCCCACCGCCGTGACGGTTCCGTCCTCAAACGCCGGACGGGCTGGAAAAGGTCGGTGAGCGACACCGCTCAAGCCCGTCCGGCAATTGAGGACGGAACCGGTGCCACCGGGGGGCGGCGCCCTGTCCTGGGGACGGAGCCCCGTAAAACGGCGGCGTCAGCCGCCGAAGCGGCGGCCTCGGGCGGCGTAGTCGCGCAGCGCGCGGAGGAAGTCGACCTTGCGGAAGGCCGGCCAGAAGACCTCGCAGAAGTAGTACTCGGAGTGCGCGCTCTGCCAGAGCATGAAGCCGGACAGCCGCTGCTCGCCGCTGGTGCGGATCACCAGGTCCGGGTCGGGCTGGCCCCGGGTGTAGAGGTGCTCGGAGATCAGGTCGGTGGAGACGATCTCCGCCAGGTCCTCGAAGGACGTCCCCTTGGCGGAGTGGTCCAGCAGCAGCGAGCGGACCGCGTCCGCGATCTCCTGGCGCCCGCCGTAGCCGACGGCGACATTGACCAGTATTCCGTCGATGCCGACCGTGGCCTGCTCGGCCTCCTTGAGGACGGTCTGGGTGCGGGCGGGCAGCAGATCGAGCGTGCCGACGTGGTGGACCCGCCAGCGCCCGTCCGCCGCGAGGTCGCGCACGGTGTTCTCGATGATGCCGAGGAGCGGCGTCAGCTCGGACTCGGGCCGGTCGAAGTTGTCCGTGGAGAGCAGCCAGAGTGTGACGACTTCCACATCGGTCTCACTGCACCAGCCGAGCAGCTCCTGGATCTTGTCCGCACCGGCCTGGTGCCCCTGTGCGGCCGTGCCGCCGGACGCCTTCGCCCAGCGCCGGTTGCCGTCGAGGATGACGCCGATGTGCTTGGGCACCTGGGTGTGGTCGAGGCGGGCCTCCACCCGGCGCGCGTAGAGCCCGTACACCAGGTCGCGCAAGTTCACTGAGTTCACCTCTCGGTTCCGTGCGGGCCCGCCCGCCCCCTTGCCCGGGGCCCGGGGTCGTCCCCCTGGGGATCGCCGCACTACTCCGCAGAGTCCATCGCCCCGCCGTGCCGTGGCAGTCCCCGAAGCCGCCACATTACTGCGCAGGCGGCGCACCGGCCCAACCCGGCCTGTCACAAGTCCGTGATAAGCAGAGAAACGTGACTGATTCTCCTCTCTTCTACCGGGCCGCCGGTTCGCGCTACGACTCCATGGAGTACCGCCGCACCGGCCGCAGCGGTCTCAAGCTTCCGGCCGTCTCCCTCGGCCTCTGGCACAACTTCGGCGACGACCGCACGCTGGACTCCCAGCGGGCGATCCTGCGCCGCGCCTTCGATCTCGGGGTGACCCATTTCGATCTGGCCAATAACTACGGGCCGCCGCCCGGCTCCGCCGAGCTCAACTTCGGCAAGATGTTCCGGCAGGACTTCGCCCCGTACCGGGACGAGCTGATCATCTCCACCAAGGCCGGCTACGACATGCACCCCGGCCCGTACGGCGAGTGGGGCTCCCGCAAGTACCTGCTGTCGTCGCTGGACGCCTCGCTGAAGCGGATGGGGCTCGACTACGTCGACATCTTCTACTCCCACCGCTTCGACCCGGACACTCCGCTGGAGGAGACGATGGGGGCGCTGGCCTCCGCCGTACAGCAGGGCAAGGCGCTGTACGTGGGTGTGTCCTCGTACAACGCGGAGCAGACCGCCGAGGCGGCCCGGCTGCTCAAGGAGATGGGTGTACCGGCCCTGATCCACCAGCCGTCCTACTCGATGATCAACCGCTGGATCGAGGACGACGGGCTGCTCGACACCCTGGAGACGGCCGGCATGGGCTGCATCTCCTTCGTGCCGCTCGCCCAGGGCCTGCTCACGAACAAGTACCTGACGGGCATCCCGGAGGGTTCGCGCGCCACCCAGGGCAAGTCGCTGGACCCGGGCCTGCTCTCCGACGAGGTGCTGCGCCGGCTGAACGGGCTGAACGACATCGCCCGGCAGCGCGGGCAGTCACTCGCCCAGCTGGCACTCAACTGGGTGCTGCGGGACAGCCGTATGACGTCGGCGCTGATCGGCGCTTCGAGCGTGAAGCAGCTGGAGGAGAACGTCGCGGCGCTGGCCGGGGCGCCGCTGTCCGCCGAGGAGTTGAAGGAGATCGACACCTTCGCCGTGGACACCGCGGGCACCAACATCTGGGCCGGACGGGGCTGACCGGGGCGGCCTTCGCGGGGCCGGTACGGGGTCGGGACGCGGCCGCCACGGGGTCCGCACAGCGGGCCCACAAAAAACGGGCCGGTCCGTGGGGGGGGATACGGACCGGCCCGAGGGGGGGTTTCCACCATAACCCTTCGTAAGTGATGCTGCGTGCCGCGCCACTCCATAATTACTCTCCGAATTCACCGGACTCCGCTGCGAGCACGGCATCCGGTGACGTCTCAGTGGCCGCCGACCGGCTTCACGCAGCCGGTGCCTTCGAGATACTTGCCGTGGGCCTCGGCCGTGACGAGCCCGTTGACCATGCCGTCCAGCGCCCCCTGCACACAGATCGCGCCGAGGTCGAGGATGAACGTGTTGCGGTGGGGCCCGAAGGTGTCGGTGGAGATGGTTTCGGGGCCGTATCCCAGACGGGCGAGTGCCTCACGGATCTGGGACTGGGTTGTCCTGCGGCCCTCCGCGATCCCGGCCAGGCCCGCCTCGACCTTCTTCACCTCGGCCTCGCCCTTGGCCCGGTCGGCCGGGGACAGCTCGGCGGTGGACTGGAAGGCGTGGTTCTCCCGGTAGTGCGGTGCGCCGTCACCGGCGTCCGGTTCGACGTAGGGGGAGGCGCCCACGGCCGGAGGGCTGCTCGCCGCTCCGGGTCCGGCGTACCCGGCCCGCTCCGTGCCGCAGCCGGCGAGGGCGAGGGTCAGGACGGGCACCGCCACGGTGGCGAGAGTCTTGGCTGTACGTCTCGCAGAGGTCATGGGCCGAGTATGGGACGGGACCTGACCTGATGGGCCGCTAGTCTCCGAATCATGACGACACGAACCGCGACCGTGACCTGGACCGGGGCGAACGCGCGCCGAATGGAACGTCAGGGGCTCGCCGCCCCGGTGCACCTCACCCCGGCCGATGTGGTCGGCGCGCTGCCGGCCGCGCACGCCCAGGTGCTGTCGGCCGCCGAGCTCTCCATCGGGCTGCGGACGGCGGGCGTGACCCGTACCGATGTGCGCGAGGCGCTCTGGGCCGAGCGCACGCTGGTCAAGACGCACGGGCCGCGCGGCACCGTCCATCTGCTGCCGATGGCCGAACTGCCCATGTGGACCGGCGCGTTGTCCGCCGTACCGGTCGGGCGCAGTCCGTTTCCCGACGATGTCCGGATGACGCCGGAACAGACCGAGGCCGTGCTCGCCTCGATCGCGGACGCGCTGACCGGGGCTGAGCTGACCATCGACGAGCTCTCGGAGGCGGTGGTGGAACGTGTCGGGGCATGGGCCGGGGACCGGGTGATGCCCGCGTTCCAGGACATGTGGCCGCGCTGGCGGCAGGTGATGCATCTTGCGGGTCACCGCGGCGCGCTGTGCTTCGCGCCCGGTCGCGGCCGCAAGGTCACCTTTACCCGCCCGGACGCCGTTCTGCTCGACGGTCCGGAGTCGCTCGCCCGTCTCGTACGCCGCTATCTGTACGCATACGGTCCCGCCACACCGCAGCACTTCGCGAAGTGGCTCGCGGCGCCGCGGCGTTGGGCGGCGGAGCTGTTCGCGGGGATGGCCGCGCGCGGGGAGATCGATGAGGTGGTGTACGAGGGGGAGCCGGCCTGGCTGGTGGCGGGCGACACCGCGTTTCCGGTGGAGCCGGTGCGCGGGGTGCGGCTGCTCCCCTACTTCGACGCGTATCTCATCGCCTCCCAGCCGCGCGAGAAGCTCTTCCCCGGGGCGGCTTACACCCGTGCGCTGGCGGGTGGCCAGGCGGGGAACTTCCCGGTGCTGCTGATCGACGGGGCCGTGGCCGGGGTGTGGCACCAGCGCCGGTCGGGCCGGCGGATCGCGGTGACGGTGGAGCCGCTGTCACCGCTCACGACCGGGCAGTTGCGGGGGCTGGAGGAGCAGGTGGCGCGGGTCGGCGAAGTGCTTGAGGGGAAGCCGGAACTGACGGTGGGGAAGGTGGCGGTGGGGCCGCACGCGTAGCGCCTGCCGGCGCTGTGACGGCATTGGTTCACCGGGCCCGCCCGGTCGCCGTCTTGTTCTCAAGCGTCGGACGGGCCGGAAGTCAGCCCCTTGCCGGTGCGCCCCGGTGGCCGCGGGTGAAGCGGATCGACACGGTGTCGCCGCCGATGACCACGAAGCGTCCGCCCTCGCACCGGATGACGGCCTCGTGTACCTCGCCCTTCTCGTCCCTGCGCTCCTCGGTGCGGGTGACGGTCCAGCCGCCGTCGGGCGGCTGCGGCAGGTTCGACACGGCGGCGAACTCCCACTGCCCCGACGGTACGCACCAGTCGGGCAGCTGTGGCCAGGCGCCGGGGCCGACATGCAGGGTTCGGTCGGAGACGCAGGTCAGGATCACCGACTGGCCGTCGGCCAGCAGGAATTCAACGGCTTCCGGCTCCCCCATCCGCCCCTCGGGCCGGTAGAAGACGCCGAGCACTCCGACGATCCGCGCACCTCTGAGCCAGTCGGCCTTCCCCTGCCGCGGGACACGCGGTGCTTCCTCTTCGTTCCCCACCCTCATGGCCGGTTCCCTCCCATGCGCTCACCGTCCAGGGTCGCATCCTTCGGGCGAAAGCAGGGGGCACGGCCTATGCCGGTTTGCGGGCCTCGGCCTTGCGGGCCTCGATCAGGAATCGGGTGGTGTGGGCGACGAACGGGCCCTCGGTCCCGATCCGGTGGTGCAGCGCGGCCAGTTTCGGCCGGTACTCCTCGACGGTGAAGCCCGGCACCATCCAGATCACTTTTCGCAGGAAGTAGACGACGGCGCCGATGTCGAAGAACTCGGTACGCAGCGTCTCCATCCGCAGATCCACGACTTCGAGTCCGGCTGCCTCGGCTGCGGCCCGTGCCTTCTCCGGGTCGCGGGCGCCTCGCGCCTCGGGCGGCTGCGGGCCGAGGAAGTACTCGACGAGTTCGAAGACGCTGGCCGGGCCGACCTGCTGCGAGAAGTACGTGCCCCCGGGGGTGAGCACCCGTGCGATCTCCGCCCACCAGGTGGTCACCGGATGCCGGCTGACCACCAGGTCGAAGGCGTTGTCGCCGAACGGCAGCGGAGGCTCGTCCGCATCGGCGACCACGGCTGCACCGAGCGGGTGCAGGAGAGCGGTGGCGCGGGTGATGTTCGGCGGCCAGGACTCGGTGGCGACGGTGAGTGGCGGCAGCTTCGGTACGGAGGCGAGGACCTCGCCGCCGCCGGTCTGGATGTCGAGCGCGGCCCCGGCCCGTCCCATCCGGTCCGCCATGGCGCGGGCGTAGCCCCAGGAGGGGCGCTGTTCGGTGGCCCGGCCGTCGAGCCAGGAGAAGTCCCAGCCGTCGACGGAGACGGCAGCGGCCTCCGCGACGAGGGCGTCGAACCGTGCGCGCTCTGCTGCTTCTTCGGGTGTCCCTGGCATACGGGAATGCTGTCAGCCGGGCGGTGGCCCGCGCGACCTCAATTCGGCGGGACGGGCGGCCGGCAGGCCGAGCAGTGGTCAGTCGGTCAGGCGGCCAGTCCGCCGAGGAGTATGCCCAGCACCGCGCCCGTGATCATGAACGGTCCGAACGGGATGCCGGTCTTGCGCCCGGCCCGCTTCAGGACCATCAGCCCGAACCCGTACACCGCACCGAGCAGGAACCCGGCGAAGCCCCCGGCGAACACCACGGCCCAGCCGTACCAGCCGAGGGCCACGCCCAGCGACAGGGCGAGCTTGACGTCTCCGAAGCCCATTCCGTTCGGGTTGATGAGGAAGAGCAGGAAGTAGAAAGCGCCGAGGGCCACTCCGCCGAGCAGGGCGGACAGCCAGGATCCGCCGTGCTCCGGCAGCAGCGCCGCCACACCCAGGAGTACGGCGACCGCCCCCGCGGCCGGCAGGGTCAGCCGGTCGGGCAGGCGGTGGACGCGGCGGTCGATGGTCGCGAGGAGTACGCCGACAGGGGCCAGCAGCAGCCAGACGGCGAGCTCGGGCCGGAGTCCGGTGGCCGCTGCGAGGGCGGCGCAGGCGAGCGCGGTGACGACGGGGACGAGGACGCCGGGGGCGTAGCGCGCGGCGGGCCGCGCGGTGTCTTCCCCGTCGCTCCGGTCTCCCGGCTCGGCGCCCGGAGCGATGGGTACCGGTACGGCCGCCGCACACAGGGCGCACCGGGTGGAGCCGAGCCAGCCGCGGGCGGCCCCGGTCAGGGCGTGCCCCGCGGGGCAGGTGTCCCGCCAGGCGTCCTCCGGTTCGACGGAGAACCGGTAGGCGGCGCGCGGGACCAGCAGTCCGGCCGCTGCGCCCCAGAGTGCGGCGAGCACTGTCAGCATGGCGTACACGGAGCAGACCCTAGGCGGGTGCCGGGCACGGGTCATGGGTCCTGGGGCCCACTGCGCACCGTTCCGGACCCAGCGGCCGTCACCGGACGCTACGGTCTTGGCCATGGCTCAATGGCGCAATGGGAATGGCACGTTGACGGTCACCGATCCACAGGGAGGGCAGGAGCCGGAGATACCGCTGCGGATCGCGGCCACGTACCGGACCAGGAGCCGCGGGCTGCTCGGGCAGGACGGGATCGACGGCGCCCTGCTGATCACCCCGTGCGGGAGTGTGCACACCTTCCGGATGCGGTTCACCATCGATGTGGCTTACCTGGACCGGAAGTTCAACGTGGTCGCCGTCCACACGATGAAGCCGGGCCGGCTCGGGATGCCGCGGCTGCGGGCCCGTCATGTGATCGAGTCGGAGGCCGGGGCGATGGAGAAGTGGGGGCTGCGACCGGGGGTGCGGGTGGCGGTCGTCCAGACGGAGGAGAGCCGGGGCTGAGGCGCGGGCGGCCGGGCCGCCCGCGCGCGTGCGGTGTCTCGTTCACGCTGTCCGGGTGGGGCGGCCGCCGAGGCTGGTGGCCGGGACGGCGACCTACCCGTGGGTGGTGTCGGTGCCGGCCGTCAGCCACTGTGCGGCAGCCGTCAGCAGTGACGTCACGCCGATTTCGACGGTCGGGTCGATGACCGGTGCGAACAGCGGTGAGTGGTTGCCGGGGATCTCGGCGGGGATTCCGTTCTCCAGCAGGGCGTCGGGGTCGATGTCCTTGAACGCGGCCAGGTCGGCGCCGCCGAAGTACCAGAAGACCGAGGGCACTTGGAGCGCGGTGCCGAAGATGCCGAAGTCCTCGCTGCCGGTGAGCGTGTGGGGCAGGGTGAAGACGTGTCCCTCTCCCAGGGTCCGGGTGAGGGCGGCCTGGACGGTGGCGGTGGCCTCGTGGTCGTTGACGGTCACCGGGAAGGCGTTGAAGTCCGTGATCTCGGGGTCCTTGGGGGCGCCGGAGGCGGCGGCCTCGGCGCGGACGATCCGCTTGACGGCCTCCAGGACCCGTTCCCGTACGGCGGACGTCGTGCTGCGGATGTTGATCCTGAGGTCGGCGGTGTCCGGGATGATGTTCTCCTTGGTGCCGCTGTGGATCGAGCCCACGGTCACCACCGCCTGCTGCGCCGCCCCCACTTCGCGGGAGACCACCGTCTGCAGCCGCATCACGATCGCGGCGGCCATCACGACGGGGTCCACGGTCGTCTCGGGCATCGACCCGTGACCGCCCCGCCCGAACAGCCGCACCCGCACGCTGTCGGACGCGGCCATCACCGGGCCGGGCCGGGTGGCGACGAAGCCCGCGGGGACGGGCCCCACATGCTGGCCCAGGCAGACCTCGGCGCGCGGGAAGCGCTCCAGGAAGCCGTCGTCGATCATGGCCGGGGCCCCGCCGATCTCCTCGGCGGGCTGGAACACCGCGACGACAGTGCCGCGCCAGGCATGCCGGTTGGCGGCCAGCAGCGCGGCGGCGCCGAGCAGACAGGTGACATGCATGTCGTGGCCGCAGGCGTGCATCACCGGGACCTCGTTGCCCTCCGGGTCCACCCCGGTCCTCGTGGAGGCGTACGGAAGTCCGGTCTCCTCCTTCACGGGCAGCGCGTCCATGTCGGCGCGGAGCAGCACCACCGGGCCGTCGCCCGCGGTGAGGACACCGACGACGCCGGTTTCACCGACCCCCTCGGTGACGTCCCAGCCCTGCTCCCGCAGTCGGGCGGCGACGATCCCCGCCGTACGGACCTCCTGGAAGGAGAGCTCCGGGTTGGCATGCAGATCCTTGTACAGGTCGCGCAGGCCGGGCAGTTGTCCGTCCAGTCCGGACAGCAGCGAGGTGACCGAGGCAGTCATGAGTGCTCCAATGCGAGAGGAGTACGGCGTGCGGAGGAAGCGAGGAAGGACGTGGTGTCCTGCGGGGTCGCGATGGCCATGGCCGCGGCGATGACCGCGCCCAGGACGAGGAAGGCGAAGGCGACCTGGAAGGAGAAGGTGTCGGCGAGCACGCCCATGACGGGCGGGGCGATCATGCCGGCGACCTGGCCGCCGAAGACGATCACCGCGCTTCCCACTCCGACGTGTTCGGGAGCGAGGCTGCGCAGGGGCACCGCGAAGATCGGCATGTAGCAGAGAGAGGCGGCGAAGACGGCGAGCGTCCCGAAGACGATGAAGCCGACGAGTGAGGCCGAGAAGGCCATCAGGAGCAGCGCGAGCGCGGACACCGCCATCCCGGGCACGATCACCTTCCGGTGGTGGCCTTCGAGGCGGTCCGACAGACGGCCGCCGACAATGGTGGCCGCTGCAGCCCCCAGTGCCGGGATGGCGACGAGGGCTCCGGCCGAGGTCAGGGAGATGCCGCGCTCTTCGCTGAGATAGGACGGAACCCAGGTGTTGAGGCCCCAGATGATGACGCTGTAGCCGAACATCATCAGCGCGAAGCGCCAGAGCACGCCCATGCGCAGCAGGTCACGGACGCCGCCCCGGCCGCTGTGCGTCCCGGCGTCCGGCTCCGTACGGGGCAGCGGATCCGGCAGCCGCATCCGTATCGCCACCAGGACGAAGACGCCGAGCGCCGCCGTCGAGAAGAAGGCGGACCGCCAGCCGAAGACGCCGATCAGCGGTGCGACGGCGAGCGGTGTCACCACCGCGGCGATGGCGTTCGAGCTCATGATCAGCCCGTTGGCGCCCATCCGCTCCTCGGGCGTGGTCCGCTCGACCAGCACCTTCGTCCCGGCCGACGGGAAGATCCCTTCGGCCGCTCCGAACACGAAGCGCAGCACCAGCAGAGCGGCGAAGGACCAGGCGAGGCCGGTCAGGGCCGTGAACAGGGACCAGGCCAGCAGGGCCCAGCCGGTGACCCGCTTGCCGCCGAAGCGGTCGGCGAGCATGCCGCCGGGGATCTGGCAGGCCGCGTAGGCGAGGAAGAAGGCGGAGACGATCAGGCCCTGCTGTCCCCGGTTGAGGTCGAAGTCCTCACCGATGGACGGCAGTACGAGGTTGATCACGAGCCGGTCGGTGTAGTCGATCAGCCAGGCGGCGAACAGCAGCACCACCGTGGTCCTGACCGCGCGGTTCGCGGCCTCGGGGCGCGGGATTCTCGGGCGCGGAGCAGGCACGGCACTCCTCTCTGCAGTGGCCGATACACAGTGGCCGATGAGTGGCCGATACTGGGCGTCGGCCGGGAAGTGCCCTTACGATCCGGCCTGCGCGTGAGGGAGGACCGAAAATGCAGGAAAGCGTCGTTGGCTCACCGGATACACCGGATTCCGACACACGGTTCTCCGAACTGGATCTCGCCCTCGTCGACGCCCTGCAGGCCGCGCCCCGTGCACCGTGGACCCGTATCGGCCGGGCGCTCGGCGTGGACGCGACGACTGCGGCCCGCCGCTGGGAGCGCCTGCGCGCCAACCGCCTGGCATGGATCACCGCCTACGACGCACCGAAATCGGCCACGGTCGCCTATGTCGAAGTGCGTTGCCGGCCCAGCTCCCTCGAAACGGTCAGCGCCGCCCTGGCCGAACTGCCGTGGGTCTTCAGCATCGACGAGACGGCCGGGGACTTCGATCTCTTCCTGTCCGTCGCCGCCACCGACCTGCCCACGCTCGGCCGGGCGGTCCACCGCACCATCGGCGGACTGCCGGGGCTGCGCTCCACCCGTACCCGGCTCGGGATCACGCTCTACGGCGAAGGCGGCGACTGGCGGATCCGGGCGATGGAACCGGCGGGGCGTGCCACGCTCTCGGCTCCGCGCGCCGCGCGGCAGTCCACGTACAGCACGGACATGCACGACCGGCCGTCCCCCGAGGACCAGGCGTTGATAACCGCCCTCGGTGGCAATGGGCGACTCGGCTACACCGAGCTCGGCGCCGCGACGGGGATGAGCGAGCACACCGCCCGTCGCCGCCTCCAGCGCCTGATCCACCACGGCGACGTCAATTTCCGCTGCGACATCGCCCACCCCCTGGCCGGTCTGCGGACCATGGTGATCTACCGGGTCGCCGCCCCGCACGCCCAACTCGAACACACCGGAAACGCCCTCGCGCGTATGGAACAGGTCCGTATGTGCGTCTCCGTCAGCGGGCCGCACAACCTCCTGGTCGGCGTCTGGCTCCATGGCCTGAACGCCATCGGCCCGTTCGAGATGCTGCTGGCGGAGCGCTTCCCGACGCTGGAGGTCAAGGACCGCACGGTGGCGCTGCACTCCCCCAAGCGCATGGGCTGGCTCCTCGACACCCGGGGCCGCGCGACCCGCCGCATCCCGCTGGACCTGCCCCGGCCCTGACCGGGTTCGGGCTCATGCTCATGCTCGTGCTCGTGCTCGTGCTCGTGCTCGTTCTCGTGCTCGTTCTCATGCTCGTGCTTACGGCGGGCCGGAGCCGAGCAGTGTCCACGCCCCGTAGGCCGCCGAAGCCACCGCGAGCACGGCGACGACCGTCACCGTGCGGGCCGTGGTGCGCAGCCGCAGCAGCGCGACGGCGGGCGGGAGGAGCAGCGGGAACGCGGGCATCATCAGCCGCGGCCTGGACCCGAAGTACCCGGAGCCGATCAGCGCGATGACGACGACGGCGATGCAGTAGGCGAGTACGGGGAGCGGCTGGCGCTGCCGTACGCACAGGAACACCACCCATCCCAGGCCCACCAGCGCCGCGCACAGCCCGAGCGCGCCGGGCAATGGCAGCCCGAGGATGAACGAGGCGAGCGCCACACCTCCGTCGATGCTGTTGCCCCACTGCGCCTGAACGTCGAAGTACGCGAACGGGCTGCCCTCCCGTACGGCCACGAACACCACGTACGCGAGCCAGCCCAGCGGCGCGAGTGCGGTACCGGCCAGCATCCGTGCGTTGCGGCGCACGATGCCGTGCGTCCGGCCGGCCCGGTACTCCCGTACGAGCGTGAGCGCGGCGGTGATCGCGAGGGCGGCGATGAGCGCCGCCGCGGAGGGCCTGGTCAGCCCGGCGAATACGCACAAGGTGCCCGCCACGATCCAGCGCCGGGTCAGTACGGCGTACAGCGCCCAGGCGGCGAACGCGGTGAACAGTGTCTCGGTGTACGCCATCGACTGCACGAACGCCGTCGGGTACACGCCCCACAGCGCGGCCAGCACCACCCCGGCCCGGCGCCCGTACAGATGCGCCCCGACGGCGTAGATCCCCCAGGCGGCGAAGAGCCCGGCGACCCAGGCGACCAGCAGCCCGGCGCCCGCGAGGGAGAGCGGGGTCAGCTCGGCGATGCCGCGCTCCAGAGCGGGCAGCAGGGGGAAGAAGGCCAGGTCGGAGTGGATGCCGCCGTTCAAAAGGGTGACGGTGTAGCCGTAGCCGTTCTCGGCGATCCGCTGGTACCAGACGGAGTCCCAGCGCTCTCCGAGGAGATGGAAGGCGCTCTTGTCGGCGTTGGACGCGGCGGCAGCGAAGACGACGAGACCGATCAGGCGCACGGCCGCGTACGCCCCCAGGGCCGGTGCCGCCGCCGCGAGGGCCGTGGCGAGGCGGCCGCGGACGGGGGGCTGCGGCGGCTGCGGCCCCGTGCGGCGGCTGCGCTGCCGTACGGGGGCGGTGGCCTGAGCGGCCGGATCGTCGTCGGGCATGCTGCCGATTATCTCCGCAGCGGGTGGCATCGCCCGCCACGGGCGGGGCGTCCCTCGTTGGGCCCGACTTTGGGGCCAAGGGCCCAGGTCACCCGGCCCGTACAGCCGTACGCTCACGCCCACACCCGAATTGCGGAACTGCGGGCACAGGCATGTCAAGTGGGCGTCGGAGAGGAAGAACCGTGACTGGTGGCGGGGGCTGGGGAAGCGGGAGCACGGGCCACATACCACCGGGGAGCGGGGGTGGTGGTTCCGGCGCGAGCGGTGGCGTGTTCTTCGCACTGACCCGTAGCTGGGCCGCCGGTGCCCTGGTCTACATCGCCGCCGGATATCTCGTGTCGCGCGGGCTCGTCGAGCTGCTCGCCACCGACGAACGGCTCGCGTCCTTCGGCTGGCGCCTCGCCCTGCTGCACATACCGAACGTCATCACGACCGTGCTCACGGTCCTGGCCTCGGCCCGCGTCCTGCCCGAGGAACAGCGCGAGTCCCGCCTGCTGACGCTGCTCGCCTCCCTGGGTGTCCCGCTGGCCGCGCTCGCCTACGGATTCGCCGTGTCCTGGCATCTCGTGGGCTTCGAGGGCACGCTGATGCCGATCGTCTCGCTGGTGACCGGTTCGGCCGTGGGGCTGGCCGTCGACCGGCTGCTGGACGACCGCGCCGAACAGTCGCCCGCGCCGTACCAGCCGTACTCCTGGCGGGACGGCGGAGCCACCGCCCTGGAGTACCTCGGGGTGATCGTCCTCGTCGTCACGATGATCGGCGCGATGGCCATGGCGGGTGTCGGCGGGCAGATCGGGGAACGCATCCGCTGTGCGATCAGCTCGATGGGCGGCGGCGGTGCCGGCTGCTCCACGGGCGGCGGGGACACCACCGCGAAGCCGAAGACGGACGCCGACTACGAGCCCAAGATGTGCCAGGTCTCCAGCATCTCCGACACCGTCGGCGACAAGGTCAAGATCGGCTGGTTCGAGTGGGGCAACGAGTACGGCTTCCAGCAGAAGGTCAGCCAGGCCAAGACGGACGTGAACGAGGACGGCAAGGTCGACGAGAACGACAAGCTGGTCTACATGACGTTCACGGACGCCGCTTCGGCCGGTGCCACCGCCAGCACCCCCGGCGTCAAGCTCGGCAAGCTGGGCAAGGCCGATGTGGACGTCGGCGGCGGCATCAAGATCACCAACGGTGACACCTGGGTCTTCAAGAGCGAGGAGGACGCCAAGAAGATGCGGGACGACATCGAGGAAATGAAGATGTGGGAGACCTCAACCAAGTACAGCGGCGGCTACGGCGGCGGCTGGTACTCGGGGATGAAGTGGGCCGACAAGAAGAAGGACGTCGAGAGCAAGATCGGCGACAAGAAGATCTCCTACTCGACCATCGGCCTCAACGGTTACGCGGACGGCGGGCTCTCCATCAGCGCGGGCGACGAGACCAAGCTCGGTGCC
Organism: Streptomyces sp. NPDC048473; assembly: GCF_043200155.1. Lineage (NCBI taxonomy): Bacteria > Bacillati > Actinomycetota > Actinomycetes > Kitasatosporales > Streptomycetaceae > Streptomyces > Streptomyces sp. NPDC048473. The sequence goes on from NZ_JBICXE010000018.1 coordinate 148,663, forward strand.
AAGCTCGGCGGCAAGGCCAAGTTCTCCCCCGATGTGACCATCACCAAGGACGACGTCAACGGCAACGAGTCGTACACGTACACCGCCAAGCTCGAACTGGAGGGCAAGGTCGGCGGTTCGGCCGGTCCGCTCGGCGGCACGGCCGCCGCGAAGGACAGCCGGACCGGGGCGATCACCGTCACCCGCGACCAGAAGACCGGCAAGATCGTCCGCATCGACATGACCCAGACCCTCGAGAACGGCTCCACGTCGGACAAGGGCGACATCAGCGGCGACAACGGCGAGAAGGGCAAGGACAAGCGCGGCGGCAAGGTCAGCGGCTCCGACTCCTCCGGCGAGACCGCCATCCAGGTCCAGACGAACTCGATCGTCTTCGGCAAGGAGACGGACAAGGCCACCGAGGACAAGCGGGCCGTCGCCGAGCAGTGGCTGGACGGCTCCGGCAACAACACCGCCCCGTTCGAGTACATGTTCGGCGACCATTCCCTGCAGCAGAAGCCCACCGGAACCGACCCGTTCGACCAGCTGATGTACCAGGACGGCCTGTCGAGCACCATGAAGTACCACGGCGAGACGGACGCCCAGGAGTTCGGCTTCGAGGTTTCGCTCGGGATGAGTCTTGGATTCTCCATCTCGGACGAGCACAAGAAGGAGACACTGACGGACGCGCAGTTCCTCGGGGCTCCGCAGGGCGACAAGCGCTCGTACCTTCCGTACAGCTACTGCGCGAAGTAGCCGTAGCCGTAGCCGCATGGAAGGTACGGCTACGGCACGCAGCAACCACGCACGACGACGAGGCGATAGGCGATGACGACGACGATGAAGATGTCCCGGGCAATCGGCGCAACTGCTGCCGCCGCCATCGGCCTCGCCCTGCTCACCGGCTGCGGCGGCGACGATGCCGCCGCGGTCCCGGAGGGCTGGAGCAAGCTCGACACCAAGAGCCTCTCCGTCGGCTACCCCGGGAACAAGGGCTACAAGGAGCAGCCCGCGGCCGACCATGCCAAGGCCAACGCCGCCGTCGCGCTGAAGGAGGAGGGCGGGCTGCGCACCGGCATGGTCTCCGTGCAGCTCGACTTCGCCACGGGCGTGGACGACGCCGGTGAGGCGGCGGCTGCGGCGGGTGCGGGTATCGGGCTCGGGGCGACCCGCAAGGAGACCTCGGACGTGCGGCTGGCGGGTGCCGAGAGTGCCCGTGAGGCGCGCAGGATCGACTACGAGTTCACGTCGAGCGGCAAGGAGCAGACCCCGGCGCCGGGCACCCCGATGACGGGCGTCGTGGTGGCGGGCGTCGATTCGAAGGACGTGCCGTTCGCGGTCCGGATCAATGCGGTGAAGGGCTCGCTGAGCCGGCAGGACCTCGACGCGTTCGTCGAGTCGATCACGGTCAAGTAGCAGTCAGCAGCGGTCAAGTAGCAGATCAGGGGCGCTCGTTCATGCAGATCCTGCCCGGCGGCACGGCCACGTTCCTGGCCCTGTTCGGCCTGTTGCTCGGCGCGTTCGCCATCCGGTCGGCGCTGCGTCTGAACCGGGTGCTGCGGCTGGTCCGGCACGGCGAACACGCCGAGGGCCGGTGCGCGGACCGCCGGACGGTCGACCGGGGGCCGGGCATGGACCGGAGTTACGTCACCGAGTACGTCTTCGCGTTCCGTACCCGCGACGGCCGCGACATCGAGTTCACCGACCATGCGCCGGGGCCGTTCGGCTTCGAGGTCGGGGCGCCGATCCGGGTCAGCTACGACCCGGCGGACCCGGCGAAGCACGCCACGGTGGCCGGGCCGGGGTCGTGGGGGCCGGTGGTGATGCCCGCGGTGTTCGCCGTCGTGCTGGGGGCGTTCGCGGTGGGCCTGCTGCTCGGGTTCGCGGCGATGCGGGGGTGGCTCTGACGGGGGGGGCGTACCGGTGTACGAGTGTCAGAACTTGTCCCGGTCGTACGGCTCCGGGATCGGCTCCAGTGCCCCGGCTGCCCGCAGTTCCCTGTTGGACTCGACGACCGCCTCAACGCTCGGAACGGTCCTGCCGCCCCGGGTGAGGTCGATGATCAGACCGCCGGCCGCGGTACGGGTGTACGTACCGTCGAGCCCCTCGGGTGCCGACGCCGCGCGTCCGGCGGAGAGGTAGACCGCCCGACCGCAGCGGGGGTGGGAATTCTCCAGGTCGAACTCATCGGACACGGCCCGGTACTCGGACTTGTTGTACACCTGGCCGGCGTCGATGTCCCAGGCCTCGGCAATGACGCGGAGCATCTCGGGAGCGCGCAGAATTACCTCTGCCGATTCCTCCACCTCGCGGGAGCGGAAGGCGACCGAGAGGGAGTTCGTGACCCACTGAGACGTGCCACCCGCATGAACGGCCACGGTCACACGCGGCATGCCCGGGTTCTGCGCCCACAGTGAGGACGTAACTCCGATCACGCCGATGTCCGGCGCCACGTTCTTCCGCTCGATGTAGGCGGTCAGAGTGTCGACCGAAGGTTCCAGAACGGGGTCCGAAGCAACTCCGTCCTCCGCCTCGTGCCATCCGTCGAACGTCGGACCGTCAATGTCCTTGAGCCCGGTCAGAGTACTGAGCCAGCGTCCGGCGATCGCTGATGTGCTCTCTTCGCGGACGCCCCACAGACCGTTGGCCACGACGTACAACACGGCTTTCCTTTCCCGTCCGCTCGGCCGGTCCCCCGGCTCGCCCGTACTCAGCCCGTCACATCACCAGCCGTGTTGATCACCTTAACCTTGATGCCCCGGGCCTCGAACATTTCCCTGGCCGCCTCCGCGACGTCCGGATCGGACAGGTGCCATTCGACCGGCTTCCCACGTGCCGCGTCCACTTGCCGGGTGGCTTGATCCGCCCATCGGTCCGCAACCTTCGGGGTGAGTTCCCCGGTCTCGGCGTTGTAGAAGTCCTTGCCCTTGTACCCGTACTTCGCCTCCAGGTAGGTGCCGCGCGAGGCGTCCCAGCCGTCGAAGTCGACCGGCTTCCCCGTGAGCTTGTCCAGCGGAACCCGGTACTCCTTTCCGCGGCCCACCTTGGAGATCTGCTCCTGATAACGGGCACCCATTTCGGTCGGGTAGTTCCAGACGCCCGGCTTGATTTCCTGCCAGTTGCCTTCCCCGCCGTCCTTGGCCGCGGCCGGCGGGTCCTTCAGGTCCTTGTACCAGGCCGGCTTCGGTTCGTTCTGAGCACGCTCCAGGTTCTTCCTCCGCTTGGCCGCGTCAGCCGCCTTCTTCGCCTCGTCGGCCAGCCTCTGGGCCTCGTCGGCGGCCGCCTTCTTCTCCGGGTCGACCTCGTCGCACTTCCCGGTGAGGAACCCGACGGGCACGGACGTGCGGGCCGCGGCCATGACGCCGGTGCCCGAGCCCGGCAGACCCATGCTCACGCCGCTGTCGTACGGGACTCTTACGCGGCCGCCCATGCCGACGGTGCAGCCCTTGAGGCCGACCTGCTCGGCGGCGTCGTCGGCGTGCTGCTGCGCTTCCTTCGCGGCCTTCTCGGCGCCCGTGACATCGCCGGCCTTGGCGGCCTTTCTCGCCTTGGCCGCGGCTTCCGACGCCTTCTCGGCCACTTCGCCGAGCTTGCCGAGTTTCCCGAGCTTGCCCAGCTTTCCGAACTTGCCGACGAGCTTGGCCTCGCCGTAGCCGGGGATGAACAGCGAGCCGATGTTCCAGAGACCGGTGCCGATCGCCTGGCCCTCGTTGCCCTTCTTCCACATGTCGCGGACGTCGTCGCCGATGAACATGTCGTCCAGGACCTTCACCCCGGTGCCGCCGGACGCCTTGGTCCAGTCCCAGACCGCACCGAAGTAGTCGCCCTTGGACCACTTGTCCCCGGCGTCCTTGGAGTCCTGGCTCCACTTGTCGCCGAGGCTCTTGCCGTAGTCCATCAGGCCGTTCCACGCCTTGACGGGGTGGAAGATCGTGTCGAAGGTGCCGGTGATGTCGCCCCACAGCCCGTCGCCGACCAGGCCCTTGAAGAAGCCGCCGGTCTGGTGTGCGGCGCAGGAGAAGAACGCGCCGACGCCGGAGGTGCAGCTCTCGCCGGGCTTCTCGTCGCCGCCGTCGCCGCTGTCGTCGACGTCGTCGCCACCGTCCGGCTCGCCGGAGGTGTCCACGTCGTCGCCGCCGTCGTCGACCTGGGTGGCGGTGTCGCCTCCGCCGGAGCTGCCGGAGCCGGAGCCGCCGGCGGCGTTGGAGCCGCCGGCCGCGTTGGAGCCACCGGCTGTGTTGGAGCCACCGGCTGCGCCCGACCCGCCGGAACCGGAGCCTCCCGAGCCGGACCCGCCGGAGTCCGTACCGCCGGTGGCGGCCGACCCGCTCGAATCCGTACCGCCGGAGTCCGTACCGCCGGTGGCGGCCGACCCGCTCGAATCCGTACCGCCGGACGCGGCCGCGCCACCCGAATCCGTACCTCCGGAATGCTTCCCGTCCCCCGCCACCACATCGCCGCCCCCGGGCGCGGGGCACGCGCTCCCGGTCAGCTGGCAGATCGCGTTGCGCATCTCACCGGTCAGCTGGGCGCCGATACCCGTGGCGATGAGTCCGCCGATGAGGGCCACGACCACCAGGACCATGCCCAGGTATTCCATCGCGGTCTGACCGGCGTCGTCGCGGCGCCACTTGATCATCCGGGCGATGCTGAACGGTCGGTGCGGCAACCGCTGTTCGGGGGAAAGCTCGAACCAGTCGCGCGAGCTCGGCCGGAACAGCAGGACGACGACGGCGACCGGCATCACCAGCTGCGTCACGCCTCGCCCGCCGCCGTCGCCGCCGAGGGTCGCCAGCGCGCCGAGGGTGAGCCAGACGTGTACGGCCAGGAGCCCGCGCCAGATCCAGATGCCGCCGGTCCGCAGATACAGCGAGAGCACGAATGCGGTCACGCTCGGCAGCGCCGCGTACAGCAGCAGCCCGAGCAGCTGGCCGTCGACCTCATCGACCGCCGACGCCACCGTCAGCACACCGGCGCCGCCCAGGACCGCGGCCGCGAAGAGGACCCGGACAAGAATCAGCACCGCCTGCAGTGGGCGCGGCAGCGGCTGCCTGCCCTGCTGAGCCACGGCAGCACCCCCACCGGCGCCACCCGAAACCGCAAATCCGCCTATGCCAGACACGACGAGTCCCCCAGCTTGCCGGTGTGCAGCCACAGTTCAGCCACTCCACGCATCCGACCACATCGGCACCCTTCGGGCATGGGCCTCAGGGCCCAATGCAAGGCTCAAAGTGCCGTCGCCGCTACCGGCTGGGGACCTCGCTCCCGAAAAGCATCCACGGCGACTGGTCGAATGACGCCACTCCGGACAACTGTGGCTGCATCGCGGCGATTTCATGCCGTACGGCGAGTGTGTCCGGCCAACTGTCGAAGTACGTCGTGCCGTTGATGACGACACCGCTCCAGTCGGTCGCCGCGGAAGCACCCTCCCGGTCGACCACGAAGCCGATGCAGAGCACGGAAGCCCGCCCTATCGCCTCCCTGATCGCCCGCGCGGCCACCTCCTGCTCGTCCCGCGCCAGCCGCCCGAATCCGAATTCGAGCGCGACGACTCCGTCCCCCATCCGCCGGATGCGCGCGGGAACGTCGGTTCCGCTGTTCACCCACAGCACGAAGTCGACCCTGTCGATCCGCTGCAGGCCGGCCAGGAGGACGAGCTGCTCCTTCGTCACCCACGAAGGGGTGCCCCACGGATCCGGCCCCGGGCCGAGGAGCGTGACCCGCCTCGTGACGGGGTGTCTGAGCCGCAGTCCCGCCGCGTCGAGGTCACCGAAGAGCGACTCGGCATCCGGGCGGCTCCAGCCGAGGTGGTACGAGTAGAAGAATCCGTCACTCATCGACACATCACCCCAGGAAAAAGTGGTGGAGCGTGCAGATCCATGCGTGTGGGCACGCCCGACAGGCGCCCGTGTCGGGCGCCTGGTCAGGTGGGCTCACAGTTGGTCACGTACGAGCGTAATGAGCCCCGCCCGCCCGTGCGTGGGCCCACGGACCCAGGGACGGGCCCCTTTGAAACAATGCGATGGACAGGGGCCGGGCCATCGCACATCGTGTACGCCGATGACACGCACCGATTCGCCTCCCGCATGGGACGAGCGCACCCAGCTGGCCACCTTCCTCGACTACACCCGCGACACCGCACGCGCGAAGTGCGAGGGCATCTCGCCGGACGATGCCCGCCGGGCCCCGCTGCCCGGCTCTCCCCTGATGACGGTCTCCGGGCTGATCAACCACCTCAGTTGGGTCGAGTACTACTGGTTCGAGGTGGCCTTCCTCGGCGGCGAGGACGAAGGGCCGTGGACGGACGAGGATCCCGACCGTGAGATGCGCATCGCGGTGGACATGCCGCTCGCCGATGTGCTGTCGGACTACGGGACACGGACCACCCGCTACCGCGAGCTGGTCGCCTCCCACGACCTGGACACACCGGCCAAGCGCCCGCGCAGTGACGGCCGGTACCCCGATCTGCGCTGGATCGTCCTGCACCTGATCGAGGAGACCGCGCGGCACAACGGCCACCTCGACATGGTCCGGGAGCTCGTCGACGGCACCACCGGCGTCTAGTGACCTTCCCGCATCGCCGGACTGCTGGAAGAGGCCGGATTCGCCGTGACGATGCGGATGGAACACACCCACTACGCCAACGAGGTCGAGACACGCCGGGCCTACCTCCTGGCCCGTCGAGCCTGTGGTTCGCCGAGCCGACCCGGAAGAAACTCAGGCGCGGCGTCCACCGCTTTGTCCGTGCCGGGGTCGTGAACGACCCCCGGCCGCCTAAAATCGTTCCACGCCCGCTGTAGGCGAAGGAGCCCCTCCCATGGCCACACCGCGCACACGTCGCGTCGAGGTGCCGCGGGTGGCCGCTGCCGCCGAGGAGGAGTTGGCCGCGGGTGCCGGCTACGCCTCGGCGTTCGAACTGCCGGTTGCCGACGCCCGGTCCCGCACCCCTGAGCAGTGGGCGCGGGCCGTATTCGAGGACGCACCGGTGCTCCTGCGAGGGTTCCTGGTGCTCGGCTGGAGTCTCGTACTGAGGATCCGGCTGGGCCCACGTCCGTCGCCCGGCCATGTACTGGGCTGGACCGTCTCGGACTCCGCCGCCGATTCGGATACGGGTAGGGATGCGGGTACGGGTACGGATGAGGGCCCGGGTTCCAACACGACCACCCTCGCCGCCCCTTCCCCCCTGATCACCACCCGGAACGTTGCGGTCGTGAACGCCTCGACCGTCGTCTGGGTGACCTTCGTACGCTTCGACCGGCGCATCGCACGCCCGGTGTGGGCCATGATCGCGCCCATCCACCACCTGGCGATCCCCTACCTCCTCAGACGCGCAGGCCGCCGCCGCTGAGGCAGAGACGAAGGCGAAGGCAGCACCCGTCCGGCTACCCCATCGCGGCAATGCCAGGTGCGATGCGTTCGGCGATCTGGTGGGTGAAGCTGACCGGGTGCCGGTCCGGCAGCACCTGGATCTCGCTGACGCCCAGGCGTGCGTACGCCTCCGCGTCGGCAAGGAACGCGTCCGGCTTGTCCAGCACCGGGCCGTTGTACATCACGGTCTTGGCGATGGCGTCGTAGTCACGGCCCTCCGCGGCGCAGTGCGCGCGCAGCACATCGAGCTTGTGGGCCACTTCTTCCTGGTCCGTGGCGAACAGATTGCACGCGTCCGCGTACCGGGCGACCAGGAGCAGGGTCTTCCTCTCACCCCCGCCGCCGATCATGATCGGCGGGCGCTCACCGATCGGCTCGGGCACGCACAGCGTCTCGGCGAGCTGGTAATGACGGCCCCGGAACGGGCCGTTGTCGTCGCTCCACATCTGCAGGCAGATCAGGATCGTCTCCTCCAGCCGTTCGAACCGCTCGGCGACCGGAACCACCGGCACTCCGAGCCCGTACTGCTCCCGCTCGTACCAGGAGGCGCCGATGCCCAGCCTGGCCCTGCCGCGCGACAGCACATCGAGGCTGGTGACGATCTTCGCCAGCAGCCCGGGATGCCGGTACATCACGCCCGTGACCATCAGCCCGAGCGTCATGCGCTCGCTCACCGCCGCCACATAGCCGAGCGTGGTGTACCCCTCCAGCATCGGGTCGTCGGCGACGGTCTGCCCGGTCTCCATCTGGAAGTAGTGATCCATCACGGTGAACGACGAGATCCCCGCCTGTTCGGCGATCCGTACCGACTCCGCGAGCGTCGGCGCGATGAGCGCGGGGTCGGCCGGTGTCGAGTAGTTCCAGTAGTGCAGGCCGAGCTTCACGACCGACCTCCGCGGGTCGAGGGAGAGCCGGCCGGGACGGCGTCGCCGTCCCGGCCGGGGTGTTCAGCGGGACTCGTGCTTGGTGTACTCGCTCTGCACCGCGTCGGCGTTCACGTACTCGCGGTCAGGCAGCTTCTTCGCGACCGTTGCGCGATCCGTGAGCCCGTTCTCGGAGAGGTGGGAGACGACCTGCTCCTTCGTCGCCGGGAACTTCAACTGCTTGAGGTCGGCCCGCAGGTTCGACGCGTTCGTTCCATGGACTTCTACCAAGGCTTCCAGCCTTCCGATCCGTCGATACGACTACCCTATGTAGCCCATCGTCACGCTACGCCAGGTCGAGGTCGTCGGCATTTTGATACGCCCGGCCGGGCGGCCCTTGTGTCTCTGAACCGGTTAGCCGACTGAGGACTTGGAAGTTCAGCCGGCCGCCGGCGCCGACGGCGGTGGGGGCGCCGATGCCGGCCCGGGTGAGGGCAGGGCGGAAATGCGACCCTCGCACGCCGCCGGCGCACCGGAGGTCGGCTGCTCGGGCAGTGGGCGGTCGCTGACGACGTGCTTCATAAAACACTTGATCTTGAACGGTGCGAGGACGCCCGGGCGGGCCCGCGCGATACCGCTCGACACCACCCGGCGACAACTTGGCGCCACAACCACGCCCGCCCCTGAACTGCAACGATGCACCCACCTGCCACCCCGAAACTCCACCCCGCGCCACGTTTCGCATCTTCGGGCTTGCCAATGGCGCCATAGTGGTGCCACTATGACGTCATGGACCTCACGCCGTATGTCGAAACACTCCGCAGGGAACTGGCGGTGGCCGCCGAAGCCGGGGGCGACGAAGCCCGCGAGCTCGCCGAGCGGCTGACCGCGCCGCTGGAGTCGGCCACCCGCCTGACCCTGCTCAATGTGCTGTCCGCCGCCATGGACGAGATCACCCGTGAACTCGCCCCCGGCTCGGTCGACGTACGACTGCGTGGCCTCGACCCCGACTTCGTGGTGGTGCTGCCGCAGCACGAGGACCGGACCGGACCGCTCGACGCACCGGCGCCCGCACCGGCCCCGGTCCCCGCCGACACGGACGAGGGCGGCACCGCCCGCGTCAATCTGCGCCTGCCCGCCCACCTCAAGACCCGCGCCGAGGAGGCGGCGGGCAGCGAGGGCCTGTCGGTCAACGCATGGCTGGTACGCGTCGTGTCGGCCGCGGTCGACACGGGCGGCGCCGCCACCCCCCGCACCCCCGAGAAGACCAGGAGCATCGGCCAGAGCTTCACGGGCTGGGTGCGTTAACCAGCCCCTCGGAACGACTTCACCCGCACCACGTCCCACCAGCGGGGACGCCACGAACACCCAAGAGGACCCAAGAGGACGGGACAGCCATGCCTTCTTTCGACACTCCCGAACCGATTTCGGTCAACGCCCACGTGTCCGCCGGTTCCATCCAGTTCGCCGCGGGCGACCGCCTCGACACGGTCGTCGAGGTGCGGCCCCGCGACCCGCAGAAGGACCAGGACGTGCGGTCGGCCGACCAGACCGAGGTCACGTACACGAGCGGCGTCCTGACCGTCAGGACGCCCAAGCAGCGCTATCTCGTCGGGCGCACCGGCACCGTCGATGTGACGGTCGAACTGCCCACGGGCTCGGGCGTCGACATGACCGGCGCCTGGGCCCAGGTGCTCGGCGAGGGCCGGCTCGGCGAGGTCCGCGTGAAGACCTCGTCCGGTGACGTCCGCCTCGACACGACCGGGCCGCTCCAGCTGACCGCGTCCCACGGCTCGATCACCGTGGACCGGGTCGAGGGCATGGCCGAGATCACCACCAGCTCCGGCAGCCTGCGCGTCGGCCTCGTCGACGGCCCCGCCGTCCTGAAGAACTCGCACGGCACCACGACCGTCGGCGCCGCGACCGGCGACCTGCGGGTGAGCGGCGCCAACGGCGACATCGACATCGAGCGCGCCGAGGGCTCGGTCGTCGCCACCACCGCCCATGGCACCCTGCGCGTCGCCGAAGTGGCCCGCGGCACCGTTCAGTTGGAGACCTCCTACGGCGCCATCGAGGTCGGCATCCGCGAGGGCACCGCCGCCTGGCTCGACGTCAGCTCCGGCTCCGGGCAGGTGCGCAACACGCTCGCCGCCTCCGAGACCCCGGAGAAGACCGAGGACACCGTCGAGGTCCGCGCCCGGACCCGCTACGGCAACATCGACGTGCGCCGCGCCCGGGCCTGAACACCGGCCCCACCAACTCGCCTACACCTCCAGTCACTTCAGCCTTCGAACGGGAGAGCCCCATGCCTTCATCTGTCATGTCCACGTCCACGCACGGCAACGGCCAGGAGCCGCCCGCCGCCGTCTCCACCGTCGGCCTGCGCAAGTCCTACGGCGACAAGCTCGTCCTCGACGGGATCGACCTGCGCATCCCGGCAGGCACCGTCTTCGCGCTGCTCGGCCCGAACGGCGCCGGCAAGACCACCGCCGTCAAGATCCTCTCCACTCTCATCTCCGCCGACGCCGGCTCCGGCGACATCCGCGTCGGCGGCCACGACCTGGCCGCCGACCCCCAGGCGGTGCGGGCCGCGATCGGTGTCACCGGGCAGTTCTCCGCCGTCGACGGCCTGATCACCGGTGAGGAGAACATGCTCCTCATGGCGGACCTGCACCACCTCTCCCGCACCGAGGGGCGCCGCACCGCCGCCGAACTGCTGGAGCGCTTCGACCTGGTGGAGGCCGCGAAGAAGCCCGCCTCCACCTACTCCGGCGGCATGAAGCGCCGCCTCGACCTCGCCATGACGCTGGTCGGCAACCCGCGGATCATCTTCCTCGACGAGCCGACCACCGGCCTCGACCCGCGCAGCCGCCATAACATGTGGGGCATCATCCGCGGGCTGGTCTCCGGCGGCGTCACCGTCTTCCTCACCACCCAGTACCTGGACGAGGCCGACGAGCTCGCCGACCGCATCGCGGTGCTGAACGACGGGAAGATCGCCGCCCAGGGCACCGCCGAGGAACTGAAGCGGCTCATCCCCGGCGGGCACGTCCGGCTCCGCTTCACCGACCCGGCCGCCTACCAGTCCGCCGCCGTCGCCCTGAGCGAGGTCACCAGGGACGACGAGGCGCTGTCGCTGCAGATCCCCAGCGACGGCAGCCAGCGCGAGCTGCGCTCCATCCTCGACTGGCTCGACTCGGCCGGCATCGAGGCGGACGAGCTGACCGTGCACACCCCCGACCTCGACGACGTGTTCTTCGCCCTGACCAGCGGCACCAACGTCCCCAACCAGCCCAAGGAGACCGTCCGATGAGCACCCTCTCCCTCGCCGTCCGCGACTCGTCCACGATGCTGCGCCGCAACCTGCTGCACGCGCGGCGCTACCCGTCCCTGACGCTGAATCTGCTGCTCACGCCGGTCATGCTGCTGCTGCTCTTCGTCTACGTCTTCGGCGGCGTGATGAGTGCGGGCATCGGCGGCGGCAGTGCGGACCGCTCCGAGTACATCGCGTATATCGTCCCGGGCATCCTGCTGATGACCATCGGCGGCACCACGATCGGGACCGCGGTATCCGTCTCCAACGACATGACCGAGGGCATCATCGCCCGCTTCCGCACGATGGCGATCCACCGCCCTTCGGTGCTCGTCGGGCACGTCGTCGGCAGCGTGCTGCAGTGCGTGATGAGCGTGGTCCTCGTGGGCGCCGTCGCCGTGGCCATCGGCTTCCGGTCCACGGACGCAACCGCCCTGGAGTGGCTGGCGGCATTCGGGCTGCTCGTGCTCTTCGCCCTGGCGCTCACCTGGATCGCGGTCGGCATGGGCCTGATCAGCCCGAACGCCGAGGCCGCCAGCAACAACGCGATGCCGATGATCCTGCTGCCGCTCCTCTCCAGCGCCTTCGTCCCCCTCCACGCGATGCCGGGCTGGTTCCAGCCGATCGCCGAGTACCAGCCGTTCACGCCCGCCATCGAGACGCTGCGGGGGCTGCTGCTCGGCAGCGAGATCGGCAACAACGGGTGGCTCGCGATCGCCTGGTGCCTGGGTCTCGCGGTGCTCGGCTACTTCTGGTCGACGTCGAAGTTCAACCGCGACCCGAAGTAACCGCCATGACAGCGCGGGCCACCTCCCGCACATCGCCCCGCCCCAGGGCGGCGTACTCCGACACCACGTCGGCGTACGCCGCCCCGTCGGCGTCCTCGGCCGCCTGCCGGGCCCGGGCCGCGGATGTATACACGTCCTGGTCGCGGCACTGGCTGCGGCGATCACGGCGAGTGGCGTCACCACGTCGGCGGGTGCCGCTGACCGGACAACGGCAGCAGCAGACCCGGCCCGGCTGTCTCAGCTCACGGAGAGCTACCTGCAACAGCGGGCCGACATGGTGACCCCCGCCGCTACGCAGCTCCATGCCGCCGAACCTCCGGTCGCAGCCACTACATCGATGCGGGCTCAGCTGCGGCAAGACTTCGCCGCACTCGTCCGCAAGGGACACCTCTACCAGAAGGTCGACGGCGGATACACCCGCGCCGCAGTCAAAGTGACAGTGGCCGATTCGGCCACTGCCGGGGGCATCGCGACTCTGCGCGTCACCGAGGACACCCGTCTCTATCTTCCGTTCACAGCCGCTCAAGTAGCGGAAGGGGCACCGGAGTACGAGGAGTACTCGCTGCCCCACACGCTGACGTTCACCCGTGGCCCTTCCGGGGGGTGGTTACTCGCTTCGGACAAGGCCGAACTGGGCGGCGGCCCCGCACCGAGTACGCAGATAGCTCCGAGTGCGGATGCCCCGGCACCGCGCTCGGGCGGTGAGGGCGCAAAGCACGCTCCCTCCGACACGATTCCGCCGACTACCGGCACGGGCTCCCCGAAACAGACGACCGCTGCCCGGACCATGGCGGCCGCCTCGTACAACTACAAAGCGATGGTCAAGTACGCGGACAAGTACTGGAAAAAGCCGAACAGTACCTATCGGACCTACGGCAGCGACTGCACCAATTTCATCTCGCAGGTCATGAGGGCCGGCGGATGGAAAATTATTGGGCCGACGGATGCGGGCCAGCGATCGAACAACAAGAAATGGTTCTACACGATCTACCAGAGCCGCACCAGTTACACCTGGGCGGGCGCGGAGAACTGGTACTGGTTTGCCATCAAGCACTCGAAGCGAACCAAGCCCCTCAACAATGTCTGGAAACTCGGTCTGGCCGATGTGCTGCAGGCCAACTGGAAGCCGCGAAGCGACGAGATCACCGATCACACCATGGTGGTCACAAAGCTCTACAACGGCACCCCGTACCTCACCTACCACACTGGTACCACACACAACAAAAGCCTCAGGAAGCTGATCGCCGACCACCCGAACACGGCCTGGTACGCGCACCGCACCTGAGGACACCATGCCCGGCACATCAGTCGATCCACCTGTGAGGAAAAATGAAGAGGCGCTTCTTCGCCGGCGTCACGCTCGCGGCGCTGCTCGCCTTGACCGGATGCGGCAACGACGACGCAAAGCCTGGGGCGGGAGCAGATCACGAGGCCGTCGAGGCGTACATCGCCGCCCTCAATGAACGGGACTCGGACGCTCTGCTGAAGCTGGACGGCGCCACCGGTCCGGACGCCGAACGGGACGCCCAAAAAGTCATCAGCGAGAAGGGCGGCCGCGGCCTTGAGGTAGAAGGCATCGAGATCGACTACGACTTCGGCCCCGACACCGGCTCAGCGAAGATCACTGCCAAGGACAGCAAGGGAGCCGACTACCGCGAGAACCTCACCATCACCCGCGACGGCAACCAATGGCGCCTCGCGATCCTGCCCGCGTCGCCATCGGCCGGCAGCTCAAAAACTCCGGCCTTGACGACAGCTCCGTCCGACGCGGCCAGCGCCTCGAAGTCCGTACCAGGCTGACCAACGCCGCGAAGTGGCCACGGACCGCCCGTTCCGTGGTCCCTTCGGAGCAAGTGAGCTTCCGTCTCACGCGGAACGCAGCCGTACGAGCCAGGAGTTCAGTACGACGCGATGGCATCCATCAGCGACACGACAGCACAGCGCCCGACGATGACGGGTGCCCGGCGCACATCCTTCGATGTCATAGCCCTCACCGACGAATCACTCTGCGCCACCAGGGCATCGACCAGGGAACCCGCCGCAGGACGTCACCACCTGTACGCCGCAGCGGGGGCGGACTTTGCATCCACCCCCGTCAGGCACGCCACCAATCGCCGATAGCGAACGTCAACGGGGCAGCAGGACCGATGACTTGATGCCACGCTGCGGTGGAGACGCGTCGCAGGCGCCCCATTCCCCGCCCCAGTCGTCCACGACCGCCGCCAGCAGCCAGAGCGCCCGCCGACGCCGCGTCTCGCAGAGTGTGGCCATGTCCGGTTCGAGGTGGTGGGGGTGTTGGTCCCAGACGAGGAGGCGGAGCGCGTCGTCACGGTGGCGCAGGGATACGTACAGATCCTTGCCCGGGCTCATCCTGCTGGTGACGGCGATGAGTTCGGCCGCCGCGAGCGTGGCCGGCCAGATGTACGGGGCGAGCCCGTGCGCTTTCAGAGCGGCAGCAATCGCCGTACGGCCGATGAGCGCGCTACGGACGTCGCCGGGGAGCGTGAAACTCAGAGTGAGCCCACGGCTGGAACGGCCCTTGGAGCGCAGATATGGCTGTGGGTACTGCTGGGTGTTGGGATGCGGGCTGCCGGGATGCGGATACGGGACCGGCGTACGCGTCTCGGCGACGGCCGGGCAGAGTGCGGCGAGTGGAGCTGAGTGCATGGCTGACTCCCCTGATACGGGTGGCGAGTTGGCGGTGTCCCTCTTTCACGTGGGCGCGCACGAGTGGCTCTCGCGTTGCGGACGAACAGTGGCTTGTCTCCCTGACGCGGGACTGCCTCTCCCAGGGAAGGAGATTGCGGGCAGGACCGCGCGATGCACTTCCGGCTCATCGTCGCTGTGTGAGCGGTTGGTAACCCAACGTAGCGCAGCGATGGCACTCGTGTCGTTAAATTGGAGGCAATTGCCTCCAATCTGTTGGACTCGACACCCCGCGCGGCGGCAGACTGTGCCCACAGTCCGTGGAAGAGAGGGCCCATGCCGAGCAGTTCCACTCCGACAGAGCGCCAGAAGCGGCTCGGTGCCGAACTGCGCAAGATGCGCGTCGCAGCCGAGGCAACCACCGCTTACGCGGCCGGCTTGCTGGGCATCGACCGAACGAAGATCTCCAACGTGGAGGTCGGCGTCCGCCCGATTGCGCCTGCCCGCGTCCGCACGTTGGCCTGCAACTACGCCTGCGCCGACACTGTTTACGTTGGCGCACTGGTAGAGATGGCCGAACAGCGCGAACGCGGATGGTGGGAGCAGTACAGGGGCACGCTCCCGCCAGGCCTGCTGGACATCGCCGAGCTCGAATGGCACGCAGCTCGCATCCGTACAGCGCAGACCGTCCATCTTCCCGGCCTGCTCCATACCGACGGATACGCCCGCGCGGTGTTCGGCGCCGTCCTGCCCGAGCTGTCCCGACTGGAGATCGAGTTGCGGGTGGCCCACCGGATGGAGAGGCAACAGGTACTGGACCGCGAATCACCCATCGAATACGTGGGCTACGTCCACGAGGCCGCCCTGCGCATGCAATTCGGTGGCCGAAGCGTCACACAGGAGCAGCTGCTCCATCTGTGCGAGATGTCGGAACGCGAGCACATCGAAGTACGGGTGATTCCAGTCGACCGAGGCGCGTTTCCCGGAGCCGGGCACGCGCTCCTCTATGCCCACGGCGTCGTGCCCCAACTCGACACCGTGCAGCTCGATTCAGCTCACGGCCCCGAGTTCATGCACGCGGATGCGCAGCTGACCAAGTACCGCGCACACCTGGACTGGATGGAGGATGCCTCGCTGTCAACCGCCGAGTCCCGGGACTTCATTCGAGCCGTCTCCCGCCAATTTTAAGGAAGTTCAGCATGTCCGATATCAGCTGGGAAGAGCCCTACTGCGGCGAAGGAAACAACTGCTTCAGGCTCGGCACAGACACAGAAGGCAACGGCTTCATCGCCATCCGGGGCGAGGAGGATCGTTACCTCACCGACAGCCGCAAAGCGCTTCAGCAGATGATCCGCGACATCAAGGCCGGCAAGGCCGACCACCTGCTGTAACAGCAAGGGGCCCGGCACCGCGACGTGCTCGCGGTGCCGGGCCCCTGTGTAGGATCTCGCGGCTCATGACATAGGGCGCCCCTGTGACCAGCGGGTTCTCAGGCTGTCTCACACCGTGTCATGCGCCCGTTGTCTCAGCTTCGTGTCATTTCCTTGAGCGAGCACGAAACAGCCGGCGGCTCCTCAGTCCTGATCCGCGTCGTCCGTTGCATGGGGAAGCAGGGGAAACAGCCGGGTGATGAGGGCCACCGGTCGAGCGCTGCCGGGCCGGGCCAGGGGGCGTTGTTCGCGGTCTTGGTATGGCTCGAGCGCCCGTCGGATCGTGTCCGCGACCCGGCTCATCTCTTCAGGTGTCAGATAGGCGACGGCGCTGAAAGCTTCGTGGTGACGCCACTCGGCGGGCGCCTGGTTTCTCTGGGCCAGCCATCGCTGCCAGCTCTCGTCCTCCAGCCCTCGGGCCAAGTCACCGAACGGCTCCTCTGTGGGCGCTTCGGCAGCGGAGTTGTGCTGCCTCAGGCGCCAGGGGCGTGCGCGGCCCCCGTTGCGGGGGGCTTCTTCGATGTATCCGTGGCGTGCGAGCTGCCGTAGGTGAAATGAGCAGAGACCGGAGCTGTAACCCAGCCGGGAGGCGGCTTCGGTCGCCGTGACAGTGCCAACTTCGGCGAGCAGGTCCAGCAGGGCTGTGCGGACCTCGTGCTCGCGCAGTTCGTCGCCGGTGTTGCGTGTCTGGTCGCGGGGGGCGTTGAGGTCATCTTCAGTCACTTTGCAAAGTCTGCTACTTTGCAAAGAACTTGGCAAGCGGTCCTTGCTTGAAGGCATCAGGCCACGGTGACGTCTGCGGCATCTGTGGCGTGCGCAGAAGGGGAGACAGTGATGTCTGTTCGTCACGAGCGGTCCCGTCCCGTTGACCGGCGAGTCCATGTGCAGGGCCGCCCCGTCGACTCCTATCCGGCTCTGCCACCGGAGACGGAACGAGGTTCGGTGCGCCGGGTCACGGTGGTGGGTGAAGAGATTCTGAGCCGTCCGTGCCAGGAGGTGACCGAGTTCGGCTCTCCCGAGTTGTCGGCCTTAGACCCACCGGCAAATGGATCACTTGAGGCGTCGGGTGTTGGGGCGGCCGTCCCAGCGGTAGCGGCTCGTCGAGCGTCGAATGAGCATGCGGA
>NZ_JBICXE010000019.1:0-163644 GCF_043200155.1 Streptomyces sp. NPDC048473
CCCCCGGTCGAGCCGGAGGCGGAGAAAAGGCCGGTGCGACGGGTGATCGCGGTCGACGGCAAGGTGGTCCGCGGATCGCGAACCGCAACGGCCGCGGCGATCCAGCTGCTGGCGGCGATGGACCACCACGGCGTGGTCCTGGCCCAGCGGCAGGTCGCTTCCAAGAGCAACGAGATCCCCTCCTTCGCGCCGTTGCTGGACGGTCTCGAGCTGGAGAACACGGTGGTGACCGCCGACGCCCTGCACACCCAGCACGACCACGGGACCTATCTGACCAGTCGCGGCGCGCACTACGTGGCCGTCGTGAAGAAGAACCATCCGGGCCTGTATGCCCAGGTCAGGAAGCTGCCCTGGCGGGACATCCCGCTCGGGCACCGCACTCGCGACCACGCCCACCACCGCGACGAGATCCGCCGGCTCAAGGTCGCCGCGTTCAGCCACCTCGACTACCCCGGCGCCCGCCAGACGATCCAAGTCGTACGGTGGCGACGCGACTTGAGCACCGGGAAGCTGACCATCGAGCGCGTCTACCTGATCACCAGCCTGAGCGTCTTCGACGCCACCTGCACCGAGCTCGCCACCTGGATCAGAGGCCACTGGGGTATCGAGAACCTCCTGCACCACGTGCGGGACCGCACGTTCCGCGAGGACGACTCCAAGGTCCGCACCGGCACCCTGCCCCGCGCCATGGCCTCCCTGCGCAACCTCGCCATCAGCGTCTTCCGCCAGGACGGCCAGACCAACATCGCCGCCGCCCTCCGCCACACCGGCCGCGACTACCACCGGCCCCTACGAGCCCTCGGTCTCACGTGACGAACCCAGACAGATCTCGATCATGCAATGACCCTGGGGCCGGGGCCGTGCGTGTGCGCGGGAATTCACCGTGAGAAATCCGCCTTATGACGGTGCGGATGTTATCAACCGGCGCATCGTCCGAGCAGTGCGGCCGCCTTGAAATCGGGGTCGACTGACACAGTGGTGGACGGATACACTCAAACGCACTTCCGCGGGAAGCCGTGTCCGGAATCACAGCAGAGCAGGCAAGAGTAACTCGATGACCACAGCGCTCCCTCCTCTCGTGCCGAATCTTGCGGCAATCGACCGACGGAAAGTGGTGACCGAGACCGATACCTCGGGTGCGTTCCCTGTGGAGTACCGGTTCCGCCCGGCGGACGGTGACGCACGTCATTTGATCGTGGTCTTCTCCGGTCTCGGCGCCCCCAACGGCTATCACTTCGCCGGTAAATCGCTGATGGATCTGCATGCCAATATCCTCTGGATTCGGGATGATTTCGACGGCAACTACAGCTACTACATGTGCCGGGACATGGACTTCGGCATCGAGTCGGCGGTCTCCGGACTCATCGAGAGCACACTCGCCCGACTCGGTCTCGGCCGGGATCAGGTGAGTCTTCTCGGTGTATCGAAGGGCGGAAGTGCGGCTCTTTACTACGGTCTCAGGTACGGATACCGCAATATCGTCACCGTGGTTCCGCAGTTCCTGATCGGAAGCTATGTGTACGACCGGCCCGTGACCGGCCGGTACATGCTCGGCGAAATGATGCCGCAGCAGCACGTCGACATGCTCGACAGTGCCATTCCCGACATGCTGAAGGCCCGCGGCGGGCAAGGTCACAACATCTACCTGTTCACCTCCGAGGCGGACGAGCAGTACGAGACGGAAATCAATCCGCATCTCCAGCTCTTCTGGGCGTGCGAGAACTTCAACTTCATTCGCACCGACTCCCCCATGGTCCGGCAGCACGGCGAGGTGTCCGGATACAACATGCCGCTCATCGCCGGCATCCTGTCCGCGCTCACCGAGGGCGCCGACCCGCACATCGGCTTCGTGGAGAACGGAAACCGGCAGGTCAACGAGGTAGAGCGACAGTTCTACCTCAATGGGCTACGCCAGTCGGACGGGCTGATCGCGGTCCTGAAGAAGCAGGACATCCGTGGCGCGAACATCCTGCTGTCCGGGCATGCGTTCATCCCCGGAGAATCTCCTTACTCCCATGACCTGACGACGAAGAGCCTTGTCCTGGAAGGGAGCGGGCGTCGTCTGGAAATTCCGCTGGCGACGACGGAGGCGAAGTATCTCTACAGCCAGTATTTCGACCGTTTCTCCTGCGACTACCCCAACGGCGGGTTCGAGCCCGAGGCGGCATCCGGCATTTCCATGAAGGGCATCCCGGTCGGCGCGTACGACTTGTCCGTCCGGGTGACCAGTCCGGCGGAAGGAATAGACCGGCGTACGCCTCTGGTCACCCGGCGCCCCTTCGACATACGGCGGCCCACCGGCGGGAACGAAGCCGTGCTGATCGGGGACGGTAAACGAGTACGTCTCATCCGGCGCCCCATTATCGGGCAGTTCTCCACGGAGACGGCTTTCTCCCTGGAATCGACCTGGCTCAAGGACCGGACTCTCCATGTGGAGGGAGTCTTCTTCGTGAACGGCGTCGAAGCCGGCGACCGCGGGCACGGCCAGTACTACCTGGTCCTGCGCGGCAACGATTCAACTCATTCTTTCCGGCTCGGCATGTCCCGCAAGACGGGCGCGATCCGCAAGCACATCCGGCGCGGCGATTTCAGTAATTATGACTTCGCCTACTTCGCCACATCCGGCTACAACGGTGTCGACCTTCAGCGGGCGGCACCGGGGGTGTACGAGGTCTGCATCTCGCTGAGCACCGGGGGTTCCCTGTTCTCGGCAGCGGCCGGGAGCATCACCCTCGAATGAGGGATCGATCCGGGCCGGGGAATTTCCGTCGGCGGATATCCGGAGCAGCACGGATTCGACGTTCTGCCCATTCCGGAGTTCCGCGAGACGGCCGTTCTCAGCCGTGTGTGGAAACCGCCCCGGGCGATGACCCGAAGTCTCCGGTGTGCACGGTCACCTCGGACCAGGTCCGATGCCCCCGGCTGTCCTCGTAACAGAGCTCGAACGAGTCGTAGCCCACGTGTGCCGGGTCCGCTTCGTACACCACGCTGCCATCGGCGCCACAGGTGAGCACGCCGTGCCGGGCGATCCCCACCCCGACGAAACGCAGACCGGCAACCGGGGTCTGACCGGCCGGCAGGACCGCACGGCCTCCCTGGCGCAGCACCATGCTCTGACCGGCCAGCAGCTGGCGGCGGACCCGGAATCCGGTGTCGGAGAGGGTGGCCGAGGAAACCAGTTTGTCCCCCTGGCCGAGCATCAGACCGACGCTCACCCGGGGCAGCAGCACGGCCCCTTCCGGGGCGTCGTCGTTCACCCGGACCAGGCAGTTCACCACGCGCGGATCGGTTCCGCTCGCGTAGGTGGCGTACCGCCCGTTCTCCAGGTGGCTCATGCCGGGGTGGCGGGGCATCTTCGCGATGTCGCCGAGCAGGTCGTCGAGCAGATAGCCGTAGGTCCGGTAGGCGCCGCCGACCGGCGTCAGCGACAGGCCGAGCCCGATCTCCTGGCCCGGGGTGACGGGCAGCGCCGGGTCGACATCGGCAAAGAGTTCGAGAGTGCCGCCGACCTGCGGCATCCGCGGATGCGTCACCGTGGCGCGGACGAGTGGATACCAGTCGTTCACAGCAACGCCTCACTCATCTGTGCGGACGCGGCACGGCCGCCTGTCCGGGAATTCATCATCTGGTCGTGGACGTGATCGTCGGGATACTCCACGGCGGCCTCCGGAACGTTCGCTTCCAGGTTGCGGAAGAAGTCCGGAGTCAGCAGTCCCTGGGCGCACATCTCACCGGCCACGAACCGGGCGCACTCCAGAGCTCCGCGCCCACGCATATGGGTGTTGTCGGCGATGCCGTCGGGGAAGTTCGCGTCCTCGCCCGGTTCCAGGTGCAGGAAGAGCCCCTTGGCCGCTGCCGGACCGGCCTGCCGCCACCAGTTGACGGTCCACTCGTTCAGATCGACGAGCGGCACGGCAAGGCGTACAGCGAGCTCACGCACAGCCATCGGGTAGAGCCCGAGCGGCCTGCGCAGGTTGCCGTGGCCGTCGAAGGACCCGCTCTCCTGGCTGGTCACCAGCACCGGATGCGCCCCCCGCGCCCGCGCGCCCAGCACATACTTGCGCAGGTACCACTGGTAGTCGCCGAAGGGCTCCGTGAAGCGGCCGTCGCCGGACTTCATGTCGATCAGGCCGAACGAGACGAGCAGCAGGTCGCCCGGGGCGATGTTCCGCAGGATCCAGTCGAGCCGGCCGCGCTCCACGAAGCTGCGCGAACTGGCTCCGGCGCGGGCCGCGTTCACGACCTCGGCGTTCCGGATGAAGATCTGGAGCACTTGGCCCCAGCCGGTCATCGGCGCCATGCTCCGCGGACGGCTGGTCACGCTGGAGTCGCCGGCCAGGAAGACCCTCAGATGCTGCATGTCGTCACGCCCTCTCGCCCTGGTGCTCCTCGGGCCGTCCCATGACGAGCGGGGCCGACATCCGGCCCGGGTCGCCACCGGCGGTGGCGTCCATCGAATCGATCACGTCGAAGGCCCGCTCGCAGTTGTTCGTGTCGCGCAGCACGAAGAACTCCTCGGCGCGGCGGCGGTATTCGGGCTCGACCTCGAAGCCGCGGGTGAGGGAGGCGACGATCTCGTCCACCGCCTGGTCGACGCGGCCGCACGCCGGGCCGAAGCCGTCGCGGGCCAGGTCGAAGTAGCCGCGCTTGTAGTGCTTGCTGTAGAACGCCTCGTCGTCGAAGTTGGTGTAGACGATCGGCTTGCCCATGTACGCGACGTCGAAGAACACCGACGAGTAGTCGGTGACGAGCATCGAGCATTCGCGCATCGCCAGCTGTACGTCCCGTCCGGTCGAGGAGACCGTGATGGAAGGGTGGTCGATCCTGAAGTGCTTCAGATACGGCCTGATCTCGTAGTGCGGCATGAACTCCAGCTCGACGTCGTAGTACTGCAGCGCCTTCAGCAGCCGCTCGTCGCGCAGCAGTGCGGAGAAGAACCGGTAGTACTCGGAGGCCGCGAAGGGGATCTCGGGCTTGGCCGCCTTGTTGTAGGAGGGGGCCACGATGTCGCGTCGCCAGGTCGGCATGACCAGGATCTTGCGCGGCCCCGGCACCGGCTTGAGCGCGTCGTAGCGCGGCAGGCCGGTGGCGGCCACCCGGTCGTAGCCGTAGCCGCAGTGCTCCGCGTAGTAGGCGCGTTCGCTGCGGCCGGTGGTGAGGACCATGTCGACGTTGGTGACCTGGGCGTGGATGGAGCCGACGACATCGTTGTAGACGACTCCGTGCTGCAGGAACACCCGCTTGTAGCGCAGCAGATCGCCGTAACCGCGCAGGAAGGCCCGCTTGGACAGACCGGGGAAACCTAGGTAGGCCTCCAGGTCGTAGGCGTTGATGAGCCGGGTGGCGTGCAGCAGGTGGGCGCGGTACTTCCAGGAGAGCCGGTCGATGACCTGTCCCAGGTGGTCGATCTTCTCACGGTCCGCGGCGTCGCCGTTGATCGCGTAGTACACCTTGCGCCTGGGTTCGTTCTCCCTGATCCACTTGAACAGGTGGTACGAGTTGTCCTGCGCGGTGTCCTCGCGCTCACCGATGATCCAGATGTCCTTGCCGTGCAGCTTCGGATACATCAGCCAGTAGAGCAGCCGGGTGCGCCAGCCGGAGCGGCCGGGCAGCGCGTTCCGCAACTCCTCGCGGAAACGGCCCAGGGTGTACCGCGCCTTGCGCAGTGGGCCGGTGACCCGGCGCAGGGTCACCGTCTCGTTGTCGGCGATGGTCATCCGCACCCGGGCGCGGCCCGAGCGCTGCACGCCCTTGAAACGGTGCAGCATCTGGCGGGCCTCGACCGGCATGTCCTGCCGGCGCTCACCATCGTGGACGCGCATCCGCAGAGTCAGGTCGCGGTTGGAGAGGCGGGTCAGGTCGCCGGGCCGGGCGACGGCACGCCAGCCCGCGTACCAGTCCTGCTGCTTGCGTGCCCGCCAGCGGTCGCGCCGGTAGACCTGCTCGACGGTGAGAGCGGCCTCTTCGACACCGTCGCTCAGCACGAGTTCGATGCGGTTGCTGAACGGCCGGCTGATGTCGACGCCCGAGAAGACCAGCAGGCCCTCGAACCTGAGATGTTCGCCGTCGACGACAAAGGTCTCCAGGACGGCCTTCTGGCGGTCGACGCGCAACAGCGTGGTCTCGGTGCGGTCCTCCTCCAGACGCCGGTGCATGCCCGCGTCGTCGATGAGCAGCTCGTCCCGGTAGGCGGGTTTGGCATACGGGTCGCAGAACAGCTCGTAGTTGCCGGTCCGCACCGCGTGGTGCTGGAGCCTGGCCATCGGCACGGCCGCGTACTGAAGGATCAGTCCGTCGGGGACCGGCCGGTAGATGGCGACGAGGGCGGGGAAGATCCCGGCGATCTCGGCGCGGCTCATGATCCGGTGGATATTGCGCAGATGCGGCTGCATGGTACGGACCACGAAGCGCAGCGCGAGGCGTGCGGCCCGCGCGTTCAGGCGTTCCGTCATCCGGACGATGTGATGGCAGAGCCTGATCAGTTCCTGGGTCTTGACCGGGTCGTTCCAGGCCAGGTCGAACATCGAGTCCCGGCGCTCGGGGTCGCGTTCGAAGGAGGTGGCTGTCGGTGCGGTGACCACGTTACGGGCGTGCAGCAGCGCCGGCACGGTGAGCCAGGCGCCCTCGAAGCCGGGGCCGTGACCGCTGCGCAGCCCGTGCCTGCGCAGCAGCGCGGTCTTGAACAGCTTGCCGCCCAGCTCGGTGGAGAAGATCACATACGGGGCGTCGTCGAGCCGCCCCGCCCGGGGGGCGTCCTTCTCGAAGTAGCGCTTCCACGGTTCGTCAGCGAATCTGCGCGGTCCGGGGAAGTTGTCCTGGTCCCCGACCACCACATCGGCCTTGGCCCGGCGGGCGGCGGCGACCAGGCGCCCTATGGAGTTCTCGCCCAGGATGTCCTGGGCGCGGGCGAAGGCCACGTACGGCGCCTTCACGTACCGCAGGCCGTTGTCGAAACTGGAGCGTGCTCCCAGCCCGATCTGGCTGATCACCTCGGTATTGGCGTGGAACGCGGCGAAGTCGGCGAGCTGTGCGGCGGTCGCGTCCGTGGAGCCGTCGTCGACGAGGATCACCTGCGTCGTCGCGAACTCGCGCTGGGCGAGGAGCGAGCTGAGGAACTCGTAGAGGTTGTACTCGTCGTTGCGGCAGTGCACCACGAGCGCGGCCGCGTACGTGTCGGGCCGCCGGATCACAGCATCGGCGGCGGGCTTGTCCTGCCACCACAGCCAGGGGGTGCCGCGCGGCCGGTCGGTCGTCTGCTGCTCGGCCGTCTCGGGGCGCAGGGCCAGGTTGCCGCTGACCGTCTCGTAGATCTCGTACGTCGCGTCGGAGCCGCGGTAGCGCTCGCCCTCGATGTCGAGTCCGGTCACGCAGACGGTGGTGGTGGCCCGCTCCCCGCCGTGCCGGATCTGTACGAAGAGGTTCCAGTTGCCGGCCCGGCCCGCCTCGCCCAGGGTCGCGGCGAGGTCGACGGCGGTGTGATAGCGGATGAACTCGTCGTCGACGTCTATGCCGGTGACGTCGAAGGTGTGGTCGGCCTTCGTGCTGCGGCGGCGCAGTACAGCGGTGAGTTCCGGTTTGTCCTTGGGGCCGACCCGGCCGAACTGGTTGCGGATGTAGCCGCTGACGTGGAGCGTGCCGTCGTGTATCTCCGCCCGGGTGGCCTGGTTGAACAGCCGGGAGTCGGAGAGGCTGTTGCCGCTCAGATCGAGGTCGGTGACGTCGAGGAAGCGCTCGGCGTGCGGCCGGCCCAGCAGCGCCGCCGACCAGTAGACCTTGCCGTCGCGCTCCACCAGGTCGGAACTGAGCACGCTGCGTCGCTGGGTGTAGTCCGAGACGGTGAGTGCCAGATCGACTCGGCCGTGCAGCAGGCTGAAGGCGCGGACCCGCTCCAGCGGTCCGCACAGGTCGTAGACGTCGGGCGGCAGAGTGCGCAGATACGGCGCGACGAAGTCCGCGAAGCCCTTGCGGAACGCCTCGTCGCCCGCGCGCAGTTCCGGGGTGTACAGCCGCAGATCGTGCGAGAGGAACTTCGCCGCCTTGTGCGCCAGCAGGTCCTCGGCACCGTTGTGGACCAGGAAGGCGTCGGCGTACTGGTGCACCAGCACCCGGTCGCGGATGCTGCGCAGTTCACCGCGGCGGTTGGTGATGGAGGGGGCGTCGGTCTCCCGTTCCCAGATCCACCGGTAGACGGGGGTGGCGATCAGAGTGACGGACCGTGCGCAGTACCAGGCCACGGTGGAGAAGTAGGTGTCCTCGAAGAAGACCTCTTCGGGGAAGCGGATGCCGTTGTTCAGGAGGAAGTCGAGCCGGTAGAGCTTGGCTGCGGCGATCGGGTCCTCGAAGAGTTCGGGCATGGCGCGCAGGCCGCCCACGACGGTGCGATCGGTGCCGTACAGCTGCGGCTGCCAGATCGTGATCTCGTCCTTGGCGAGGTTCACCCGCAGGGCGCGGCCCGCGGTGATGTCGGCCCCGGTGGCGAGCGCCGACTCCAGGAGTGCTTCGCAGGCCTTGTGCGGCAGTTCGTCGTCGGCGTCGAGGAACATCAGGAACTGGCCGGTGGCCACCGCTATGCCGTTGTTGCGGGGCGCGCCGACGCCGCCGCTGTTGTGTCCGCGTTCGACGATGCGGACCCGGGGGTCACGGGCGGCGTACTCCCGGGCGACGCCAAGCGTGCCGTCCGTGGAGGCGTCGTCCACGACGATCACCTCGACCCGCGGATGGGTCTGGCGCAGCGCCGACTCCAGGGCGCGGCCCAGGGTGGCACTCGCGTTGAACGCCCCGATGACGAGGGAGACCTGGTACTGCTGGGGGTCGACCGGAGTGCTCATCGCAGGGGCCCTTCGGCCTCCGCCCAGTGCACATCAGTGTGTGGGCGGAGCGGGTGGAGGACGGGGGCCGACGGTCCTGCGGGGGCGCTTTCGCTCCGGCTCCCGTAGAGGTGACCGGTGGCGTAGCGGGGTTCCGGGTACGGCTGGAAGCCCGGGTCCTCGTACGGTTCGGGGGCAGGGAAGCGCTGCTCCACAGGTATCCGGTCGGGGGCGGCGGGTTGGTCGAGGTCGGCGGCGCGGCGGTGCCGGCCGGCGCGCAGATGGTTCGCGACGGTGCCCCCGGAGGCGGCGGCGGGCGCCAGTTCCTCCATGACCCGGGTGAAGTCGCGGGTGGAGAGCCAGAACTTGTACATGATCACGAGTTCGAAGAGACCGAGCAGGACCGCGGAGACTGCGGTGGTCCAGAGGATCTGCCCGATCAGCGGCCCGACGATGAAGATGAACATCTGGAACTCGATGCCGCTGATGAGGTGTGGCCGCACGCGGCTGCGCAGCAGTGCCTGGCGCAGCTTCGTGTACCACGGGAAGCGGTCGCGGAACTGGGCGTGCAGGTCCACGACGCCGGCGGCCTGCTGCTTGAGGATCTCGGCCTCGACACCGGGGTTCTCGCGGAGCAGGTCCTCCATGAAGACCACCTTCGGCTCCTGCGGAGCGGCCGTCTCCGCCTGCTCCGTCCCGGCCTCCTGCCGGGCCGCCTCCTTGACCTTCTCGATCTTCGTACGCATCGACATGCGCATCTTGTAGATCTGGAGGGCGTCGACGTACCGGAGCATGTCGAGGAAGACGACGACGAGCGCGGCGATCAGGTACCAGGCGTTCTCCGTGCGGAGGTACTGACCGCCCATCAGCGCGAGCGCGCAGAACAGCACTCGGATGCGATCAAAGACGTAATCCAGCCATCCACCGAAGACGGTGCCGTTGCCCTTGAGGCGAGCCAGCTTCCCATCGATGCAATCGAGGATGAAGCTGACGTGATAGAGGGCCGCACCGATGATCAGGGACTGCGTGTCACCGCGGAGGAAGAAGCCCGCCGAGCCGAGGCCGACGAAGAGAGCGCCCCAGGTCACCCCGTTGGGAGTGATGAATCCGAAGCGTGCGATCCGGATCAGCACCCGGGTTGCGACCGGGTCGACCAGGAGCACCGTCCACCAGGCATCACGCTTCTTGCACGTGAGCTTCTGAACAGCTCTCAGAGACAGCTTTCCCATAACCCCTCAGCCGTGGACGTCATCCAGCACAGCCCCGACGGCCTGCGCGAAGCTCGCGATCGAAGGGGGCACAAGAAGTACACAGCCGGTTCACCAACTGCACACATCGAGTGCCGGGACAGCCTAAATGAAAGATAAAAGATGGCGCAATCAGTCCACGAGTCGCAGAAAAGAGCGACAGAGGCGACAAGAGAGAAACGTCCGGTGAACTGCCAGCAAACGGCGCACCCTTGCACCCGCTCGCTGTTTGCACAATCTTCACGGCACGGAAAGGTTACTTCAAACTTGAACCACGTGATGATCACCACACTGCGGCAG
This sequence comes from Streptomyces sp. NPDC048473, assembly GCF_043200155.1. Classification (NCBI taxonomy): domain Bacteria; kingdom Bacillati; phylum Actinomycetota; class Actinomycetes; order Kitasatosporales; family Streptomycetaceae; genus Streptomyces; species Streptomyces sp. NPDC048473. The sequence goes on from NZ_JBICXE010000019.1 coordinate 10,355, forward strand.
GGCACCAGGCTGCCTTCCGTGGCCAAAAACCTGCCTATAGTGCTCCGACGGCTGTCCGATCCCCGTGATCGTGACCCCTCCCATGCCGTGCGCCCGTGCGCAGCCCGGACCGCCGCACCCCACGGCACGGTTCGATCCCTCGACGCACGGCCGAACGCCGGCCGTAGCGTCTACGCACCGGCGGCAGAGACCATTTGTCCCCAGCGGTGCATCGTGCAGTGGTGCGCCCGACCGTCCGGGCCCAGAGGAATCGAACAGAATGAGCGAAGCCACCGCCACGCACAGCCGACGCAACTCCGGTGACCGCCGGGGACGCGGACGGCAACGCACCCGCGGACAGCGGATACGCCGGGTGGTCGGCTGGAGCCTGGTGGCTCTGCTGCTGATAGCCGGCGGCACCGGATGGTGGCTGTACCACCGGCTCAACTCCAACATCAGCGGAGTCGACCTCCACAAGGCGCTCGGCGACGACCGGCCGGAGAAGCTCCCCACCTCCGGACAGAACCTGCTGATCCTGGGCTCGGACTCCCGCGCCGGCGAGAACGGCGAGCTGACCGGCGGCCATGTCGCCGGAGCGCGCTCCGACACCGCGATGGTGATCCACATCCCCGAGGGCCGCAGCCGGGCCACCGCCATCAGCATTCCGCGCGACACGCTGGTCACCCGCCCCGAGTGCCTGAAGCCGGACGGCAGCAACCTCCCGTCCGCGAACCGTGTGATGTTCAACTCCGTCTACTCCAACGCGGGTCCGGCCTGCGTGGTGAAGACCGTCGAGTCCATCTCGAAGGTGCGCATCGACCACTTTCTCGACATCGACTTCGCCGGGTTCAAGGGCCTGGTGGACGCGATAGGCGGCGTCACGGTCGAGATCGACGAGCCGATCCACGACAAGTCCAGCGGCCTCGACCTGGAGGCGGGCACCCACCTGCTGAACGGCACCGAGTCGCTCGCCTTCGTGCGGACCCGCCACGGCATCGGTGACGGCAGCGACCTGGGCCGGATCGGCCTGCAGCAGCAGTTCATGATCGCGTTGCTGAGCGAGGTCAAGAAGCAGGACCTGCTGGGCAGCCCCACCAAGGCGTACAAGATCGCCGACTCGGCCACCGGTTCGCTGACCACCGACTCCGATCTCGCCTCGCTCACCAAGCTCGCGGAGTTCGCCCGCTCCATGAACGGCGTCGATCCCGAGACGATGGAGACGATCATGCTTCCGGTGCGCTACGACACCCAGGACCCGAACCGGGTGGTCGCCGCCGAGCCGCAGGCCACCCAGTTGTGGAAGGCCGTCCGCGCAGACGAGGAGATCCCCGAGTCGGCGAAGAAGTCACCCGCGACGGGGGGCGGCAGCAAGTCCTGACGACGCCTGCCGACTGCGGGCCCCGGGGCGCCGCAGCAGACAGGGAAGGCCCCTCACCCGCGGGTGAGGGGCCTTCCCTGTCTGCTGCCGGGTTTGCGCGGCTCAGTGGATCCGCTCGGCGGGTGCCATGGCGAGGCCGGGCTCGCGGTTCTGCCGCGCGATGTACAGGGCGCCGTCCGCGCCGATCATGCCGAGCACCACACGTCCGTGCGCGTCGAGCGCCAGGGCCGGTGTCGCCGCGGTCCGTTCACCGGTCGGCGACCACCACAGGCCCGCACCCTCGTTCTCCGTACCGCAGGCCGCGAGCATGACCTGGCCGTCGAGATCCCTGTGGGCGAGCACCGTGCAGTCGTAACCGTCCAGCATCGCGTGCAGCACCGTGACCGGGCCCTCGGCCGGGGTGCCGCCGAGGGGGATCACCCAGGTTCCGGGACGGTGCGCGACGACCCCGTTGCCCGAAGGGTCGGTCCAGTAGTAGGTGTGCCGGCCGGGGGCGGTCTCCAGGGCGGCGGCCCCGCCGGGGGCTATCTGCACCGGGATGCTCTGGACCTGCTCGAACGGGCCGTCCTCCTCGGCCTGGATCCACCGCATGGCCTGGCCGCTGCCCGGAACGAACAGCTCCATGCCGCCCGATCCGGCGGCCGACACCACCATGGATTCCTGGGCCCGGCTGCCCTTCAGGTCCTTCCAGCCCACCCACTTCCCGTTCTTGTCCTCACGCCGCATCGTGATGCCGCCGCCCGCGTTCCGTACGAAGATGTGCGCCGCGCCGGACGGGCTGATGGCGATCACCGGCGGCCCCACCTTCACCGCCCGTTCCTTCTCCTTGTACGGATTGCCGACGGACCTCCAGGGGCTGAAGGGGCGCCCCGTCTGGTACTGGATGGCATGCACGAGGTCGACGACGGGCGGCCCGTCGCCCTTCTGCACCGACCGGCGGCCCACGAAGTGCACATAGCTGTCGGCGCCCTGTGCCACGCTGAGGTGTGTCAGATCCGGGACCTCGATGAGATCGGGCCCCGTCCACCGCGGTCCCCCTGGGCGGGTCTCCGTCCAGCGCAGCAGTCCGTTCCGGTGGCGGGCATAGGCGGTGAGCCTGCCGTCCTTGCCCAGGGTGAGCCACCGTCCGCCGACCGGAGCCTCGGCCTCGTGACCGCTTACGACTTGTTCACTGGTGGCCGCGACCGGGGCTCTCCCCCGGGCGGCACGCCCTGACCTGACCCGCATGATGTGAGGTCATCCTTCCCATGGTTCCCCGACCCCGACCCCGACACCGCGGCCGCCTGCATCGCCGACACGCGATAGGTCTGGCGGCCCCATCATAGAATCCCCGTTCGATCGTCACCGACTCGCCACCGGCACTCCGCTCCGGTGCAACGATGGGCGCGGATCCGGTGCGATGGTCAGCGCAGATTGATCCGGCTGTGCCTGCGCCCGTACGCGAAGTAGATGACCACGCCGATGGCCATCCAGATGGCGAACCGAAGCCAGGTCTCGGCCGGCAGATTGAGCATCAGCCAGACCGAGGCGGCCACCGAGAGGACCGGGATCAGCGGCACCCACGGGGTGCGGAACGCGCGGTGCAGATCGGGGCGGGTGCGGCGCAGCACCATGACGCCCAGGGCTACGACGACGAATGCGAAGAGCGTGCCGATGTTCACCAGCGTCGCCAGTTCGTTGATGCTCGTGAAGCCCGCGACGATCGCGATGATCACGCCGAGCAGGATGGTCGGGCGGTACGGGGTGCGGAAGCGGGGGTGCGTCACGGAGAAGAACCGCGGGAGCAGCCCGTCTCGGCTCATCGCGAAGAACACCCGGGTCTGCCCGAGCAGCAGGATCAGGCAGACCGTGGTGAGGCCGATCGCGGCGCCGAAGCTGATGAATCCGGCGAAGACGGGATGGCCGACGGCCTTGAAGGCGTCGGCCAGCGGGGCCTCGACCGACAGCTTGCTGTAGTGCTCCATGCCCGTGACGACCAGTGACACGGCGACATAGAGCACGGTGCAGATGAGAAGCGAAGCGAGGATGCCACGTGGCATGTCACGTTGCGGAACCTTCGTCTCCTCGGCGGCGGTGGCCACCACGTCGAAGCCGATGAAGGCGAAGAAGACGACGGAGGCGGCGGTGAAGATGCCCATGACGCCGAAGTTCGTGGGCGCGTAGCCGAACATCAGCTGGATCAGCGGCGCTGTCAGTCCGGAGCCGGAGGTCTGCGGCTGTGCCTCGGGGATGAAGGGCGAGTAGTTGGCGGCCTTGACGAAGAACAGTCCCGCGATGATGACGATCAGGACCACAGCGATCTTGATGGCGACCACGATCGTGGTGACCCGGGCGGAGAGCTTCATGCCGAGCACCAGGACGACGGTCAGGACGAGCACCAGGACGAAGGCCAGGATGTCGAAGCCGAATCCTTTCGCCGCATCGGGTCCGGAGAGCACTTCGGGCATGTTCCAGCCGAAGTTGTCCATCAGCGAGCGGACATAGCCGGACCAGCCGACCGCCACCACCGCCGTGCCGAGTGCGAACTCCAGCACCAGGTCCCAGCCGATGATCCAGGCGACCAGTTCGCCGAGCGAGGCGTACGAGAAGGTGTACGCGGAGCCGGCGACGGGGACGGTGGAGGCGAACTCGGCGTAGCAGAGCGCGGCCAGGGCACAGACGATGGCCGCGGCCACGAAGGCGAGGGCGGTGGCGGGGCCCGCGGTCTCCTTGGCGACCTTGCCGGTGAGTACGAAGATGCCGGTACCGATGATGACGCCCACTCCGAAGACCGTGAGGTCCAGCGCGGAGAGGGACTTCTTGAGCGCGTGCTCCGGCTCCTCGGTATCGCGGATGGATTGTTCGACCGTCTTGGTCCGGAACAGTCCGCCACTGCTGGGTGGTGTCTCCTGCTGGGCAGTCACCGGCGTACCTCCACGCACTCGTCGTGTACGCCATGATTGGGACCGCACCTGCGTCAAAGGGCTCCGCCCCGGGCGATTTCACACGAATGGGCCGGTCGGACCACCCGTACAGGGTGGCCGACCGGCCCATTGGCGTATCGCGTGCCGGTCGCGAGGACCGGGGGCATACGGGTCAGTCGCGGGCGGGTTCGATCACGGAGCTGCGGTCCGCGCCCGTCTCGTAGCGGCCGTCCAGCCTGGCGACCAAGCCGGTGACCTGGCGGGCGATGTCCGGTGCGGTCAGCCCGATCTCGGCCATGACCTCCTTGCGGGAGGCGTGGTCGAGGAAGCGCGGCGGGATGCCGAAGTCACGCAGCGGTAGGTCCACCCCGGCGTCGCGCAGCGCCTGGGCGACAGCGGAGCCGACGCCGCCGGCCCGGCTGTTGTCCTCGACGGTGACGACGACCCGGTGCTGCTCGGCGAGCGGGGCCATGGCCTCGTCGACCGGCTTGACCCAGCGCGGGTCGACGACGGTCGTCGAGATGCCCTGGGCGTCCAGCAGATCGGCGATCTCCAGGCACATCGGGGCGAGCGCGCCGACGGAGACCAGGAGAACGTCCGGCCGGGTGGTGCCGGGCTCGCGCAGGACGTCCATGCCGCCGACCCTGCCGACGGCCTTGACCGCCGGGCCGACCGCGCCCTTGGAGAAGCGGACCACGGTCGGTGCGTCGTCGACCTCGACGGCCTCGCGCAGCTGGGCGCGGACCTGGTCGGCATCGCGCGGGGCGGCAATCCGGAGGGTGGGCACGCACTGCAGGATCGACATGTCCCACATGCCGTTGTGCGAGGCGCCGTCGGTGCCGGTGACACCGGCCCGGTCCAGGACGAAGGTCACCCCGCACTTGTGCAGCGCGACATCCATCAGGACCTGGTCGAAGGCGCGGTTGAGGAAGGTGGCGTACACCGCGAAGACGGGGTGCAGTCCACCGGTGGCGAGGCCGGCCGCGGAGACCGCGCCGTGCTGCTCGGCGATGCCGACGTCGTAGATCCGGTCCGGGAACGCCTTCTCGAACTTGGTCAGGCCGACCGGCTGGAGCATGGCCGCGGTGATCGCGACGATGTCCTTGCGCTCCTTGCCGAGCTTGACCATCTCCTCGCCGAAGACGGAGGTCCAGTCGAGGCCCGAGGTGGCGACCGGGAGGCCGGTGTCGGGGTGGATCTTGCCGACGGCGTGGAAGCGGTCGGCCTCGTCGAGCAGGGCGGGGGTGTAGCCGCGACCCTTCTCGGTGAGGCAGTGCACGATGACGGGCCCGCCGAAGCGCTTGGCGCGCTGGAGCGCGGACTCCAGGGCCTCGATGTCATGGCCGTCGATCGGGCCGACGTACTTCAGACCGAGGTCCTCGAACATGCCCTGCGGGGCGATGAAGTCCTTCAGCCCCTTCTTGGCGCCGTGCAGCGTCTCGTACAGCGGCTTCCCGACGACCGGGGTGCGCTCCAGGATGTCCTTGCCGCGGGCCAGGAATCGCTCGTAGCCGTCGGTGGTGCGCAGCGTCGCGAGGTGGTTGGCGAGGCCGCCGATGGTGGGGGCGTAGGAGCGCTCGTTGTCATTGACGACGATGACGAGCGGGCGGTCCTTGGCGGCGGCGATGTTGTTCAGCGCCTCCCAGGCCATACCGCCGGTGAGCGCGCCGTCACCGATGACCGCGACGACGTGATCGTCCTTCTTCAGCACCTCGTTGGCCTTGGCGAGGCCGTCGGCCCAGCCGAGCACGGTGGAGGCGTGCGAGTTCTCGATGATGTCGTGCTCGGACTCGGCGCGGGAGGGGTAACCGGAGAGGCCGCCCTTGCTCTTGAGCTTCGAGAAGTCCTGGCGACCGGTGAGGAGCTTGTGCACATAGCTCTGGTGACCGGTGTCGAACAGCACCTTGTCCTTCGGCGAATCGAAGACCCGGTGCAGGGCGATGGTCAGCTCGACCACGCCCAGGTTGGGGCCGAGGTGGCCGCCGGTCTTCGAAACGGCGTCGACGAGGAAGGTCCGGATCTCTTCGGCGAGCTGTTCCAGCTGCTCGGGAGTGAGCCGGTCCAGGTCACGCGGTCCACCGATGCGGGTCAGCAGAGCCACCCGTTCCTCCTTGCGTTTGAGCTGGTCGAGCATGCCGATCCGATGAGTCTAATGTTCCGTCTGCTGTTGCAGGCATCGGGCGGGGGTGTGCTGTCACACCCTCGGGGACACACGACAGTGCCCGGCGCCTGAATCGGGGCGCCGGGCACTGGTCGGGCGAGCGCGATGCTACGCGCGGCCTGCCGTCTTCTGCGTGCGACGGGAGACCGAGTCGATGACCACGGCGGCCAGCAGAACAGCGCCGGTGATCATGTACTGAATGGCGTTGGCCATACCGATCATGTTCAGACCCTGCTGGATCGACTGGATCACGATCATGCCGAGCAGCGCGGACCAGACCTTGCCCCGGCCGCCGAAGAGGCTGGTGCCACCGATGACGGCGGCCGCGATGACCAGCATCAGCGTGTTGCCACCGCCGACGCTCTTGGTGGCACCGCCCGACAGGCTCGCGATGAAGAGACCGCCGAAGGCGCCCAGCATTCCGGAGAGCGCGAAGACGGTGATCCGGACCCGGTCGACGTTGATACCGGCGCGGCGCGCCGCTTCCGGGTTGCCGCCCACCGCGAAGACCTGGCGACCGAAGGTGGTCCGGCGGGCCACGAAGTCCGCGACGACCAGCACGGCGAGGAAGAGCACCAGGGCCAGCGGCAGGCCGCGGGCGCCCGAGGGCTCGTTCAGCACGTACGCGACGACGAAGCACAGGACCGCGACGACGCCCGTACGGAGCACGATCTCGGTGGTCGGACGGGCAGGCAGGCCCGCGGCCTTGCGGCGCCGGCTGTCCACCAGGAGCGAGGCGGCGTACGCGAGGACGGCGACCAGGGCGAGACCGTATCCGGCGGCCTTGTCCTCGAAGAAGTAGTTGGTCAGGTTCTCGACGGTACTGCCGGACGGCGTGTTGATCGAGCCTTCCCCGCCCATCATCCAGTCCTGAAGACCGCTCCAGCCGAGGAAGCCCGCCAGGGTGACGACGAACGCCGGTACACCGATCTTGGCGAAGAAGAAGCCGTGCAGCGCACCGAGAGCCATTCCGGAGAGAACGGCGGCGATGATCGCGAGCCACTCGTTCCAGCCGTCGTTGACGTTGAGCACGGCCCAGACGGCCGCGCCGACGCCGGCGACCGAGCCGACCGAGAGGTCGATCTCGCCGAGCAGCAGGACGAACACGATGCCGACCGCCATGATGCCGAGGCCGGAGCTGTAGACCGCGATGTTGGCGACGGAGCTGGCGGAGAGGAAGTTGCTGTTCTGGAATTGGAAGACGATCGCGATGACGATCAGGCCGACGAAGACCGGCAGGGAGCCCAGCTCACCACCGCGCACCTTGCGGGTGAACTCCGACCAGTAGCCCTTGAAGCCCTCTTCGCGAATGAGGAGCCGCGGGTCCACGGCGGGGATCGGGGCTGCCGACTGCTCGGCGGCCGGTGCCGTGGCGGCGGGCTTCTCGGTGGAAGTCCCGGGGGTCTTGGCGAGGTCGCTCACTTCGCGTCCTCCTTCGTGGCTGTGCGTGCCTGGCGGCGCGTGACGGCATTGTCCGTGGCGCCGGTGATCGCGGCGATGATCTCTTCGTGGGAGGTGGTGGCCACGTCGAAGACTCCGTTGTTGCGGCCCAGACGGAGCACCGCGACCTTGTCCGCGACGGCGCGCACGTCGGCCATGTTGTGGCTGATGAGGATGACGCCGTGGCCGCGCTCGCGCAGCCGCTCGACGAGGTCGAGGACCTGGGCGGTCTGCTCGACGCCGAGGGCCGCGGTCGGCTCGTCCAGGATGACGACCTTGGGGTCGCCGATCAGGGCGCGGGCGATGGCCACGACCTGGCGCTGACCACCGGAGAGCGAGGCGACCGGGATACGGACACTGGGGATCCGGATGGACAGCGTGTCCAGCAGTTCCTTGGCGCGCTTCTCCATCGCGATCTCATCGAGTACGGAGACCTTGCGCAGTTCGCTGCCGAGGAAAAGGTTGGCGACGACATCGAGGTTGTCGCAGAGGGCCAAGTCCTGGTAGACGGTGGCGACTCCGAGCTCCTGGGCTTCGTTCGGCCGGTTGATCCGGACCGTCTCGCCCTCCCACTCGATGGCGCCTTCGTCGATCGGGTGGACGCCCGAAATGGTCTTGACGAGGGTCGACTTGCCGGCGCCGTTGTCGCCGACCAGGGCAACCACTTCGCCGGGGTGAATCTCCAGGTCCACGTCGGTGAGCGCCTGAACGGCGCCGAACCGCTTGGAGATTCCGCGCAACGCCAGCACGGGCGTAGCGGACACGTGAATCATCTCCTTCGCCGCCTGACCGGCGGGGATGGTGCTGCTGAGCACAGGGGGTGGGGCCGTCGTCGGACCGTTGTCGTGACCCGCAGGGCCGTCGCTCGACAGACGGCGGTGTGACGGCGTGCCCCCAGGTCCCGTCGTCGGGCCGCCGTCGTCGCCCGAAGGGGCGGCGGCGGTCCGACGACCGGACCTGGGAAGGAGTCCGGCGCCCGCCCCCGCTTGCGGGGCGTTGACGGGGCGGGTGCCGGACTGGCAAGGGGCGCCCGAGGGGCGCTTTTCTGCGGGTCCTACTTGATGCCGGCGGCGTCGCAGGCCGCCTTGAACTCGGCGGTGCAGATGTCCGAGGCCTTGTAGACCTTGTCCGCGATGATCGTGGAGCCGATGTTCTCCTTGGTCACGACCGACGCGTCGTACAGCCGCGACGGGATGCCCTTGAACTCGCCCGAGAGGCTGTCGACCTTGGTGGTGGTCAGCCCGTCGAACTTCTCGCCCTTGAGGAGCTTGACGGCGATCTCGGCGGTGGTCTCGGCCTCCGGCTTGATCTGCTTGTAGATCGAGAACGCCTGGTCGCCCGCGAGGACGCGCTGCAGACCGGCGAGCTCGGCGTCCTGGCCGCCGACCGGGACCTTGACGCCCTGCTTCTTCAGTGCCGTGATGATGCCGCCGGCCATGCCGTCGTTGGCGGAGTAGACGCCCTGGAAGCCGTCCTTGCCCAGGGAGTCGATGGCCGCGCCCATCTTCTTGTTCGCCTCGTCCGGCGACCAGTCCGGGATGTCCTGCTCGTAGACGACCTTCTTGACCTGCGTGTCCAGGACGCTGTGCGCACCCTTCTTGAAGAACGGGGCGTTCGGGTCGGTCGGCGAGCCGTTGATCATGACGACATTGCTGTCCTTGGCCTTGTCGCCGAGCGCCTTGACCAGGGCCTCACCCTGCAGACGGCCGATCTTCTCGTTGTCGTACGACACATAGGCGGAGATCGGGCCCTCGGCGAGGCGGTCGTACGCGACGACCTTGACGCCCTTCTTCTCCGCCTGCTGGACCCAGGACTTGGTGGCCTTGTAGTCGACGGAGTCCAGGATGATGACCTTCACACCCTGAGTGACCAGCGCGTCGAACTGCTTCTTCTGGGTCTCGGTGTCCTGCGCGGCGTTGTTGTACTTGACGTCGCAGTCGGCGCAGAGCGCCTTGATCTTCGCCTCCATGATGGGGCGGTCGAACGTCTCGTAACGCGTGGTCTTGTTCTCCGGCAGCAGCAGACCGATGGTCTTGCTGTCACCACCGCTGCCGCTGTCCTTGTCATCGCCCGCCTTGCCGCAGGCTGCGAGGGAGACGGCCATCGAAACTGCGGCCGTGCCTATGACAATGCGTCGCGTCGTTGCGTTCATGCGGGGTTGCCTCCCTGACGAGGCCGCAACGTTGCGGCCGAGGTGGCTGGAAGTCAACTCGGCCGCGACGCCAGCGTCAAGGAGTAAATCCTTAACGAGATGACAACGGTGCCATTCGTTATCTAAGTGAAGGCAGGGGTGGCTGTCGACACGGTGCTCTCCAAAAGAGTCGAATCCCCCATCTCGCTCAGCACCAGGGCCAGCGCACCCAGCACCTCGGCCCGCCCGCCGAGCGCCCCGGGCAGCACCGAAAGCTGCCTGGCGGCGCTGGGAATGGCATAACGGGAGACCGAGTCGCGGATCGGTGCGAGCACCAGCTCGCCCGCCTCGGCGAGCGAACCGCCGAGCACCACCCGGCTGGGGTTGAGCAGATTGCAGAGGTTGGCCACCCCGCTGCCGATGTGCCGCCCGACGTCCCCGATCACCCGACGGCAGCCCGGATCGCCCCCGCGGGCCAGCTGGACCACCCGTTCCATGGTGAGATCGGGCCCGTGACTGGGCTGGAGCAGCGGCAGGACGTATCGCGCGGCCGTGAACGTCTCCAGGCACCCCCGGTTGCCGCAGCGGCACACCGGACCCGATTCGTCGAGCGTGATGTGCCCGATCTCGCCGGCCGTGCCGCCCGGCCCCCGGTAGATGTGCCCGTCGATCACCAGACCGGCGCCGACACCGCTGGCGACCTTGATGTAGGCGAGGTCCTTGACCCCTCGGCCGCTCCCCCAGACCAGCTCGCCGAGCGCCCCGAGGTTGGCGTCGTTGTCGACGTACACCGGCACACCGAGCCTGCCCGCGAGCTCCTCGCTGGGGTTGATGCCCGTCCAGCCCGGCAGGATCGACGTGGAGCCCAGCGTGCCGGACTCGACGTCGATCGGGCCGGGAACACCGAGGCCTACCCCGATCACCTTGTCCGGGCTGATCCCGGTCGTCTCGATCAGCCGTTTGACCAGCCGCTCCGCCCGTCCGAACCCCTCCGCCGCAGAGGCGTCGACATCCATCGGCTCGGACTCCTCGGCGAGCACCTGATGGGCGAGATTACCGACCGCCACCCGCAGATGCGTATGCCCGAAGTCGACGCCGATCACAATGCCCGCGTCGCCGCTGAGCGAGACGCTGCGGGCCCGGCGGCCGCCCGCCGAGGTGGGGGTCACCTCGACCGTGCCGCCGTCCTTCAGTTCGCGAACGATATTGGAGACGGTGGCCGCTGACAGGCCGGTGCTCCGTGCAATCTCCGCCTGGGTGAGCGAGCCGGCCATGCGTACCGCGCGCACAACCCGCTCAAGGTTGGCGCGATGCAGAGATGTCTGCGACCCCGGAGTCTCCATCGACTCTCTCACTCCTACCGTTTTCTCTAACATGTGAACTCTAAGCTGAGCGTTTTGGGGCACTCCCCGTCAAGACCTTGAGCATGCGAAGCCTCGGATGAGCACAGTGCCCGCACCTGAGACAGCCTCCCGCACACGCGAACCGCCCGCCGGCACATGGCCGACGGGCGGTTCGTCTGTGTACGAAGAGTTACGTGTGCTACTTCACCGCACCCGCGGTGAGCCCTGCGACGACCTGACGCTGGAAGATGATGTAGGCCGCGAGGACCGGCAGCATCGCCATCACCAGACCGGCGAAGAGACCGGACCAGTCACCCTTGTATCCCTGGCTGTTGGCCAGTTCGACCAGCCCCTGGGAGAGCACCCGGTGGCCCGGATCGGTGTTGAGCACCGTCGGCAGCATGTACTGGTTCCACTGCCCGAGGAAGTTGAAGATACCGACGCTGATCAGGCCGGGCTTCGCCATCGGCAGCATCACCTGGAAGAACGTCCGGGTGTGCGAGGCCCCGTCGAGCATCGCCGCTTCCGCCACCGAGCTCGGCAGCGTCCGGAAGAACGAGGTGAGGAAGAAGACGGTGAACGGCAGCGAGTACGCGATGTAGACCATGATCAGTCCGTGCCGCGTGTTCAGCAGACCCATGTTGTTCATGACGAAGAACAGCGGGACCAGCGCCAGGATGATCGGGAAGCTCATCCCGCCGATGAACAGGTAGTAGAGGAAACGGTTGCCGGGGAAGTCGAACCGTGCCAGTACGTACGCCGCCATCGACCCGAGCAGCAGCGTGCCGACGAGCGAGCAGCCCACCACGACGACGGTGTTGAAGAAGTAGTCGCTCATGTGCGCCTGGCTCCAGGCGCGCGACCAGTTCTCGAAGTGCAGCTTGTCCGGCAGCGCCCAGGGCGTCGACAGGATCGAGTCGTCGGTCTTGAACGACGCCATCACCGCCCACAGCAGCGGCATGACGACCAGGATCGCCCAGATGATCAGCACACCGTGCGAGAAGACATTGAGGACCTGGCCCTCGCTGCTCTTCGCCTTGCCGACGGGCGCGGGCGCCTTGGTCACGGGGACCGGGGCCGCCGCCGGGGCCGCGGGAGGGGTGTCAGTGGTCTTCACGTGTACTCACCTCGTACTGTCGAGCCGGACACGGAGGCCGACCTGTGGTGCCTGCTGGGGGTCCGGGAGTCGTCTCCCGGCAATCGCAGCATCAGAACTCCAGCCGATCACGCCGGCCCAGCCGCATCACGATGGCGGCGAAGGCCATGGTGACGATGAGCAGTCCGACACCGATCGTTGTTGCGTATCCGGCCTGCCCGTCGCGGAAGGCCGTCTGGTACACGTACAGCGGAAGGACCGTGGTCGAGTAGTCGGGACCACCGGGGCCCACGGTCATGACCTGTACGGCGGTGAACGCCTCCACGCCGAGGGCCAGGATCCCCATGTAGACCCAGCCCGACTGCACCGTGTCCCAGAGCAGCGGAAGTGTGATCCGGAAGAACGTCGTGAAGCGGTTGGCGCCGTCGAGGAGCGCCGCCTCGTAGAAGTCCTTCGGAATGGACGCCATTCCGGCCGAGAAGAGGACGACGAAGAATCCGACCGTCGACCAGACCAGCACCGACATGACACAGACGAGCGCGAGACTCGGGTCACCCAGCCAGTCCGGCTGAATGGAACCCAGACCGATTCCCTTCAGCGTCGCATTCAGCATCCCGTCACGGGGGTTGAAAGCGAACTGGAAGAGCAGGGCGACAATGACGATCGAGAGCACCTGCGGGAAGAAATAGGCGATCTTGTAGAAGCCCGATCCGCGCACGCCGGAGACCGCGGCGTTCTTGCGCCGCCGGCCTCCGACATTGAGCATGAAGGCGAAGAACAGCGCCAGGCCCAACGTCACCAGCGGCAGCAGCAGCACAAGCAACACGCTGTGCTGCAACGACTTCCAGAAGATGTCGTCCTTCAGCATCCTCGTGTAGTTGTCGAACCCGACCATCTTGAAGTCCGGGCTCAGACCGGTCCAGTCCGTGAACGAGTAGTAGATGGACTGGACGAACGGCCAAATGACGAAGACCGCGTACAACGCCAGTGGGACTACCAAGAACCCCACAATGAAACGGTACTTGCCATGCTGCATCGTTTACCGACCCCGATCTTTCCGCGGGTGCCGCCGCTGGTGACGGTTGCTCACTGGTGCTTGTAGTGCTTGATGGACTGGTCCTTGGCCGCCGCGTCGGCGAAGGCCTGGATCTTCTTGATGGCTTCCGCCGGGGTCGCGCGGCCGGCCATCATCTCGCCGATACCGGCGACACCGATCTGCTCCTTCTGAAGCTTCACGTACCAGTCCTGCAGACGCGGGTTCACCACGTTGTCGCCGGCCTTCTTCAGCGAGTCGACACCGGACTGCATGGCGGTCGACAGGGTGAGACCGTCGGTGCCGCCGTTGAAGGCGCTGAGCGACTTGACCTGCTTGGTGAAGTTCTTCGAGGACTCCTCGGAGAGCATGATGCGCAGCTGCTCCATGCCGCCCTCGGGGTTCTTCGCCTTGGCCGGGACGACGAAGGGCTCTCCGCCGGAGGCCCAGATGGTGCCGAACGGCATCTTGTCGGACGAGTCCAGGCTGGACGGCGCCGCGACCATCATCTTGAAGTCCTTGGGCGTGGTCGGCGCCGCCTCGTTCTCCACCCACGAACCGTTCGGGATGAAGAGTGCCTTGCCCTTGGTCCACTCGGTCTGCGACTGGATGTGGGTCAGGCCAGGGGTGCCCTTGAGGATGTACCCCTTCTTGTACAGCTCGTAGTACGCCTCGAACGCCGCCTTGACCGCGGGGTCCTTCCAGGCGTTCGGCTCCAGGTTGTCGATCTTGTCGAGAACCTCCCGGCCGCCGATCTTGGCGATGAACGGGTAGAGCGAGAACGGCAGGTAGTACGGGTACTTACCGGCGTACGTCCAGCCGGCGATGCCCTTCTTCTTCGCCTTCTCGCAGAGGGCGAGCATGTCGTCCCAGTTCTCGGGGTACTGCGCGTCGAGGTTGTCGAGCGCGGTCTGCGAGTACCAGACGCCGTACACGGTGTACGCGTAGTACATGATCCAGACCGGGTCGCCGTCGAACTGGCCCATCTCCAGAACACCCGGACGCAGCGTGTCACGGACCTTCTTGGCCGGGTCGTCGATGGACGGGGCGTCCATCAGCGGCGTCAGGTCCAGCAGCTGCTTCTTGCCGACCAGGACACCCATGTCCATCTGCTCGGCGCCGGAGTTGTCGATCAGGTCCGGCGGGGTGCCACCGTTGAAGCGCGGCTGCAGCTGCGACTGGATCTTCTGGGTCGCGGCATGCTTGACCTTCGGAGCCTTCGGGAACGCCGCGTTGTACTTCTTCTCTGCGTCGATCGCGTACTGCTGACCGAAACCGCCGTCGAAGATGACCACCTCAAGGGGGGCCGTCTCGTTGACGCCGAGCGGGTTCGTCTTGCTGGTCTTGCCCTTCTCGACCTTCTTGTCGCTGCCGCTGTCGCTGCTCGCACACGCCGACAGGAAGCTCATCGTCGGAACGGTGATCAGACCGAGTGCGGCAGATCGCTTGATCACATCGCGACGGCCAAGGCCCTCATTCTTGTGGGCGGAGGTGGATCCCATGCTCAAGTCCTCGCCTTCTACAGGACTCAGGCGGTGTGTACCGGTCGCCCGTCGAAACTCGCCTCAGGCGAAGGGCCCCGCCACCGCGGTCAGTTGCGCTTGGGTAGTGCTGATCTCAGGCTAGCCATGTGCAGTGGGGGGCTTCGGGAGATCGGGCACCGGATGCACTTGTTGTGCACTCCTTGACCGTTCCCCCGTGTCCCCCTTGTCCGCGTCGCCGGAAAAAGCTGTGCAGACGCCGACAGGTATAGTCCACTCAGAGCCGCCTGAGCAAGATCGAATGCAAGGTTGAGCAGCAGTCTTTCCCGAGTTGAGACCTCGCGGATACCTGGGCCCCGTGCGCCCCGGTCCGGGTGTAACGATTTCCGCATTACGGTCGATTCGACTGGCGATTCACACCCAACACCCTTGACACATCCTGGCACTTGGCTCCCTACTGGACCTTGCGTATCTCTATGACAACGTTGTCCAAGCGCACTTTCTCGGGAGGAATGGCTCGGCATGCAGCCCCGACATGGTTCTCGCAAGAGACAAAGCCGTACGGCCGCGCTGATCGCGGCTTCACTGGTTCTGGTCGTGACAGCCCCCACCGTGGCCGCCGCTCAGTCGGCCGGGACAGGCGAAAAGGGCCAAAGCCCCTTGGGGGAACGGACATTCAGTTCGTCCTTCGAAACGGACGAAAAGCAGCCGGACTGGCGTAACACCGTCGAAGAAGGTCCTGACGGAAAGAAGCGGTCATCGGGTGTCGATGGTGGCTTCTCCGCAGGAATACCGGGCAATGTCACCGACAAGGTGACAGATGTCCGCGCCAGTGACGAGAACACCGGCGGCGGGGAGGTGAAGGAGAACCTGATCGACGGGGAGTCCGGCACCAAGTGGCTGTCCTTCGAGCCCACCGCCTGGGTCGAGTTCGATCTCACCGAACCGGTGAAGGTCGTGACATACGCGCTGACGTCGGCCAATGATCACGACGAGCGCGACCCGAAGGACTGGACCCTGCAGGGCTCCGCCGACGGCAAGGACTGGAAGGACCTCGACTCCCGGACCGGTCAGACGTTCACCGAGCGGTTCCAGACGAAGTCGTACGATTTCACATCTGACACGGCATACCAGCACTACCGCCTGCAGATCACGAAGAACAACGGCGCCTCCGACGCGACCCAGCTCGCCGACGTCCAGTTCTCCGACGGCAACACCTCGGTCCCGGCGCCCGACTCGATGCGCAGCCAGACCGACCGCGGCCCGTCCGGCTCCCCCACCGCCAAGGCGGGCGCGGGCTTCACCGGCAAGAAGGCCCTGCGGTACGCCGGTACGCACAAGGCGGACGGCCGGGCCTACTCGTACAACAAGATCTTCGATGTGAACACGGCGGTCACCCGTGACACCTCACTCTCCTATCTGATCTACCCCCAGATGGGCGAAACGGACCTCTCCTACCCGGCGACGCATGTCTCGGTGGACCTGGCGTTCACGGACGGCACGTATCTGAGCGATCTGCGGGCCACCGACAGCAACGGCGGTCTGCTGACCCCGCAGGGCCAGGCCGATGCCAAGCGGCTGTACGTCAACCAGTGGAACAAGGTCGACTCGACGATCGGCACGGTCGCGGCGGGCAAGACCGTCGACCGGATCCTGGTCGCGTACGACTCCCCCAAGGGCCCGGCGAAGTTCCAGGGCTGGATCGACGACATCAAGATCGCCCCGAAGGCACCCGAGAAGCGCCGCTCGCACCTGTCCGACTATGCCTCGACGGTCCGTGGCACCAATTCCAGCGGTGGTTTCTCGCGCGGCAACAACTTCCCCGCCACCGCGGTCCCGAACGGCTTCAACTTCTGGACGCCGGTCACCAACGCCGGATCGACCAGTTGGCTGTACGACTACGCGCGCGGCAACAACGACGACAACCTGCCCACCCTCCAGGCCTTCAGCGCCAGCCATGAGCCGAGTCCCTGGATGGGCGACCGGCAGACCTTCCAGCTGATGCCGTCGGCGGTCTCCGGCACCCCGGACGCCTCCCGTACGGCGCGTGCGCTGCCGTTCCACCACGAGAACGAGACGGCGAAGCCGCACTACTACGGTGTGACATTTGACAACGGCCTCAAGGCCGAGATGACGCCGACCGACCACGCGGCGCGGATGCGGTTCACGTACCCCGGTGACGACGCGTCCATCGTCTTCGACAACGTCTCCAACGACGGCGGGCTCACGCTCGACCCGAAGACCGGATCCTTCACCGGCTTCTCCGATGTGAAGAGCGGCGGATCGACCGGCGCCACCCGGCTCTTCGTCTACGGCGTCTTCGACGCGCCGGTCACCGCGAGCGGCAAGCTGTCCGGCGGCGGTGGCGACGATGTCACGGGCTACCTCCGCTTCGACGCGGGCAAGGACCGCACCGTCAACCTGCGCCTGGCGACCTCACTGATCAGCATCGACCAGGCGAAGCAGAACCTCGCCGCCGAGATCCCCGGCTCCCGCTCCTTCGGCCGGGTCGAGGACCGGGCGCAGCAGGCCTGGGACGACATCCTGGGCAAGGTGGAGGTCGAGGGCGCCACGGCCGACCAGCTGACCACCCTGTACTCCAGCCTGTACCGGCTGTACCTGTACCCGAACTCGGGCTTCGAGAAGGTCGCCGGCAAGGACAAGTACGCCAGCCCCTTCTCCCCGCAGGTCGGCTCCGACACCCCGACCCACACGGGCGCGAAGATCGTCGACGGCAAGGTGTACGTCAACAACGGTTTCTGGGACACCTACCGGACGACGTGGCCCGCGTACTCCCTCCTCACGCCGGACAAGGCCGGCGAGATGGTGGACGGCTTCGTCCAGCAGTACAAGGACGGCGGCTGGATCTCCCGCTGGTCGTCCCCCGGCTACTCCGATCTGATGACCGGAACCTCATCGGATGTCGCGTTCGCGGACGCCTATGTCAAGGGCGTGAAGTTCGACGCCGAGGCGGCGTACGACGCGGCCCTGAAGAACGCCACCGTGGTCCCGCCGTCCTCGGGCGTCGGCCGCAAGGGCATGGAGACGTCCCCGTTCGTCGGCTACGCGAACACCTCCACGCACGAGGGCCTGTCCTGGTCCCTGGAGGGCTACCTCAACGATTACGGCATCGCGCAGATGGGCCGGGCGCTCTACAAGAAGACGAAGAAGGAGCGGTACAAGGAGGAGTCCGATTACTTCCTGAACCGCGCCCGCAACTACGTCGACCTCTTCGACAGCAAGGCCGGTTTCTTCCAGGGCAAGGACGCCAAGGGCGACTGGCGGCTCCCGTCGGACCAGTACGACCCGCGGGTCTGGGGCTACGACTACACGGAGACGAACGGCTGGGGCTATGCCTTCACGGCCCCGCAGGACAGCCGGGGCCTGGCGAACCTGTACGGCGGGCGCGCCGGCCTGGCGAAGAAGCTCGACACGTACTTCGCCACGCCGGAGACGGCCGGCCCCGAGTTCGTCGGTTCGTACGGCGGTGTCATCCACGAGATGACGGAGGCGCGTGACGTACGGATGGGGCAGTACGGCCACAGCAACCAGGTCGCGCACCATGTCACCTATATGTACGACGCGGCCTCGCAGCCCTGGAAGACGCAGGAGAAGGTCCGCGAGGTCCTGGGCCGCCTCTACACGGGCAGCGAGATCGGCCAGGGTTACCACGGCGACGAGGACAACGGCGAGCAGTCGGCCTGGTACCTCTTCTCCTCGCTCGGCTTCTACCCGCTTGTCATGGGCAGTGGCGAGTACGCGATCGGCTCCCCGCTCTTCAAGAAGACCACGGTCCATCTGGAGAACGGCCACGACCTGGTCGTCAGGGCGCCGAAGAACAGCTCGAAGAACATCTATGTGCAGGGCCTGAAGGTCAACGGCAAGAAGTGGACCTCGACTTCACTGCCGCACGACCTGCTGGCCAAGGGCGGTGTGCTGGACTTCGACATGGGCGCCAAGCCCTCGTCGTGGGGCACCGGCAAGGACGCGGCGCCGACCTCGATCACCACGGACGACAAGGTGGCATCGCCGAAGGCGGACGTGCTGAAGGGCGAGGGCGCCCTGTTCGACAACACGTCGGCCACCTCGGCGACGGTCACCTCGGTGGACCTGCCGGTGTCATCGGCCACGGATGCGGCCCAGTACACGCTGACATCGAGCGCGGCGGACAAGGCCCCGACGGGGTGGGTCCTCCAGGGCTCGTCGGACGGCACGACGTGGAAGGACCTCGACAAGCGGTCGGCCCAGTCGTTCGCCTGGGACAAGCAGACGAGGGTGTTCTCGGTGAGCACGCCGGGCTCGTACGCGCACTACCGACTGGTGTTCGCCGGTGAAGGGACGCTCGCGGAGCTGGAGTTGCTCTCCTGATCCATATCCGGCGTCAGCCGCGTCACCTTGGGACGGCCGGTACCTCTGCACGAGGTGCCGGCCGTCCGTGACGCGTGACGCGTGACCGGTAACGGGTGACGGGTGACGGGTGACGGGTGACGGGTGACGGGTGACGGGTGACGGGTGACGGGTGACGGGTGACGGGTGACGGGTGACCGGTAACGGGTGACCGGTGACCGGTAACGGGTGACGGGTGACGGATCACCGGCACGACCGCGCAGGTCTCAGTCCCGCTCCGGGGCATCCGGAACAGCCCGGGGGAACAGGCTCTCGGGCAATGTCACATTCCACGCCGTCATGACCGTCTGACCGTGCTCGGTGCCGAGCCGGGAGACGGCCCCCGTGGCGAGCTGGAACAGCGCGCCCTCGGCCGGGGTCAGGCCGAGATAGCGGGCGGTCAGTACGCGCAGGAAATGGGAATGGGCGACGAGCGCGATGTCCTCGTCCGCGTCCCGGTTCGCCGCCTCCGCGACTTCGGCCAGCACCCGGTCGGCGCGGGCACCGACCTCGCCAGGGGTTTCGCCGGGGTGCGCCTCGGGCCCGGGGGCGACTCCGTCGGTCCAGAGGTTCCACTCGGGGCGGGTGCGATGGATCTCGTCGGTGGTCACCCCTTCGTAGCCGCCGTAGTCCCATTCGCGCAGCTCGGGTGTGATGCGGGGTGCGGCGAGTCCGGCGAGCTCCGCGGTGCGCCGGGCGCGTACCGAAGGACTGACCAGGGTGAGTCCGATCTGCCGGTCGGCGAGCAGGGGCGCCAGCGCGCGGGCCTGACGTTCACCCAAGGGGGTCAGGGGCAGGTCGGTGTGGCTCGTGTGCTGCCCGGACCGCGACCACTCGGTCTCGCCGTGCCGGATCAGGATCAACTCGCCCATGGATGCGTTCCACTCCCTCTGTCGTTCCCGCTCACCGTAGGTGACCACGATCGTATTACGCGCGGCTCGGCGCGGGCGGCTCGCCCGCCGGTGTCCCCGCTCGACGGGGAAGGACCTCCTCGAATTCGCCCTCACCCCGGGGCCGGACAGCGAACCGGGCGTGACCCCGCGGGGCCACGGCATGGTGCTTGCGGTGCCGCGGCATGGTGCTGCGGCGGCCGGCATCGTTATCGCCCCGGCTGCCGGCGGGCGATCGGCGCAGGGGCGGGCACGGATTCCCGTAGCGCCCCTGCGCCGTGCGTCAGCGCGGTTCGCCGAACCACTGCCGCAGCGCTCCGTCGAGCGATCCGCCGTCGGACGCCCAGGCGATGTACCCGTCGGGACGCAGGAGCGCGGCGTCCCAGGGCAACGGCCGTGGCGGGGCGGCCGTGACCGTACGGACCACATGAGCCCAGCCCGCGGCCTGTTCGGCGTACGGTGCGGCCCTGCCGGGCGTCAGCAGGAGCAGCGGGCGGCCGGCGGTGAGAAGTCCGGTGACATCGGTCGTCGTGCCGTCGGCCGCTGTCAGCGGCCGACGGCAGGAACTGCCCCTCCCAGTCCGATCCGTGCCCGGTGCGCGGCGGGCAGACGGTGTCCTGGGCACTGATCATCGAGCCGAGGTGCTGGTTGACCTGCTCCAGGCCGAGCAGTTCGGTGAACAGGTCGCGCAGCGGGTCGAGTCCGGGGTCGGGCCGCATCAGGGCGAGCTGGGCACGGGTGTTGTCGATGACCCGCTGTCCGGCCGGGCGCCGTTCGGCGTCGTAGGTGTCGAGCAGGTCCTTGCCCGCGGTACCGGCCAGCACATGAGCCAGCTTCCAGGCGAGGTTGACGGCATCCTGGAGGCCGAGGTTGAGGCCCTGGCCGCCGACGGGGAAGTGCACATGCGCGGCGTCACCGGCCAGGAGGACACGGCCCTCGCGGTAGTCGCGGACCAGCCGGGCGTAGTCGCTGAACCGGGAGAAGAACAGCTGGTCGGCCATCGGTACGTCGTGGCCGAGGATGCGGGAGCCCTCGTGGCACAGCTCGTCGAGGGTGAGTCCGGTGTGCCGGTCGGGGTGCGGTCCGCGGAAGTCGATGGTGATGAACCGGCTGTGTCCGTACGGGTTGACGCCCGCGACGGTCCAGCCGTTCGGCGTGCGGTTCCAGCCCGGCGGGACGGCGGCCGGTTCGGTGAGGCGTACGAGACCGAGCAGCGCGGAGACGGTCGCGGGGTGCGTCGTGGCGCGGAAGCCGACCCGTTCGCGTACGGTACTGCGCGCACCGTCGGCCCCGACGAGATAGCGGCGGTGAACTCCCTTACCCCGTCCGGCCCTTCGGCGGTGACCTCGACGGTGCCGGGGCCCCGGCGGACGTCGGTGACGCGGTGGCCGCGCACAACGGTGGCGCCGTGTTCGCGGGCGCGGGCCTCGAAGTCCCGCTCCAGATCGGCCTGGGAGCGGCCGACGATGGGGCCGGCCTCGGTGCCGGGCGCGGAGATGGTCAGCCCGGACATACCGGCGAAGTGGAAGGAGCCCGCGACGGGCCGGGCCGACTGATCGGGGTGCGCGGTGCGGGTGCCCAAGTAGCCGCGGCGGGCCAGCTGTTGGACGGTGCGGGCGTGCAGTGTGCCGGCCTTGGGCTGGTCGACTGTGACGGGGTTGGTCTCCAGGACGGTCACCGGTACGCCGTAGCGGCCGAGTTCGGCGGCGAGGAGCATGCCGACCGGCCCTCCACCGGCGATCAGGACCGGGATGTCGTGGTCGGCGCGGTCCTCGGGGCGATGCTGGTCGGTCATGGGGAACGGTCCTCGGGTGCGGTTGCGAGACATACGTACGGGCGAGCAGAGCCCGGCACCCGCGCGGGTTCGCGGGTGCCGGGCCGTTGAGGGGGCGCGGCCGGTCACGCGGCGTGCTGCTCCTGGCGGCTGCTGCCGCGCAGCAGGGCGAAGACGGCGGCGCACAGGACGAGGCACGCCACCGCGAGGCCCCGGAGCACGGTGTGGAAGGCGGAGTCGTACGCCTGGGTCAGGAAGTCGAGGAATCCCTGCCGGTCCATGGCGCCGGACAGCTCGGCGGCTCGGACGAGATCGCCGCCCGCCGCCTGGCCTGCCACCTGGTCGGCGTGACCGGCCCCCGCGTGGGCGCCGATGCCGTCGGTGATGTCCGAGCCGAGGACGGTGGCGAGCGCCGAGCCGTACACCGCGACGGCGATGGCCTCGCTGCCGAGCCGCAGAGTGTTGAGGAAGCCCGCGGCCATGCCGGCCTTGGCCGGGTCGACCTGTTCGAGTGCCTGGCCGTCGACGAGCCCGGCGGCCAGACCCATGCCGGTACCGGTGACGATCATCGGCAGGGCGACGACGGCGACGGCGACGTCCGGTGAGAAGAGGGTGAGGGCAACATCGCCGACGACCAGGCAGGCGAGGCTGACGTAGATCAGGGTGAGGGCGGAGACGCCGCGGTTGACGAGCTTGGCGGCGAGCATCGGGCAGACCAGCACGGGTGCGGTGAGCAGCACCATGATCAGGCCCGCGGCCCCGGTGTCGCGGCCGGTGACTGCCGTGAGGTAGCTGGGCAGGTAGGTCAGCATGGTGACGAAGCCGATGGATCCGGCGACGGGGACCAGGCAGAGGCCTACGAAGCGGCGGTTGCGCAGCACGCCGAGGTCGAGCATGGGGTGCTCGCGCCGGTTCTCGACGTATGTGAAGACGGCAAGGACGACGAGCGCGCCGGCGAACAGGGCGACGACTCCGACATTGCCCCAGCCCCACTGGGAGCCCTGCACGATCGCGGTGGTCAGCAGCACCATGGCGACGACGAAGAGGGCGCTGCCCGCGAAGTCGATACGGGCTCCGGTGGAGCCGGTGGCGGGCATCGCCCTGGAGATGGCGGGAACGGCGATCAGTACGACCACGAGGGCGACGGCGTGCACGGCGAACACCCAGCGCCAGCCGAGGGTCTGGACGAGCGCGCCGGACAGCGACGGGCCGAGGGCCACGCCGATGCCCGCGACGGTGCCGAAGTAGGCGAACGCCTTGGCCCGGGCGGGCCCTTCGAAGATGGTGGAGACGATCGCGGCGCCGCAGGAGAAGATGGCCGCGCCACCGATTCCGGCGAGGGCGCGGGCGGCGTCCAGCCACAGCACGTCGGCGGCGAACGCGCTGGCCAGGGAGGCGGCGGCGTAGATCGCGGCGCCCGCGGCGAAGGCCTTGACCCGGCCGATGATGTCGGCGACCGATCCCCAGACCAGCGTGAAGCAGGCGAAGGCCACGTTGAAGGCGTTGACCACCCACTGGAGCGGCGCGAGTTCGGCGTGTGTGGAGGCGCCGATATCGGGGAGCGCGACGGCGGTGCCCGATATCGACATGGGTACGACGAACACGGCGAGGAGCACAGCGATCAGAGTCAGGGTGCGGCCGGGCTTCTCCTGCGCCACGGGCGCGGGTGGTGCGGCGGACGACGCGGTCTGCGTACTCATAGGACAAACTCCAGGCTCGGCCCGGCCGTCATCGATCAGGTACGGTTTTCGTCGTACCTTAAGTTGGCACACCCCTTAGGTAGGAAGCAAGCCGTACCTAGGATGGGGACAGCCCACGGACGAGTTCAGGAGAGGAGAGCAGCGATGCCAGACGAGGAAGGCCATCCGGCACCGGAGGAAATGGACCTGCGCGCGGTCCTGAGCGCGATCTCCGATCCTCTGCGGTGGGGGATCGTCGTGGCCCTGCTCCACGAGCCGGAGGGCACGGCCCGCACCTGCGCGTCCTTCAACCTGCCGGTCTCCAAATCGACGACCACGCACCATTTCAAGACCCTGCGCGAAGCGGGACTGGTACGGCAGGTGAACCGCGGCAACAGCCGTGCGGCGACCCTGCGCAAGGACGAGCTGGACAGGCGTTTCCCGGGGCTGCTTGACCTGATCCGCGCCCACTCCTGAGCCCTGACAAGCAAGGCCGGCACCAATTCGGTCCGGTGTCGGTGCCGGTCCGGTGTCAGGTCAGTGCCACGCGGTGTGCTGCTCATCGTCGGTGAGGACCTCGCGGATGACGTGCCGTGCGATGGCCGCCATGGCCGGGTTCGTGTCCCGGTAGTAGCTCAGTTCGCCGAGCGCGGTCGACAGCGCCCAGCCACGGCCTCGCGCCCAGGCCGCGTCATCGGCGTTCAGTGCGGTACGGAAGATTCCGCGCGCATCGGCCGGCAGCAGGTACCACGCCGCGATCAGGTCGACGGCGGGATCACCCAGGCCCAGGCATCCGAAGTCGATGACGGCGCTGAGCCGCCCGTCCGCGATCAGCACGTTCCCCGGTTGCAGATCTGCGTGGATCCAGACGGCCGGGCCGTTCCGCTCGGGGGCCCGCAGGGCCGCTTCCCATGCTGCGACTGCCACGCCGGCGTCGACAATGTCGTGCACTGCCTCGATCGCGGCGCGCGTTGCGGCATCTCGCGCCCCCAAGGGCTCGCTGCGGTAGGAGGCAGGCCCGTCGGTGGGATCGATCCGGTGCAACGCGGCGACGAACTCCGCCAGATCCGCTGCGAGCAGGCCGGGTTCGGCGATACGCCCGACGGCCGGATTCCCGCCCCCCAGCCACCGGTAGACCGACCAGTGCCAGGGGTAGCCGGCGGCGGGCATTCCCTTGCCCAGCGGTACAGGAATCGCGGCGGGAAGCAACGGGGCGAGCCGCGGCAGCCACTGGTGCTCCTTCTCCACATCACCGGCGGCCCCCGCGGTACGAGGCAGCCGCACGACCATCTCCTCGCCGAGCCGGTACATGGCGTTGGAGGTGCCCGCGGAGTCGACCTGCTCGACGGTCAGACCGGCCCACTGCGGGGACTGCTCGGCGATCAGCCGGTGCACAAGGGATACGTCGATGTCCGGCTCGTCGGCATGCATCTTGCCCGCGCGCATGAGCACCCTTCAGGAACGCAGCACCGGCCGACGATTGCCGGCCGACGGCCATACGAACGCTTCCGGACACCGACCGTCAACCCATTTCCGCGGTGCCACCC
Organism: Streptomyces sp. NPDC048473; assembly: GCF_043200155.1. Taxonomy (NCBI): domain Bacteria; kingdom Bacillati; phylum Actinomycetota; class Actinomycetes; order Kitasatosporales; family Streptomycetaceae; genus Streptomyces; species Streptomyces sp. NPDC048473. The sequence goes on from NZ_JBICXE010000019.1 coordinate 35,576, forward strand.
ACGCGGCCCGACTGCCGGCCGGCTCGTGCCGGTGCCCGCCCCGACGCAGGCTTTCGCGGGCCGCCGCATGCAGAAGGGCCGCACCCCGTCGCCGGGATGCGGCCCTTCCTGCTGGTGCTGCCGGACCTTACTTGCGGATCAGGCTGCGGAGCACGTACTGCAGGATGCCGCCGTTGCGGTAGTAGTCCGCCTCACCGGGGGTGTCGATGCGGACGACGCCGTCGAACTCCACACCGGTGTCGGTGGTGACCTTGACCGTGCGCGGGGTGGTGCCGTTGTTCAGCTCGGTCACGCCGGTGAAGGAGAGGGTCTCCTCGCCGGTCAGGCCGAGGGACTCGGCGCTCGCGCCCTCCGGGAACTGGAGCGGGAGGACGCCCATGCCGATGAGGTTCGAGCGGTGGATGCGCTCGTAGGACTCGGCGATGACGGCCTTGACGCCGAGGAGCGCGGTGCCCTTGGCGGCCCAGTCGCGGGACGAGCCGGAGCCGTACTCCTTGCCCGCCAGGATGACGAGCGGAGTGCCGGCGGCCTGGTAGTTCTGCGAGGCGTCGTAGATGAACGACACCGGGGCACCTTCATCGGACCGGGTGAAGTCGCGGGTGTAGCCGCCCTCGGTGCCCGGCGCGATCTGGTTGCGCAGGCGGATGTTGGCGAAGGTGCCGCGGATCATGACCTCGTGGTTACCACGGCGCGAGCCGTAGGAGTTGAAGTCACGGCGCTCGATGCCGTGCTCCGTGAGGTACTTGCCGGCCGGGGTGTCGGCCTTGATCGCACCGGCCGGGGAGATGTGGTCGGTGGTGACCGAGTCGCCCAGCTTGGCGAGCACGCGGGCGCCGGTGATGTCGGCGACCGGGGTCGTCTCCATCGTCATGCCCTCGAAGTACGGGGGCTTCCGTACGTAGGTGGACTGCGGGTCCCACTCGAAGGTGTTGCCGGTCGGGATCGGCAGCGCCTGCCACTGGGCGTCGCCCGCGAAGACGTCCTGGTAGGACTTGTTGAACATGTCCTCGCCGATGGAGTTGGCGACGACGTCGTTCACCTCGGCCTCGGACGGCCAGATGTCGGCGAGGTGGACGGGCTTGCCGTCCTGGTCGATGCCCAGGGCGTCCTTGGTGATGTCCACCTTCATCGAACCGGCGATGGCGTACGCGACGACCAGCGGCGGGGACGCCAGGTAGTTCATCTTGACGTCGGGGTTGATCCGGCCCTCGAAGTTACGGTTGCCGGAGAGCACCGAGGTGACGGCCAGGTCGTGCTCGTTGACCGCCTTGGAGACCTCTTCCGGCAGCGGGCCGGAGTTGCCGATGCAGGTGGTGCAGCCGTAGCCGACGAGGTTGAAGCCGACCTTGTCGAGGTACGGGGTCAGGCCCGCCTTGTCGAAGTAGTCGGTGACGACCTTCGAGCCCGGGGCGAGGGTGGTCTTGACCCACGGCTTGCGGGTCAGGCCCTTCTCGACCGCCTTCTTCGCCACGAGCGCCGCGGCGACCATGACGTACGGGTTCGAGGTGTTGGTGCAGGAGGTGATCGCGGCGACGGTGACGGCGCCGTGATCGATCTCGTACGTCGTTCCGTCGGGGGCCGTGACCGTGGTCGGACGCGACGGCACGCCGTTGGAGGAGGCCGGCGAGTCGGAGGCCGGGAAGGACTCCTTGCCGGACTCCTCGTCCTCGGAGACGTAGTTGCGGACGTCCTGCGCGAACTGCTGCGAGGCGTTGGCGAGGACGATGCGGTCCTGCGGGCGCTTCGGGCCGGCGATGGAGGGGACGACCGTGGAGAGGTCGAGCTCCAGCTTCTCGGAGAAGTCCGGCTCGGCGGCCGGGTCCAGCCAGAGGCCCTGCTCCTTGGCGTACGCCTCGACGAGCGCGACCTGCTGCTCGTCACGGCCGGTCAGGCGCAGGTACTTCAGCGTCTCGTCGTCGATCGGGAAGATCGCGGCGGTGGAGCCGAACTCCGGCGACATGTTGCCGATGGTGGCGCGGTTCGCGAGGGAGGTGGCGGCGACGCCCTCACCGTAGAACTCGACGAACTTGCCGACGACACCGTGCTTGCGGAGCATCTCGGTGATGGTCAGCACGAGGTCGGTGGCGGTGGTGCCGGCCGGGAGCTCGCCGGTCAGCTTGAAGCCGACGACGCGCGGGATGAGCATGGAGACCGGCTGGCCGAGCATCGCGGCCTCGGCCTCGATGCCGCCGACGCCCCAGCCCAGCACACCGAGGCCGTTGACCATGGTGGTGTGCGAGTCGGTGCCGACGAGGGTGTCGGGGTACGCCTGGCCGTTACGGACCATGACGGTGCGGGCCAGGTGCTCGATGTTGACCTGGTGCACGATGCCGGTGCCCGGGGGGACGACCTTGAACTCGTCGAAGGCGGTCTGGCCCCAGCGCAGGAACTGGTAGCGCTCCTTGTTGCGGCCGTACTCCAGCTCGACGTTCTGCGCGAACGCGTCCTTGGTGCCGAACTTGTCGGCGATGACGGAGTGGTCGATGACCAGCTCGGCCGGGGCGAGGGGGTTGATCTTGGCCGCGTCGCCGCCCAGCTCCTTGACGGCCTCACGCATGGTGGCGAGGTCCACGACACACGGCACACCGGTGAAGTCCTGCATGATCACGCGGGCCGGCGTGAACTGGATCTCCTGGCTGGGCTGCGCCTGGGAGTCCCAGCCGCCGAGCGCCCGGATGTGGTCGGCGGTGATGTTCGCGCCGTCCTCGGTGCGGAGCAGGTTCTCCAGCAGCACCTTCAGGCTGTAAGGGAGGCGCGCGGAGCCCTCGACCTTGTCCAGCTTGAAGATCTCGTACGACTCGTCGCCCACGCGCAGCGTGCTGCGGGCGTCGAAGCTGTTCGCCGACACGACAGTCTCCTTCATCAATGTGCGCGTACTCCGCGCCGCGCCTCATTACGGCGGGCGCCGCGTGGTGCCGCCTACGGCCCCTCGACCATCCGCTAAGGTAAGGGTTAGTTAGGTAACCCTTACCGACTGGCGGACTACGGTGCGCCCTCGGCATATATCTCGATGTCGAGATAACTCTAGTACATCACCGCCGCACGGTCATGCGCGGGCGGCGCTGTGCTGTCTCATCGAAGGCTGATCGATCTCATCGAAGACGGATGACTGACGGTTTCGTCTCACCGAAGTTTGAGTGGCCCTTCACTCGCGCGAGGGGTTTCACTGCATCTGACCTAGCTGGATCCCATAACACTGGAGAGTCTGACTCTTCACAGTGTGAGTGGATACGGGGTCGGCAGGGGTGGCTGGTGGGAGAGCTCGCGGATAGGTACGCGGATTCGGCATTGGGTTCGTTTGACCTGGACTTCTACGAGGGCGGCACGCGGGTTCGTCGTCCTCTGAGGGCCAGCTGGAACTCGCGCTTCGAGCGGGTGGACCCGGTGCGTTCGTTCCGATGGGCCAAGGGCGGGGAGAGCTTCGCGGGCTGGCACTGGTCGGCGACGACGGATGACCACATCGGGTACGAGTCATGGTTGGAGCGAGACCGGCTGATCCTCCTCGACGCCGATCCGAGTGTGAGGGGGATCGCCTCGCAACCCTTCTGGCTCCACTGGAATGACGGCTCGCGCAAGCGTCGTCATGCCCCGGATTACTTCGTGCGGCTCGCGGACGGCCGTGGCCAGGTCGTCGATGTCCGCGCCGGTGACCGGATCGACGAGGCAACCGCGGGTGCCTTCGAGGCGACGGAGCGGGCCTGTCGCGCAGTGGGCTGGCAGTTCGTACACGTCGGTGTCCCGGATCCGGTGCTGATGGCGAACATGCGATGGCTGTCGCGCTATCGCAGGCGTCGGTGTGGCGGCCGTCGGGATGTTGCCGACCGGCTGGTCTGCGTCTTCGACGAACCGGCTCCGCTGCTGGCGGGAGCCGTGGAGGCCGGCGCCCCTCTCCTGGTGCTGCCGGTGTTGTTCCACCTGCTGTGGTGCCGCGTACTGGAGGCGGATGTGGCCTCGCGGCTGTTGGCGTCGGACAGCGTGGTTCACACGACAAAGGGGCGATGATGGGCCATTTGCTTCGCCCGAAAGGTCTCGCGGTCGGTGAGCGGGTGCGGTTCGACGGGCAGATCCGCGTGGTGTTGGCGGTGTCGGGCCGCTCGATCACTCTCTCGGACATGTGCGGCGAGTCTCGGGTGGTGCCGCCGGCTTTGCTGTTCGCCGATGACGGCTTCGTGGTCGTCGACAGTTCCGGCCGGATGCCCCTGCCGCCGGTGTCCCTGCTAGAGACGTTGCCGCAGCCGGTGTTGGAGAAGGCCTTGTGGTGGGAGGGCCACATCCTGGAGGTCCTGCACGGGCTGCCGCCGGATGCCCCTCAGGACACGGAGGCGAAACCGGAGTACAGCCCGACCCGGTCGCTCACCGCGCGGGAGGGGGCCAAGGCCTCCGAACTGACTGTCGGCGGGTACAAGGTGAGTGCAAGCACCGTCGGCAAGAAGCGTCGTCGCTACGAGAGGAGCGGGGTTCTCGGACTGGCGGATCACCGTCCAGTGCGCAAGACGCCCAAGTACGGGACCGTGGATGATGCGGTGGTCGCAGCGATGCGACAGGCGATCAGCGAGGCCGTGGACGCCTCCACCCGCACGGGCACGTTCCTTCTGTGGCGGACCGGCGAAATCCTCAAGAGCAATGACGAGGACCGGGGGACCCAGCTACCCTCCCGCGCCACGCTCTACCGGTTGCTGGACAAACTCGCTTCCGGCACCCACACCACCGGTTCCGCTGTGACCCGCAGGTCACGGGCGCACGGGGCGAAAGCTCCGTTCGGCGAATTGCCGGCCTTCGCGCCCGGCGAGGTGATGCAGATCGACTCCACACCGTTGGATGTGCTGGTCCGCCTCGACGATGGCGTCACGGGCAAGGTCGAGCTCACCGGCATGATCCATGTCGCGACGCGAACAGTGACCGCAGCGGTGCTGCGGCCCACGACGAAGTCGGTGGATGCAAGCGTGCTGCTGGCCCGCACGGTCACGCCGGAGGTGATGCGGCCGGGCTGGATCGATGCCCTGCGGATGTCCCGTTCTGTGCTGCCGCACCGGCGGCTGTTGAGTATCGACGAGCGTCTGGAGCACGCGGCTGCGCGGCCGGTGATCGTGCCGGAGATGATCGTCTGCGATCACGGCAAGGCCTTCATCTCCCGCAACTTCCTCGCCTCCTGCCGGTTCCTGGAGATCGATATCCAGCCTGCTCACAAGGGTTCCCCCTTCGAGAAGGGGCACATCGAGAAGATGCTGAACTCAGTGGGCACTCTGTTCACTCAGTTCCTTTCGGGCTTCACGGGCCACAACACCGATCGCCGCGGCCGGAACCTGGACAAGCAGCCGCTGTGGCCTCTGCTGGAACTGCAGGAGCTGCTGGACGAGTGGCTCGTCGCCAAGTGGCAAAACCGCCAGCATGATGGGCTGCGCGATCCGTCCCACCCGGGCAGGTCGTTCACGCCGAACGAGAAGTACGCGGCCCTCGTCGAGGCCTGCGGCTACGTTCCGGTCGCGCTCAGCGGTGACGACTACGTCGAACTGCTGCCTGCTGTCTGGCGGGTGGTCAACGACTACGGGATCAAGATCAAGCGCCGCACCTACGACAGCCCCGAGCTGACCCCCTTCCGTCGGCAGCACTCCGGCGTCACAGCGAAGAAGGGGCTCTGGGAGGTCCATCACGACCCCTACGACGTGTCCCGGATCTGGGTACGCAACCATCACGCCGACGCCAAGTGGATCCAGGCCACCTGGAAGCACCTGCGGCGGGTTCCCGTCCCCTTCGGCGAACTAGCCTGGGACCACGCCAGCCAAGGCTTGCCCAAGGCCACCGAAGCCGAGATCGCCGACGCGGTTTCCGCCCTCCTGGCCAAGGCCCATGCCGGGCCCGATCAACCGGCGAAGCCGAAACGTACTGCCCGGGAGAAGCGGGTCGCCGCCCGCACCCGGGCCGCAGGTCCCAGTACCTCCGTTCCCCGGCCGGATCCCGCACCGCCCGCCGAGCCGGAGACATCCACGGCCGGGGACGAACCACTCGCCGAGGTGATCCCGCTGGGTTGTTTGATCCGCTGGAAGATCCATGGAGGCGAAAGTGACCGATCCGAGCCCCGCAGCAGGCACGGCTCTGGAGGCTGCGGACGACGAAGCCGGGCTCCACCTGACCACGCGCGAAGGATGGCACCGCTTCACCGCCGAACCACCCTCCCCGCCAATGCTGTTGACCACTGATGCGCGCGCCGCACTCTCGGATCTTGAACGGGACATCGACCACGAGGCCCGGCTCGATCACCACGCCCGGCTGCTCGTGGTCGCCACTTCCATCGTCCGCCACACCGTGACCTGCGGACGACGTCTGGTGCTGCTGAACCGGCACGCGATCAGCGCCCGCCGCGGGCTGATCGTCTCCGGGCCCGCCGGAACCGGCAAAACCATCGCCATCACCCAGCTCGGACGCTCCCACGAACTCCTGGACCGCGCCCGCCACCCACATGCCCCTGGCCGGATCCCGGTCGTCTACATCACCGTCCCGCCCGCCGCGACCGCCCGCATGGTCGCCGCCGAGTTCGCCCGCTTCCTCGGCCTTCCAGTCCACCGCCGTTCGAACATCACCGACCTCATCAAGGCTGCCGTCGGCGTCTGCACCGACGCTCGGACCGGCCTGGTCCTAGTCGACGAACTGCACAACGTCTCGCTGACCAGCCGCACCGGCGCCGAAGTCGCCGACACCCTCAAGTACTTCTCTGAACGCATACCCGCGACCTTCATCTATGCCGGCATCAACATCGAGCACGAGAACCTGCTCTCCGGAACTCGCGGGGCCCAGATCGCTGGACGCTTCACGCTCATCCCCACCCACGCGTTCCCTTACGGCACCGAGTGGCAGGGCTTGGTCGCAACCCTGGAGAACACCTTGTTGCTGCACCAACATCGCCCCGGAACCCTGGTCACGCTCGACCGCTACCTGCACGACCGGACTGGCGGCATGATCGGGGCGCTCTCCCATGCCATCCGCGGGGCTGCGATCGACGCGATCCTCACCGGCACCGAGAAGATCACCAAGAAGTCACTGGAAGCGATTCCACTGGACCACACCGCCCAGAACGCTTCAGCTCTGTCGACGGCGACCAGTCGGTGACATCTGAGCTGCCTGACCGGATCGCCCGGCTCCCCGTCAATGTCCGCCCGCAGCTCGGCGAGATAACCGACCCATACATCCGACGGCTGGCCCGAGCTAACCACCTCAAGCCCAGCTACCTGCACTGTTTCCTCTGCGGACCGCCCTTCTGGGTCGGGAAACCCCAAATCGAACGGCTCGCTGCTGTCTCAGGACGCTCCACGGCAGCCCTGCAGCACGCACTCTCCGATGCCAGCTCTCCCCGAGGCCGCGCTAAGCCGAGCCCTCGCACCCTCCGCCTCCACCAGCACAAAGCTCTCACCCGTCACCGGGTCGACCAAACAGTTCTCATCCAGCACGATGCGCTGGACGGGAGCATGACCGTCCGCGCCATCTCAGCGGAATGGGAGGTCCCCCGCTGGCTGGTCCGCCGCGTCCTGAACTCCTCACTCTTCCCCGCTCGCAGCACGCGCCGACGACGCACCGCCCTCGACGACCAGGCCCAGGGACTGATCGCCGCAATGATCAACAAGGGCATGGGCGCCAAGGAGATCTGGACCGAGCTCATGGACATCCACGACATCTCAGTGTCGATCGCAAACCTGCAGATCATGGCCAGCAAGCAACGCCGCTCGGCTCAGAACCAGCAGCGGCGGCTCTGACAGCGGCCAGCGTGATTTCCCCGTGTACGGCCACTTAGCTCGGTGACTGCGGGTGACGAGTACGGGCCGACTCGGAGCTACGGGGAGTGAGTAGTCACGTAGGCTCGCTGGCCATGGACGACCGTGTGCGGGGCAGCTTCGAGGTGAACGGGCGCAGACTCTCCTATCTCGATTTCGGCGGGCCCGGCCCGGTTCTGATTGCTCTGCACGGGCATTTCAGCGAGGGCGCGGATTTTGCTCCGCTAGCCGAGCGGCTGGACTCCCAATGGCGTGTGATCGCGCTCGACCAGCGAGGGCATGGCGAGTCCGATCAGGCCGCCGACTACGAGCGCAGCAGCTACGTCGGCGACGTCACGGCCTTCCTCGACCACCTCGGGCTGGCGGAGGTCGCACTGCTCGGTCATTCCCTTGGCGGCGTGAACGCCTACCAGTTCGCCGCCCGGCATCCCGACCGCGTCACGGCGCTCATCGTCGAGGACATCGGAGCGGTCTGCGACATCGACCTGACCTTCGCGAAGAACCTGCCCGACCGCGTCGCGACCCGAGACGGGCTCTTCGGGGCCCTGGGCACCGCCGCGCCGTACTTGGAGATAACCTTCAGGGAGCGAGCAGAAGGCTGGGGCTTCTCCTTCGACGCGGCGGACACGGTCCGGTCCCAGCAAGCACTGTCCGGTGACCATTGGCACGATTGGTTGAGCGTGCGATGCCCGACCCTGCTGATCCGGGGCACGCGCAGCGATGAACTGTCGGCCCCCCACGCCCGCGACATGGCAGCGAATCGATCGATCCGTCTCATCGAGCTGCCCGCCGGACACGTCGTTCACCACGACCAGCCCGACGCCTTCGCCGAATGCGTACGGCGGTTCCTAGCCCCCGTCGACAGCATCACCACCCCATAGCTCGCTGGCTCTGTCGCGCGGATCGCAATCGCCATGCCTGCGCGGATCGGCCGGGCCGATTGTGCCATTACAACCAGTGGCAACCGCGGCCAGTTGACTCCCCATCAACTGGCCGCTATCAGGCTCTCCCCTGACAGCGCAAAGGCATCATGTGCCGTGACACGGTAGATGGAACCATGGGGGTGCGGTGACCTTGCGATCCGGATCCCGTAGGTCACGCTTGTTGGAACCACATGGTCACGCTGCTTGCAACCTGCGGTGAATTGCCATTCATGTTGGAACCATTAGCAGTACGCAGCGCTGCCCCGGGCGCCGAAGCGTTGGCCGGGACGGCCGCCACAGTCGATGAACCTGTTCGAGACGCGCGGGCGAAGCCGCCTCACCCCGGCGGGTGATGACCGCCGTGCACTTCACCAGGGCACGATGCCGGCGTCCTCGAAGAACTTGCCGGTCGGGCCGTCGTCGGGCAGGGTCGCCAGCTTGATGGCGATCGCCGCGCCCTGTTCGGGGGTGCGCACGCCACGGAAGCCGTTGAGGTCGGTCGCGACGTAGCCGGGGCAGCCCATGTTGATCAGGATGTTCGTGCCGCTCAGCTCCCGGGCGTATTGCAGGGTGACGGCATTCAGGAACGTCTTCGACGGCGAGTACGCCACGGCCACCGGACCCGCCGTCAGCTCAGCGGCGGTTCCTGACTGCCGGGTGAGGGAGCCGACACTGCTGGACATGTTCACGATCCGCGGCGAGGCGGAGCGGCGCAGCAAAGGCATCATCACGTTGGTGACGCGGATGACGCCGATCACGTTGGTCTCCACGACCGTCCGGATGGTGGCGGGATCGACCCGAGTGGGCTCCTGCGGCATCCCGCCGGTGATGCCGGCGTTGTTGACGAGCACGTCAAGGCGCCCCGCCTGTTCCTCGATCAGCCGCGCGGCGGCGGTCACGCTCGCGTCGTCGGTCACGTCCAGTGGTACGCCGAACGCGTCGACGCCGGCCGCGCGCAGTTGCTCCACCGCTGCCTCACGGCGCCGATCGTCTCGGGCGCCGACGCCGACGCTCCAGCCGAGGGCGCCCAGGCCCGCGGCGATCTCGTAGCCAATTCCCTTGTTCGCGCCGGTGACCAGCGCAATCGTTCGTTCACTCATAGGGACCATGCTGCCCTCGGACCCCGCCAGGGGTCCAAGACCGATCCGATGGTCAACGATACCGGCAGGGTATTGATCCGGGGTAGCGTGGCTGCATGGAGACCCGGGAACTGCGGTATTTCGTCGCCGTCGCCGAAGAGCTGCACTTCGGGCGCGCAGCGCAGCGACTCGGGATCGCGCAGCCGCCCTTGTCACGGGCCATCCAGCAGCTCGAACGCCGGCTCGGGGCAGCGCTGCTGGATCGGACCAGCCGCACCGTCACGCTGACCGAGGCCGGCTCAGTGCTGTTGGTCGAGGGTCGGGCGGCCCTCGACGCGGTCGACGCCGCCGAGCGCCGGACTCGCCGCGCCGCCCTTTCCACGACCGGCCATCCCGGCCTGGTCCTGGTGACGAAAGCCAGCGCGTCCCGCGAACTGCTGGCGAAACTGCTCGACGCGTACGCCGCCGAACCCGGCGCAGTCCCCGTCGATGTCATCCTGTGCGGCCCGGCCGAGCAGGAACGACTCCTACGCGAGGGCCGGGCCGACGTGGCGCTGCTGCACCGGCCGTTCGACTCGACGGCCGGGTTCCACACCGAAGAGCTCAGCACGGAGAGCCAGGTGGTGGTCCTGCCGGCCGGGCATCCGCTCACCGTCCGCGCCCATGTGCACATGGTCGACATCACCTGCCTGCCAGGCCTGCCTCTGCCACGCTGGCCCGACCCCGACGGCACCTATCCGCCCGGCCCCGGCCCGCAGGTCCGCGACCACGCACAGTTGCTGCAGCTCGTCGCGCTCGGCCGGGCCTGCGCGGTCTCACCGGAGTCGTGCCGAGCCCAACTACACCGTGACCTCGCCGCCGTGCCCGTGCTGGACGCGCCGAAAGTCACCACCGTCATCGCCTGGCCCCCGCACAGCCGGTCCAGAGCCGTCGCCGACCTTGTCCGGACTGCGACACGTCTCTAGTAGTTCCAACATGCCTGGCCAGGTTCCACCTATCGTGGCCCGGCTCACATCATGATCCGGATCGCTCCAGCTTCGATGAGACGAGCTCCACCTTCAGTGAGACAGGACAGTGCCGTCCCCTGTCGCCGAACCGGTCCGGGCGTCGGTCCGCCCGAGAGGTACCGTCGGCCGACTGCTGGAACGACTGGAGATCGAGAGCTTCCTGACACTCGCCGCCGAGCTGCACTTCGGCCGTACGACCGAGCGGCTGCACGTCTCGCGCGCCAGGGGCAGCCAGACGATCCGGAGTCTGGAATGCCGCATCGGCGCTCCCCTCTTCGAGCGGACCAGGCGCACCGTTCACCTCACACCCCTCGGCCGTCGGCTGCACGAGGAGATGGAGCCCGGCTATCGGCGTGTCGAGCAAGGGTGTGGCGCGGGCGCAGGCCGAGGCGCAGGGCGTCGCAGGGGTGCTGCCGGCCGGGGACCTGGGAAGCGCGGCCGGGGAGTTCGTGATGGATGCGACACGGGCCCTCGGCCGCCTCCATCCGGACACGGAGGTGCGGATCCACGAGACGCAGCTCAGCGACCTGCTCGGCCCGCTCCGCACCGGCCGGGTCGACGTCCTGGTCACCCGGTTCCCGGTCGCGGAGTCCGACCTGACCCGTGGTCCTGTCGTACTCCGGGTGCCCCGGATGCTCGCGGTCCCGGCCAATCACACGCTCGCCAAGCGGCATTCGGTGTCGCTGGAGGACCTGGCGCGAGACCGGGTGTTCGCGTGCTCCGGCGACGTACCGGACTACTGGCAGAGGCACCTCGCGCCGCCGCACACCCCGAGCGGGCAGCCGGCGCGACGGGGCAGATCGGCTGCGACGCTGCAGGAGACCCTCGCCATGGCCGGCACGGGGCAGGGCATCTCGCCCGTCGGCGCCGATGTCGCGGCGCACCACACACCGAGAGGGGTGGTGTACGTGCCGTTCAGCGACGCGGAACCGGTGGAGTACGGGCTTGTGTGGCGTACGGCGGGCGAGACGGCGCGGGTGCGGGCCTTCATCGCGGCGGCCACAGAACTGGCCACCGACCCGAAGGAGACAGGTCTGGAGGCCACAGACCCGCAGGACACAGGCCTGGAGGCCACTGGGCCGGCGCCGACCGCCGATCGGTAAGCCGGGCTCACCGATCGTTGCGCAGACGGGAGCTGTTCCCGGCGCGCAGCGGCGCGAGCCTGAGGACGTGACGAACCATCTCTCAGCCACCCCGCCCCGTACCCAAGCGCCCGCCCGTGCCCGAAGAGCAGGCACTGCGTCCCTGTCGGCCCTCGCCCTGGGAGCCTTCGCCGTCGGCATCACCGAGGTGGTCATCGCCGGGCTGCTCCCCGAGGTGGCCACGGACTTCGGGGTCTCGCTGCCCACGGCGGGCCTGCTCGTGTCGGGTTACGCCCTGGGCATGGTGGTGGGCGCCCCACTCCTCACGGTCCTGGGAGCGAACGTCCCCCGCAAGCAGGTGCTGCTCTGGCTGGTCGCCCTCTTCATGGCGGCCGGCCTGCTCAGCGCGCTCGCCCCCGGATACGAAGTGCTGCTCACCGGACGGGTGTTGTCCGCCCTCGCGGGCGGTGCCTACGTAGGGACCGCCGCAGTCCGTCAGGCCCGCGCTGTTCCCCGGCCTCGGTTCGGCCCACTCGGCGAGTGGGACCGGGTCGGGGCCGGCGTCGTCCACCCCGGACGGACGTACACCGCGCGCCGTCGCGGCGATCCGGGCGGACGATGGAACGCACGGTGCGCCGTAGCCCGCACCTTTCACGCGCATCCGGCTGCGTAACAACCGTGCCTCCACACGCAGCCGTCACCCGAACACCACACCCCGCCACAGGTCTCATCTCATATCTGAGATAACCTTTCGCCATGTCAGACGATTATCTCGTACGCATAGGCAAGCTCATCCGTGACGCCCGCCAGCACCGGGGCTGGACACAGAGTCAGCTCGCCGAGGCGCTCGCCACCAGCCAGAGCGCCGTCAATCGCATCGAGCGCGGCAACCAGAACATCAGCCTTGAGATGATCGCGCGCATCGGTGAGGCACTCGACAGCGAGATCGTGTCGCTCGGCTACGCCGGGCCCATGCACCTGCGGGTGGTCGGGGGGCGCCGGCTCTCGGGCTCCATCGACGTCAAGACGAGCAAGAACGCGTGCGTGGCACTGCTCTGCGCCTCGCTGCTCAACAAGGGCCGTACGGTGCTGCGCCGGGTGGCCCGCATCGAGGAGGTCTACCGGCTTCTGGAGGTGCTGAACTCCATCGGCGTGCGGACCAGGTGGATCAACGAGGGAGTCGATCTGGAGATCGTCCCGCCCGCCCGGCTCGACATGGACGCCATCGACGCGGACGCCGCCCGCCGGACCCGTTCCATCATCATGTTCCTCGGTCCGCTGCTGCACCGGATGGACTCGTTCAAGCTTCCGTACGCGGGCGGCTGCGACCTCGGTACGCGGACCATCGAGCCGCACATGATCGCGCTGCGCCGGTTCGGGCTGGAGATCGCCGCGACCGAGGGGCTCTACCACGCCCAGATAGACCACTCGGTCAAGCCCGACCGTCCCATAGTGCTGACCGAGCGCGGGGACACCGTGACCGAGAACGCACTGCTGGCCGCCGCCCGGCACGACGGCACGACCGTCATCCGCAACGCATCCTCCAACTACATGGTCCAGGACCTGTGCTTCTTCCTGGAGGCACTGGGCATACGCGTGGACGGCATCGGTACGACCACACTGGCCGTGCACGGCGTTCCGCACATAGACGTGGACGTCGACTACTCCCCCTCCGAGGACCCGGTCGAGGCGATGAGCCTCCTCGCCGCCGCCGTGGTGACGGAATCCGAGCTGACGATCCGCCGGGTACCGATCGAGTTCCTCGAGATCGAGCTCGCGGTGCTGGAAGAGATGGGCGTCGACTGCGACCGTACGACGGAGTACGCCGCCGACAACGGCCGTACCCGGCTGGTCGACCTCACGGTCCGCCCCTCCAAGCTGGAGGCGCCGATCGACAAGATCCACCCCATGCCGTTCCCCGGGCTCAACATCGACAACGTGCCCTTCTTCGCGGCCATCGCCGCCTCGGCCCAGGGCCAGACCCTCATCCACGACTGGGTCTACGACAACCGGGCCATCTACCTCACCGATCTGAACCGCCTCGGCGGAAGGCTGCAGCTCCTGGACCCGCACCGGGTACTGGTCGAGGGCCCGACCCGATGGCGCGCCGCCGAGATGATGTGCCCGCCCGCGCTTCGGCCCGCCGTGGTGGTGCTGCTCGCCATGATGGCGGCGGAGGGCACCTCCGTACTGCGCAATGTGTATGTCATCAACCGCGGTTACGAGGAGCTGGCGGAGCGGCTCAACTCCGTGGGCGCGCAGATCGAGATCTTCCGGGACATCTGACGAGCCAACGCCGCCGCACCCCGCCTGACCTGCGAGGAAGCGGGTCAGGAAGCGGTGCGGCGGCGTCCGTGGGACTGGGGGTGCCGGTTCGGCGGACCAGACGACGAGTTGCCGGTCGGGGTCGCCGGCACAGGCGGGAGCGTCCCGGTCGAGGGTCAGTCCGCCGGCGACGGGCTGGCGCAGCACCTTGCCGCCCTTTTCCCGGGCGGCCACGTGGTGGCGGCGTTCGCCTTCGACGCCTTCCACCTGGCGGAGGTTCTGCTGACGCAGCCGCTGCAGGTCATCGTCGGCAGCGTGCCGGGCGGATTCGGTTCGTACCGGGACGGATTCGAGCTCTTCGACCGAGCACAATCCGATAAGAAGGACATTTTCGTCGTCGAAGGTGCGAGCCACTACGACCTGTACGACAAGCCGGAATGTGTCGACAAGGCGCTCGGAAGGCTCGAATCCTTCTTCAAGGAGAATCTCCAGGAGGGTGCCGGGCCGGCTTACGGACGGCTCTGGTGGCCGACGTCGCGGACGAGGTCCAGGCCGAGGACGCGGTCGAGATGGGCGAAGGTCTCGAACTTGGCACCGGCCGGCACATCGGACCGTCCCGCCACATCGGCCAGCAGATCCAGTACGGCGTCGACACCGAGATCGTCGACGAGCGCCGCATGTGACTGTCGCAGCAGGTCGGCGGGGATCGGCCTGGACGGCTCCTGCGCCCAGTCGGCCACCTGCCGGCGCCATTGCCGCAGTGTCCGCCGGGCGTCGGCCAGCGCTCCACCGGTGACCGTGACAGGTGTGCCGTAGGGGCGGCCGAGCAACAGCAGGCGCACAGCCAGTGGATCGGCGACCTCCGGTACGAGTACGTCCGGAAGATCCGGGGAGAGAAGGTGGCCGGGGTCGGGGACGCCCTCTTCCAGCGGCGCCGTGCTGACCTGCCCCACATCGATCCGGGCTCCGCCCATGGCGTCGTCCGTGTCGGTGCCCTGGGCGACCACGTGTACGTCGGCGGGGCCGCCGAGTGCCCCGTCCGGATGGTGGCCTGCGACGACGACGGGCGGATGGATGCCGAGCACCGCCATGACGCGGTCGAGCGCCCGGGCCTGATCGTGTGTCAGGTCGGGAGTGGTGAGGACCGTGACGACCTGCAGGCCGTTCAGCTCCGCGGTGCGCGCCAGTACGTCACCGATCAGCGGCACACGCAGGTACACCGGACCGACCCCGGCGCCGATGGCCGGCAGATGGACGCAGCTGCGCAGCAGGCGGCGCGGTGCGGCGGGGATCCCCACGGGGTGACCGGTGCGGGTGTCGGCGATACGCAGCATGTTCGGAGGCTAGTCGCGGGCGACACCCGCGCGTGGGAGAAACCGGTCGGGGCGGCGGTGTTGCGAAACACGGAGCAGCACGTGGGGCAGGGATGACGCGCCCGCGCCACTTCAGCCCGCCCACACCATTTGATGCTTTACGACAGAAATGTCCCCTCGGCGTATCATGGGATTTGGGTTGGTGCACTCTCACGTGCACGGCCCGGAAGGGCGGCCCCGGCGCGTATTGCCGGGGTCGTTGTCGTACAGACCGCGGCGACGGGCGCAGGACTCCCGGCTACGTGGCGGCGATGTCGGCGGCGTCGAGAATCTGCTCTGCCGATGTGCAGTTACCGTCCCGTACCGCCATGATCATCGCGGTGTGTGCGGCCGAGGCGGAGGCCTGCGGCGGGATCACCAGGAACGAGAAGTGGTCCTGATGGCCGCGGGTGATGATCATGGTGCTGTCGTCGACGGCGGACCAGTCGATACGAATCCTGCGGTCGCCGATGTCCAGGTGTCCCGGGGCTTCGTCCCAGGCACTCGCGTCCAGGCCGACCCGTGCGATGGGGCCCAGCTTGGCCGTCAAGGCGTCGATCAGGTCGGGCAACTGGCTTTTGATGTCACGGGAGCGCGGCCACCATGCGCCGTCGAAGAACCCGGCCCGGCTGGAGGTCGTCTCCATCCGCAGTACAGCGCTGCCGGGAACCACCGGCTGATCGCCGCCGTCCGAGGTGTCCGGGAGGAGCTGGAGAAGCGCCGGAGTACGTGCATCGGCAGTCATGGGTTGCCACCTGTCCGGAGATCCCCCTGCTGGAGTCGGCCGCCCTTGATGCCGATGGTCTTCACGCACCTGCGCCCGGGACCGTTCCCTCGGGAACGGCTCGTCGGGCGGGCGGCGTCCAGGGAGCCGCGCCGTGGCCGCCCTCGGAGTCCCAGACCAGTTCCCGGGTCGAGTCCCAGTCGGCCTCGGCCGCGAACCGGAAGAGCTCCGCCTCCCGCATCAGACCGCTGGCGGTGAGAACCCGCAGAGGATCGGTGGCTGCCGTCATCAGCCGGGCAGCTGTGGCCTGGCTGGTTTCCGGCGGGATCACCAGCAGGTCCCAGCGACCGGTCGTGTAGGAGAGCAGCAGGAGTTTATGGGGGTCCTGTTCGGCCTCGAACCAGCCGACATGGACGAGATGCCCGGCGACGCGCACCTTGCGCGGGACGACCGGCCAGAACGTGGGATTCACGGTGACGCGGGTGATCCGGCCCCACAGCGGATCGAGTACAGCCGTCAGCGACGGCAGTTCCGCCGTCAGGTCGCGGGAGCGGGGCCACCATGCACCGTCGACCAGAGCCGGATGGGTACCGGCAGGCGCGAGCCTGAGTCGGAGTGGCAACGAAGAAGGGGTCCGGTCCTGGACCGCGGGCGTGTACTGAATGGTCGCGGTCATGACGCGAACCCTGCCCCGGGCCGGTCTTGACCGGCCCGGTGTCGTGAATCGCCGAGAGCGGCACCAACCTGAAAGCGGGTGCACGAATTGTCCTCGGTAGCTCCAGGATACTCCCGGCCTGGCCCTGTCGTTCCGCTGCCGCAGGGCCATGGGCCGTGTCCGGGAGAAGCGGTTGCCGCGCCGGGGACGCGGTCTTGAAGAAACACGACACCGCGGCCTCGTTAGCATGGTTCCGTGACTCGGCCGACCGATCAGGACACCCGCGGCATCGTCGACCCGCGCGCCGGATTCGAGCATTTCGAGCTGACCCGGCACCTGCCCTCACCCGACCTGGCCTGGGCGGTGGACTGCTACTGGGTCGTTCGCTGGGACATGCCGGACGGGGAGTCCTACGAGCAGCGCGTGATCCAGCACGCCGCCGTACATCTGGTGTTCGAGGCCGGTGCCGCCACGATCGAGGCCATTTCGCCGCACGAGTTCGTGCGGCGGCTGGAGCGCCGTGGTCAGGTCTTCGGCGTCAAATTCCGGCCGGCGGGGTTCCGGCCCTTCCTACGCGACCGGGTGTCGGCCGTCACCGGGCAGCGGTTCGCGGCGTCGGCCGTGTTCGGCGCCGAGGCCGACGACTTGGCACGTGTGCTGGCCGGGGCCGACGACGTGAACGGGTCGACGGCCGTCGTCGAGACCTTTCTCCGTTCCCTGGACGCACAACCGCTGCCCGCGACCGGGCCGTTGAACGCCGTGGTCGGCCTCATCGTCGCCGACCGGTCCCTGACCAGGGTCGGCGATCTCGCCGAGCGGCTGGGAATGAGCACACGGAAGCTGCAACGGCTGTTCGCCGACCATGTGGGCCTCAGCCCGAAGTGGGTCATCAACCGGTGCCGGATCCACGAGGCCGCGGAAGCGGCCATGCGCCGGGCGTCCGTCGACTGGGCGGAGCTGGCCACCGAACTCGGTTACAGCGACCAGTCCCACCTCGTCCGCGACTTCACCGCCACCGTGGGCACGTCCCCGGACCAGTACACCCGCCGGGCCGCGCGAACCCCGACGGGCTGACCGTCACCCCCGCCGCACGTTCAGGACGCCGGCAACGGGAGAGTGTCAGCGCTCCTCGGTCAACTGCTCGTCCAGTTCGTCGAAGAGCAGCTCGCTGTGGTCGGTCTGGCCGGTCCGGTAGGCGGATCGCGCCACCAGGTGGGCGGCGACCGGGCCGGTCATCAGCTGGAAGAAGCCGATCAGCGCGAGCGTGGCGAGATCCATGCCGCTGCGCAGCCGCAGGGCCACCCCGGCAAGGACCAGGAGCATGCCGAGGGTCTGCGGTTTGGTGGCGGCGTGGCTGCGGGACAGCACGTCCGGCAGCCGCAGCATCCCGATCACACCAAGCAGACAAATGGCCGCACCGATGAAGACCAGTACCGCACCGGCCGTGTCGAGGATCTGGAGCCAGACATTCACCGTGCTTCCCCCTCGGTCCCGTCGCTGCCGTCGCGTCTGTCGCTGCTTTCGGATCGGTCCGCACCGCGCCGCAGCGCCGGCCGGTCGCGTGCGGCGATGAAGCGGGCGATGCCGACCGACCCCGTGAACCCGAGAAAGGCCAGCACCAGCATGATCGGGAAGTAGAACGAGTCACGCGCGAAGGCGGATTTGGCGCCGAGGCCGGCGATGATGAGGGCGGCGCACACATCCAGCGAGATGGCCCGGTCCAGCATGGAGGGGCCTCGCCAGATCCGGGTGAGGAGCCCGGCCCCGGCGATGATGATCACGACGACGGCCGCGGTGAGCAGCACCCGGTCGACGGTCTCCGTCACACTCATGCGCCGTCCCCCCTGTCGTGCCTGATCGGTGGAGGTGGTCCGGCGACGCGGGCGATCTCGTCGGGAGTGCCGAAGGCCCGTACGGTCAGCTCCTCGAGCCGCCAGACGGAGTGCCGCGCCGCGTCGAGTACGGCGGGTCTGTCCGCGTCGAGGACATGCAGGAAGACGGTGGCCGTGGCGCGGCGTACCTCGACGACCGATCCGCCGGGCACGTTCGACACGGCGACGGCGGTGGCCGCGAGCATCAGGTCGGAGCGGCAGCGCAGCGGTACGGCGATGACGGCGGCCCGGTGCGGATGGTCCATGAAGATCTGCCGGGTGACCCGTACGCCCGAGGTGTACATGTCGTAGAGCAGATAGCCGGCGAGCATCAGGATGCCCCAGGGGTGCAGGCGGAGTCCGAGGTCGACCCGGGGCAGCGGGAAGGCCAGGCAGACGGCGACCGCGACGAGCACGCCGGTCAGTACGTTGGCCCAGTTCAGGCTGGACCACAGCAGCACCCAGATGAAGGTGAGCCAGGCGATCAGCGGAAGGTCGAGCACGCGTCCCCGCCCGCCGAACTCACAGCTGAAGGGCGGCAGGTCCTTGTTCCGGAAGGACAGCGTGATCAGGCGTTTCACCGGCCGAGCACCGCCTCGACATAGGGGGCGCGTGCGAGGAGTTCGGCGGCCGCGCGGTCGGTGTAGGAGGTCAGTGGTCCGGCGAACACGGTGAAGGCGAGTCCGAGGGCGACGGCTGCCGCGGTGGCCGCAGTCATCGGCCGCGGCAGTTTCGTGGTGGTGGTGACGGCGTGTCCGTGCAGGGTGGCCGCGACCGCGCGCCCGGCGGGCTGATGGCGGGGGCGGACCGGTTCGTCGCCGCTGCCCGGGATGTGGTCGGGGTCCTCGTCGGCGTCGCTGTCGTCCTCGTCGGAGTCGGACTCCAGGACGGTGCCGTCCGCGGCCTGACCGGGGGGCGCGGCCCGCCAGAAGGCCAGGTTCCAGACCTTGGCCATCACGTACAGCGTGAGGAGGCTGGTCACGGCCGACCCGATGACGAGGATCCACGCCCAGACGCTGCCGTCGGCGACACCGGCCCGCATCAGCCCGAGCTTGCCGATGAATCCGGACAGCGGCGGGATGCCGGCCAGGTTCATGGCAGGTACGAAGAAGAGGACGGCGAGCAGCGGTGCGGCCTTGGCCAGTCCGCCGATCCGGGTGAGTTCGGTGGTGCCGCCCCGGCGTTCGATCAGCCCTGCCACCAGGAACAGCGTGGTCTGGACGGTGATGTGGTGGGCGACGTAGACGATCGCGCCGCCGTACGCGTCCCGGGTGGCGAGGCCGATACCGAAGACCATGTAGCCGATGTGGCTGATGAGGGTGAAGGAAAGCAGCCGTTTCAGGTCGGTCTGGGCGACGGCTCCGAGGATGCCGACGACCATCGAGGCGAGCGCGGCGGCCATCAGCAGGTCGCCGAGCCGGTTGCCGGGGAAGAGCAGGGTCTCCGTACGCAGCATGCAGTAGACACCGACCTTGGTGAGCAGACCGGCGAAGACCGCGGTGACGGGGGCGGGCGCGGTCGGATACGAGTCGGGGAGCCAGGCGGCGAGCGGGAAGACGGCGGCCTTGATGGCGAAGACCGTGAGCAGCATCGCCTGGATCAGGGTCTGTACCCCGAGCGGGAGTTCGGTGAGTCGTCCGGCCAGCTGGGCGAAGTTGGCGGTGCCGGTCGCCGCGTACGTCATGGCGATGGCGGTGAGGAACAGCATCGACGAGAACAGCGAGATGATCACGTAGGTGGAGCCTGCGCGGACGCGGGGTCCGGTGCCGCCGAGGGTGAGCAGGACGAAGCTGGCGACCAGCATGATCTCGAAGCCGACATAGAGGTTGACGAGGTCACCGGCGAGGAAGGTGCAGGAGACCCCGGCGACCAGGATCAGGTACGCGGGGTGGAAGACCGCCACGGGCGTTTCCTCGTCCCGGTCGGCCATGCCCTGGCCGAGGGAGTAGACCAGCACGCAGAGCGTGATGGCTGAGGAGACGGTCAGCATCAGCCCGGACAGCCGGTCGGCGACCAGGGTGATGCCGAGCGGTGGTGCGAAGTCGCCGAGGTGGACGGAGAGCGGGCCACGGGTGTCGGCGACGATCATCAGAGTGAGGGAGAGTCCGAGTACGGCGGTGAGCACGGCGACGCTGATGAGGCGCTGGACCTGCTTGAGCCGGGTGCCGAAGGCGAGGCTCAGGCCGGTGGCGCAGAGCGGCAGCAGCACCGGCAGGGGGACGAGTGCGTTCATCCGGTGGCTCCTGGGTCGGCGTCGGCGGAGTGGGCCTGCTGCTGGGCGTAGTCCGCGGGGTCCGCGCCCAGTACGTCGTGCCAGAGGTCTCCGGCGGCGTACCGGCCGCGGGCCTGCAGAGCGCGGTCGGCGCGCAGCCTGGCCCGCAGGCGGCGGCGCTCCTCGCGGTACCGGGCGCGTTCCTCGTCCGTGATGTCCGAGGCGGCCCGGTACCGGTCGCGCAGTTCGTCCCGTTCCCCCAGTACCTCGGAGCGCAGTGCGATGCGCCGGTCCTCCAGGTCGTCGTGGACCTCGTCCGAGCCGGTCAGCTGATGGCCGCGGTAGGCCATGGCGAGGAGGAACGCCGTGGTGGCGAGGGTGATGACGATCGCCGTGAGCGCGATGGCCTGCGGCAGCGGGTCGGTGACCTGCCCCAGCGGAACGCCGTAGAGGAGCGGTTCCCGGCCGGCCGATCCGCTCGCGGCGAGGACGAGCAGATTGATGCCGTTGCCCGCGATCACCGCGCCGAGCAGGATGCGGGTGAGGGGCCGGGTGAGCATGAGGATGCCGCCGACCGCGCACAGCACCGCGGCGGTGGCCAGGAGCGAGAAGCTGACCGTCATCCTGGAGTGCCTCCCGTCCCGGGTGCCGCCCCCGGTGGTGTGCCGGTGCTCGCCGCGGCTGCCTTTTCCACCGCCGCTCGCTCGATCTGCCGGTCGATCTTGGCGCCGAGCGCGCGCACGATGTCCAGCACCACGCCCAGGACCAGCAGATAGACGCCGAAGTCGAAGAGGACCGGGGTGCCCACCTGGTATTCGCCGATCAGGGGCAGCCGGCCGTGGTGGGTCCAGGCGTGCAGGACCGTTCCGTCGGCGAGGCCGAGCAGGGCGACGCCGGTGGAGATGAACAGTCCGAGGCCGGTGAAGAGTCCGGGCTGCAGCGGCGCGGCCTCGGCGAGCTCGAAACGGCCGCCCGCCAGGTAGCGGGTGATCAGAGCGAGCCCGGCGACGAGCCCGGCGACGAAGCCGCCGCCCGGCATGTTCTCGGCGCAGAACAGCAGATACACCGAGAGCACCAGGATCGGGTGGAACAGCAGCCGGGCCACGACCTCGAAGACGATCGAGCGGTGCTCGGGGGCGAGCGTCGAGCCGGCCGCGAGCCAGCCGCGCTCCGGCGCCCCTTCGTCGCCCTGTGGAAGTCCCGTCATCTCGGGGGCCGTCAGCGACCAGGCGGTACGTCCCTGCAACTCTTCCCGCAGTGACGGTCCCTCGGTGCGGCGGTGCAGATAGATCAGGCTCGTCACCCCGATCGCCGCCGCGGCGAGCACGGCGGACTCCCCCATCGTGTCCCAGGCACGCAGGTCGACCAGGATGGTGGCCACGACGTCCTTGAGTCCGTGGTGGGCGGTCTCCTCCACCATGGCCGCGCCCGCAGGGGCCGCCGTGCGGGCGGCCGCCGCGACCCACACCACCACGCCGAGCGTCGCCGCCGCGGCCAGCGCCACCGGAATGCGTACGGCACGGCGCCAGGTGCTGACCGACTCCTGGAAGTGGACCGGCATCCGCCGCAGCACCAGCACGAACACAATCATCGACACGGTCTCGACGCAGAACTGGGTGAGCGCCAGGTCCGGGCCGCCCTGGACGACGAAGAGCAGCGCCGCGCCGTATCCGGTCAGCCCCGCCAGGACCACGGCCTTCATCCGGCGGCTGACGGTGAGGCAGAGGAGTGCGGCCGCGCAGGTCAGCACGGCGATGGCGCCCTGCAGCGGGACGTCCCAGACCCTCGGGGCGGCCGCCCCGCGCCAGGGCCGGTCCACGCCGAGAACGGTGAGCTGGCCGGCCAGCATCACGAGCAGGGTGGTGGCGAGGTAGACGGAGAGCGAGCCGCGCTGGACGAAGCCGGTGAGCTGGAGGGAGAGCCGTTCCAGGCCGAGCAGCAGGTGCCCGAAGACGCTGTCGGCGGTCGGCCAGGCGATCCGCCGGGAGAGCCGGGTCACGGCGGTGCGTACGACGAAGAGCACCACGCCGCCTGCCGTGGCGACGGCCGAGAGCAGGAAAGCGGTCCCGAATCCGTGCCAGAGCGAGAGATGGTACGGATGCGCGGACGGGGGGAAGGTGTCCGCGTACGCGCTGAGCAGCCGGTCGGTCCACCCGACGCCCGGTCCCAGCACCAGACCGCAGACCGCGAGCAGGGCGGGCGGCGCGAGGAACACCCAGCCGACCCGGTGCACGGGGCTGTCCTCGACCCCGGGTTTTCGGGCGAAGGCGCCCCAGACGAACCGCACGGTGTACGCGACGGTCAGCGCCGAGGCCGCGACCGTGATGCCCAGCGCCCAGTGGTCGGCGGTGTCTCCGTGCAGCAGTGCCTCGAACGCGGCCTCCTTCGCGGCGAAGCCGAGCAGCGGAGGCAGCGCGGCCATGGACGCCGCGGCCACCACCGCGACCGTGCAGACATGCGGCAGCGCCCGGCCGACACCGGAGAGCTTGCGCAGATCACGGGTGCCGGCCGCGTGGTCGACAATGCCGGTGACGAGGAACAGCGGGGCCTTGAACAGGGCGTGTCCCAGGATCATGACGGCGGCGGCCAGTGCCGCCTCCCGGTTGCCGACCCCGGCGAGCAGGGTGAGGAAGCCGAGCTGGCTGACGGTGCCGTAGGCGAGGACGAGCTTGAGGTCGTTCAGGCGCAGCGCCCGCCAGCCGCCGAGCAGCATGGTCGCGGCACCGAGGATGATCACGACGGGCCGCCAGACCGGCACGTCGGCGAAGCCGGGCGCGAGCCGGGCGACCAGGTAGACGCCGGCCTTCACCATCGCGGCGGCGTGCAGATAGGCGCTGACGGGGGTGGGTGCGGCCATGGCGTTCGGCAGCCAGAGGCTGAACGGCCAGATGGCCGACTTCGACAGGGCCCCGCACAGGATCAGTACCACCGCGACCGACACGGCGAGGCTCGCCGCGGGCGGGTCGGCGAGGATGGCGGAGATCCGGTACGTGCCCGCCGACTGACCGATGATCAGGAAGCCGACGAACATCGCGAGGCCGCCGAACGTGGTCACGGTGAGCGCCTGGAGCGCCGAGCGGCGGCTGTGTCTCTGCTCGCTGTCGTACCCGATCAGCAGGTACGAGAAGACCGTGGTCAGCTCCCAGAACACATAGAGCGAGATCAGGTCGTCGGCGAGGACCAGGGCGAGCATGGCGCCCGCGAACGCGAGGAGGTTCCCGGCGAAGCCGGCCAGCTGCGGGGTCTCGTCGGTGAAGTACGAGGCGCAGTAGAGCAGCACGAGTGTGCCGATTCCGGCCGCGAGCAGCACCATCAGCTCGGCGAGTGCGTCGAGCCGCAGATCGACGGTGACGTCGTACGCCGGCATCCACTGCCACGTCCAGGTGACCGAGCCACCGGACGCGGCCGTGTCCCACTGCGTGGCCGCCCAGACAGTGGCTGCGGCCGGTGGCAGCGCGAGCACGACGAAGGCGCGCCTGCCCAGCGCTCGTACCAGCGGGCGCGCGCAGGCGGCCAGCACGAAGTGGCAGACGATGAGCGCGGTCATACGGCCCCGGGGGGCGTCCCGCGCCCGCCCCGGTCGGGCGTCCGGGGCCTGGGCGATGCGTCACGAGCAAAGAGCACTAAATACAGATATATCCCCGACCGCGCTTCACCCGTCCGGCGCGCCGCGCCCCGCTCGGCGCGGTGGGTTCACTTGTGCTCGCCGCAGACCCCGCTGTAGTCGCAGTACGGCGTGTTCCCGGTGCGTCCGCAGCCGCACGGCATCACCCGGGTCTCCTGGCGCGGCCCCTCGGGGGTGTCCACTTCGAGGTCTCCGCGCAGATGGAGTACGCCGTCGGCGTGCAGCGAGACATGGGGCGGCACCTCCGGCTCCTCGTCCGCGCCGATCCGCGCGTTGCCGGACGGGCTCGGCGTGCCCGGCCCGTCCGGCTTCGCGTTCACGGCAGCACCGCCACCCCGTCGATCTCGACGAGCGCCTGCTCGTCCCAGAGCCTCGCCACGCCGATGACCGCCATCGCCGGATAGTCGCGGCCCGCCAACTGCCGCCAGATCCGTCCCAGTTCCCCGGCATGGGCCCGGTAGTCGGCCACATCGGTGGCGTAGACGGTGACCCGGGCCAGGTCCGCCGGGGAGCCGCCCGCCGCGCGCAGGGCGGTCAGCAGATTGGTGAGCGCCGTCGCGAACTGCTCGGGCAGGGCGGTGCCGATGACCTTGCCGTCCCGGTCGAGGGCAGTCTGCCCGGCCAGGAAGACCAGTTGGCCGCCGGTTGCCGTGACCGCGTGCGAGAAGCCGGCGGGCGGCGAGAGTTCGGCGGGGTTGATCCGGTAAACCGGACTCATGCGGACGCCTCCCGGTTCGCGTACAGCTCCTTGGCGATGATCGTGCGCTGGACCTCGCTGGCGCCCTCGTAGATCCGTGGGGCGCGGACCTCCCGGTAGAGGTGTTCGAGAAGGTGGCCGCGGCGCAGGGCGCGGGCGCCGTGCAGCTGGACGGCGGTGTCGACGACGTACTGCGCGGTCTCGGTGGCGTACAGCTTCGCCATGGCCGCGCGGCGCGGTACGCCGGACTCGCCCGCGTCGTACGCGGCGGCGGCCGCGTACACCAGGAGGCGGGCGGCCTCGGTGCGGGTGGCCATCTCGGCGACCTGGTGGGAGACGGCCTGAAGGTCCTTCAGCGGGCCGCCGAACGCGGTGCGTTCGGCGGTGTGCGCCACCGTGGCGTCGAGGGCTGCGCGGGCCATGCCGACGGCGAAGGCGCCGACGCTGGGGCGGAACAGGTTGAGGGTGTTCATGGCGACCCGGAAGCCTCGGTCAGGTTCGCCGAGCACGTCGTCGGCCGCGACCGGGACGCCGTCGAAGACCAGGGCCCCGATGGGGTGCGGCGAGAGCATGTCGAGGGCGGTGCCCGTCAGCCCGGGGCGGTCGGCGGGGACCAGGAACGCGGTGACGCCACGGGATCCGGCTCCCTGGGTCGTACGGGCGAAGACGGTGTAGAAGTCGGCCTCGGGCGCGTTGGAGATCCAGCACTTCTCGCCGGTCAGCCGCCAGCCGCCAGGGGCGTGTTCGGCGTTCAGGGCGAGGGCCGCCGCGTCGGAGCCCGCGCCCGGTTCACTGAGCGCGAAGGCGGCGACGGCACGGCCCGCGCGCACTTCGGGGAGCCAGCGTTCGCGGTGGGCCGGGGTGCCTGCCTGGAGCACGGGGTGGGTGCCGAGGCCCTGGAGGGCCAGTGCGGTTTCGGCCTCCGTGCAGCCGCGGGCCAGGGACTCGCGGAGCAGGCAGAGGTCGAGGGCGCCGGAGTTCAGCAGACGGTCGAGGAGGCCGGACTCACCGAGTGCGGCGATCAGGGGGCGGTTGACGTGGCCGGGTTCGCCTTTTTCGGCGAGGGGGCGCAGTTGCTGCTCGGCAAGGGCTCTTAGCTCTTCACACCAGGCGGTTTGTGCCGGATCGAGCGAGAATGCCGTCATACCGGCGCCTCTCTTGTCGCGTCTTGTCTTCTCTTCTTCTCGTCTTGGACCGACCGTCTTATCGCGGACCGTTGACTACCGTCACCCAAACGATACGCTCCAGAGGCGACAAGGGGGCGATCCGTCATGGACCCGAAGACCTCAGCGCACCTCGACACCTTCGCCAGGGAGCATCTGCCACCCCCGGACCAGTGGCCGGAACTGCTCTTCGACCTTCCCGAACTGCACTATCCGGCCCGCCTCAACTGCGCGGCCGAACTGCTGGACCGTGCGGTCGACCGCTTCGGCCCCGGCCGCCCCGCCTTCCGTACGCCCGACGGCGGAGTCTGGAGCTACGGGGAGCTGCGGGACCGGGTGGACCGGATCGCCCATGTCCTCACCTCCGATCTGGGGGTCGTACCGGGCAACCGTGTCCTGCTGCGCGGCCCCACCACACCCCATCTGGCCGCCTGCTGGCTCGCGGTGCTGAAGGCGGGCGCGATCGCCGTCACGGTGCTGGCGCAGCAGCGGTCCGCCGAGCTCGCCACCATCTGCTCGATCGCCAGGGTGAGCCACGCGCTGTGCGACGTCCGGGCGGTCGACGACCTGGTGAAGGCTGAGGTGGTGGGGCTGCGGATCACGGCGTACGGCGGTGACGCCCCGGACGATCTGCTGCACCTGGCCGAGGCCAGGACGGGGCCGTACCGTCCCGTGGACACGGCGGCGGACGATGTCGCACTGATCGCGTTCACCTCGGGCACCACCGGACGACCCAAGGGCTGTATGCACTTCCACCGGGATGTGCTCGCCATCGCCGACACGTTCTCGCGCCATGTCCTGCGCCCCACGTCCGACGATGTGTTCGCGGGCAGTCCGCCGCTCGGCTTCACCTTCGGGCTCGGCGGTCTGGTGGTCTTCCCGCTGCGGGCCGGTGCCAGTGCCCTGCTGCTCGAACAGTCCGGCCCGGCGCAGCTGCTGCCCGCGCTCGCCGCCCACCGTGTCTCGGTGCTGTTCACCGCGCCGACCGCCTACCGCGTCATGCTCGACCACATCGACGTGCACGATCTGAGCGCGCTGCGGCGCTGTGTCTCGGCCGGTGAGAACCTTCCGGTCGCCACCTGGCGGTCCTGGTACGAGCGGACGGGTCTGCGCATCATCAACGGCATCGGCGCCACCGAGCTGCTGCACATCTTCATCTCCGCCGCCGACGACGCGATCCGCCCCGGCACCACCGGAGTCCCCGTGCCCGGCTGGCAGGCCCGGGTGCTGGACCGCGAGGGCAGGCAGGTGCCGGACGGGGAGCCCGGACTCCTTGCCGTACGCGGTCCGGTCGGCTGCCGCTATCTCGCCGACGAACGCCAGCGGGACTATGTGGCGCACGGCTGGAATCTCACCGGCGACACCTATGTGCGCGACCCGGACGGCTACTTCCGATACGTCGCCCGCGCCGACGACATGATCATCTCCTCCGGCTACAACATCGCGGGCCCCGAGGTCGAGGACGCCCTGCTGCACCACCCCGCGGTGGCCGAGGCCGCGGTGGTGGGACGGGCGGACGAGCTGCGCGGCCAGATCGTGGCGGCGTACGTGGTGCTGCGCGAGGGCGCGGAACTGTCGGCCGACGAGCTGCGCACCTACATGAAGAGCGAGCTGGCCCCGCACAAGTGCCCGCGCGTCATCGAGTTCCTGCCCGCACTCCCCCGGACCGCCACCGGGAAACTGCAGCGCTTCCGGCTGCGGGACGACTGACCCCGGACATCCGGGTGCCTCGCTCCACGCGCACCCGGCAGGATGAGGCATGACCTGGACCTTCACTGATGACGTCGACGTCTTTCTCGACGCGGCCGGCGCTTCGCTCGCCGCCCGGCCCGCCGAGAACACCCTGGTTCTGACCGTCACCGCGACCCTGCGGCGCAGCGGCCCGCACGCCTACAGCGACGCCGCCCCGCTGCTGGGCTGGTGGCGCGGGGCGGACGGCGAGGTCGCGGGGACGCTGGTGCAGACCCCGCCGTATCCGCCGGTGCTGGGAGCCGTTGCCCCGGAAGCAGTCGGTCCGCTGGCCGCCGCGCTCCCCCTGACCGGGATCAACGCGGACCGCGCCACCGCCGAGGCGCTGGCCGCCACCTGGCCCGGCCACCGGGTCGACCAGGAGCAGCGGCTCTACCGGCTGGGGACGCTGATCCCGCCGTCCCCCGCCCCCTCGGGCCGGCCCAGGGCCGCCACCACCGCCGACCGGGAACTGCTGCTGCGCTGGCATCTCAGCTTCGCCGAGCAGGTCGGCCAGCCCACCACCCGCGCCGAACGGGTGGTGGACGAGCGCACGGCGTCCGGCGGGCTGACGCTCTGGGAGGACGGCGGCGTCCCGGTGTCGATGGCGGGCGTCTCCCCGCAGATCGCGGGCACGGTGCGGGTCGCGGCGGTCTACACACCCCCCGAGCACCGCGGCCGGGGGTACGCGGCCGCGGTGACGGCGGAGGTCAGCCGGGCGGCACGGGAAGCGGGCGCGCAGGAGGTGCTGCTCTTCACAGACCTCGCGAACCCGACCAGCAACGGCGTGTACCGGCGCATCGGCTACCGGGCGGTCTCGGACCGGCTGCTGATCAGCGCGGCGGAGCGGTGAACGAACCGCCGGAACCTGTGTCGCTGGTCGCGGTGAACGTGGTGCTGTGGCGGCAGTACGGGGACCTCGGCCAGGAGCTCCGTCCCGTCATCCCAGGGTGAGCCGGGGCTTCGGTGCGTCCGTGCGGCCCGTCGGCGGGGTGCGGCTGCCCGCGCGGTACGGGAGCGGCCAGGGCGCGCCCGGTCCGCTGTAGCCCTGGTCGGCCGCCGAGTGCAGAGTCCAGTGCGGGTCGTAGAGATGGGGGCGGGCCAGGGCGCAGAGGTCGGTCCGGCCCGCGAGCAGCAGTGAATTGACGTCGTCCCAGGAGGAGATCGCACCGACCGCGATGACGGGCACGCACAGCGTGTTACGGATCCGGTCGGCGTACGGGGTCTGGTACGAGCGGCCGTACTCGGGGCGCTCGTCGGGGACAACCTGACCGGTGGAGACGTCGATGGCATCGGCCCCGTGGGCGACGAAGGCGCGTGCGATCTCGACGGCGTCCTCGGCCGTCGTGCCGCCCTCGGCCCAGTCCGTGGCGGAGATACGGACGGTCATGGGCCGGTCGTCGGGCCAGTCGGCGCGGATCGCGTCGAAGACTTCGAGGGGGAAGCGGAGCCGGTGGCGCAGCGATCCGCCGTAGTGGTCGGTGCGGTGGTTGGTGAGCGGGGAGAGGAAGCCGGAGAGCAAGTAGCCGTGGGCGCAGTGGAGTTCGAGCAGGTCGAAGCCGCAGAGGTCGGCGCGCCGGGCCGCCGCTGCGAACTGTTCGCGTACGGCGTCGAGTCCGGCCCGGTCCAGGGCGTGCGGTACCTGGTTGACGCCGTCGGTGTACGGAATCGGGGAGGCGGCGGTGAGGGGCCAGTTGTCGTGGTCGAGGGGCTGATCGATGCCCTCCCACATCAGTTTGGTGGAGCCCTTGCGCCCGGAGTGGCCGAGCTGGATGCCGATGGCCGTACCGGGGGCGCTCGCATGGACGAAGTCGGTGATCCGGGTCCAGGCGGCGGCCTGCTCGGGCGTGTAGAGGCCGGTGCAGCCGGGGGTGATGCGGCCCTCGGCGCTGACGCACACCATCTCCGTCATGACGAGCCCGGCGCCGCCGAGTGCGCGTGCGCCCAGGTGGACGAGGTGGAAGTCGCCGGGGACACCGTCGACGGCCGAGTACATGTCCATGGGCGAGACGACGACGCGGTTGCGGAGTTCGAGGCCGCGCAGCCGCAGCGGGGTGAACATCGGCGGGGTGCCCGGTGCGCAGCCGAACTCCTCCTCGACTGCGGCGGTGAAGGAGGCGTCGCGCAGTCGCAGATTTTCGTGGGTGACGCGGCGGCTGCGGGTGAGGAGGTTGAAGGCGAACTGGCGGGGCGGCTGGTCGACATAGGTGCCGAGTTCCTCGAACCAGCGCAGGCTGGCCGCGGCGGCCCGCTGGGTCGATTCGACGACCGGCCGGCGCTCGGTCTCGTACGCGGCCAGTGCGCCGGGCAGGTCGGGCTGTTCCTCGATGCAGGCGGCGAGCGCGAGTGCGTCCTCGACGGCGAGTTTGGTGCCGGAGCCGATGGAGAAGTGCGCGGTGTGGGCGGCGTCGCCGATGAGGACCGTGTTGCCGTGCGACCAGCGGGCGTTGACGACGGTACGGAAGGTGAGCCAGGAGGAGTTGTTGGAGCGCAGCGGCCGGCCGCCGAGCGCCTCGGTGAAGATCTTGGCGCAGCGTACGGTCGAGTGCTCGACGTCGCAGGTGTCGAATCCGGCGGCCTGCCAGACCTCCTCGCGCATCTCGACGATGACGGTGGAGGCGTCGGCCGAGAAGGGGTAGCCGTGGAGCTGCATCACCCCGTACGCGGTCTCGGCGATCTCGAAGCGGAAGGCGTCGAGGGCGAAGTCGGCGGCAAGCCAGATGTAGCGGCAGCGATGGGTGGTGAGGCGGGGGCCGAAGGTGTCGGCGTGAGCGGCTCGGGTGAGGCTGTGCACGCCGTCGGCGGCGATCACCAGGTCGTACGCGGCGGTCAGCTCGGCGGCCGGCGGGGCCTCGGTGCGGAAGCGGAGCCGTACGCCGAGGGAGTCGCAGCGTTCGTGCAGGATCTCCAGGAGCCTGCGCCGGCCCAGCGCCGCGAAGCCGTGGCCGCCGGAGGTCTGGGTCACGCCGCGGTGGACGATGTCGATGTCGTCCCACCGTACGAACTCGTCCTGAAGGGCCCGGTAAACGACGGGGTCGGCGTGCTCGATGCCACCGAGGGTCTCGTCGGACAGGACGACGCCGAAGCCGAAGGTGTCGTCGGGGGCGTTGCGCTCCCAGACGGTGATGTCGCGTTCCGGATCGAGCCGTTTGAGCAGGGCCGCGGCGTAAAGCCCGCCGGGTCCGCCTCCGATGACCGCGATCCGCTTCACGGGTGGCATCGTGCTACCGGCCTTGCCACTTCGGTGGCCGCTTCTCGGTGAAGGCGGCGTGGAATTCGGCGTAGTCCTCGCCGTGCATCAGCAGGGCCTGGGTCGCGGCGTCCATCTCGACCGCGGCAGCGAGCGGCATGTCGAGTTCGGCGGTGAGCAGCGCCTTGGTCTGGGCGAGGGCAAGGGCCGGTCCGTCGGCGAGGCGGCGGGCCAGCGCTGCCGCGCGTACATCCGCCTGGCCGTCTTCGGTCAGCTCGCTGATCAGTCCGATCCGTTCCGCTTCGGGTGCGCGGACCGGTTCGCCGAGCATCAGCAGCCGGGTGGCATGACCGAGGCCGACGACGCGCGGCAGCAGATAGGCGGCGCCCATGTCGCCGCCGGAGAGGCCGACCTTGGTGAAGAGGAAGGCGAAGCGGGCGGACGGGTCGGCGATCCGGAAGTCGGCGGCCAGCGCAAGAACTGCGCCGGCACCTGCGGCCACCCCGTGTACGGCGGCGATGACGGGGAAGGGGGTTTCACGTAGGGCCCGCACCACCTGCCCGGTCATGCGGTTGAAATCGAGGAGCTGGGCGGTGTCCATGGCGAGTGTCGCGCCGATGATGTCGTCGACATCTCCGCCGGAGCAGAAACCGCGGCCCTCCCCCGCGAGCACCAGAGCGCGCACGGTGCGTTCGCGGGACAGTTCGGCAAGCAGGTCGCGCAGGTCGGCGTAGGCACCGAAGGTGAGCGCGTTGAGTTTCTCGGGGCGGGCGAGGGTGACGGTGGCAACTCCGTCGTCCGTCGTCAGCCGCAGATGGCGCCAGTCATCCGTACGGGGGGCGGAGCTGGGAAACGGGCTCATGGAGGGGGCTCCCCTTCAGCCGTCGGGCTGCTACCTGCACCGAACTTATCACTCGTACGTGACTCCCGTCACGAGCACGCGATAGGTGGAAGGTGAGAACTAAGTGCCGAACGTCTCGTTCGTACCGGTCGGCGATCCCTTGCCTGTGTCGTTGCGCTTCGTAAGGTTGAAACCGAGAAGTCTTGACCTCCAGAAAGTTCATGAACTCCGGAACGGAAACCGTGCCGTGCCCTCCGATGTCCCCCTCCCTGCCTCCTGGCGGATTGCCCTGCCGCATTCGACGGTGGCCGTACCGGTCGCCCGCGCCCTGATCCGTACGGCACTGGCGGAGATCGAAGCACCGGCCGATTCCGACACCGCCGAGCTCCTCACCGCCGAACTGGTCGCCAACGCCGTGGAGCACACCCGCAGCGACGAGCCCATCGAGCTGGTGGTGGAGCTCCTGCCGACCGGCTGCCAGGTGGAGGTGCACGACCGCGACCCGGCCCCGCCGGGCGATCTCTCCCATCCGCAGCCCGGCAGCGCGCCGGACCCCTGGCAGGAACACGGCCGGGGTCTGCTGCTGATCCGCACGCTCAGCTCGTCCTGCGGTCACCGCACGACGGAGCACGGCAAGGCGGTGTGGTTCACCCTGCCGTCCCGTACGCCTCAGAGCTGACCGGACATCTCAGGGCTGACCGGCCGCCGCCCGCATCAGCCCGCGTCGGCAGCGGCCAGCCGGGAGCGGCTGCGGCCGTAGAAGGTGTACACCGCCGCGCCGACGATCAGGAAGACGGCGAACTGCACCCAGGTCGCCCAGCCCGTCCCGTACATCAGATAGAGGCAGAAGATGACGCCCAGGATCGGGCTCACCGGGTAGAACGGCACCCGGAACGAGCCCGTCACCTCAGGGTTGCGGCGGCGCAGCACGATCACCGCGATGTTCACCGCGACCATGGTGCCCAGCGTGCCGATGGTCGTCAGATTCACCACCACGTCGAGCGAGGAGAAGGCCGCCGGGACCGCGAAGACGACCGCCACGATCCAGGTGTTGGCGACCGGCGTCGCCGTCCGCGGCGAGACCCGCTCGAAGACCCGCGGGACCAGACCGTCGCGGGACATCGACATCAGGATGCGGGTCTGCCCGTACATCACCGCGAGCACGACGGATGCGATCGCGACGACCGCTCCGAAGGCGATGATTCCACCGCCAATGGTCGAGTCGGTGACCTGGTCGACGACGATCGAGAGGGCGGCCGGCTTGTCGGCGACGGCCTCCGGGCCGAGGGCGCCGATGGCCGCGAGCGCGACGGCGCAGTAGAGCAGGGTGACCAGGCCGATGCAGACCATGATCGCGATCGGGATGTTCCGCCGCGGGTTCTTGACCTCTTCGCCCGCGGTGGTGATGGCGTCGAAGCCGATGTACGAGAAGAACGCCAGCGACGCACCGGCGGTGACCCCGCCCGCCCCGTGGGCGACGAACGGCGTGAGATTCCCGTGCTCGAAGGCCGTGAAGGCGATGACGCAGAACATGATCAGAATGGCGATCTTGAGGACCGCCATCGCGGCGGTGGCCCCCGCGCTCTCCCGTACGCCGCGCACCAGCAAGGTGGCGGCCATCATGACCACCAGGACCGCGGGCAGATTGATCACTCCGCCGTCGCCGGGCCCCGCCGAGAGGGCCGCGGGCAGCTGCCAGCCGAACAGGCTGTTCAGCAGCTCATTGACGTACTGGCTCCAGCCGACGGCAACCGCGGAGACCGAGACTCCGTACTCCAGCAGCAGACACCAGCCGACGAGGAACGCGATGCGTTCGCCGAGGGTCGCGTAGGCGAAGGAGTACGAGCTGCCGGACACCGGGATCGCGCTGCCCAGCTCGGCGAAGGAGAACGCGGTGAAGATGCAGGTGATCGCGGCGAGCACGAAGGACAGCACAACCGCTGGGCCCGCCTCGGCGACGCTGTCGGAGAGGCCGACGAAGATGCCGGTGCCGACGACGGCGCCGATACCGAAACACACCAGCTGGAAGAGCCCCATGGTGCGCTTGAGGCCGTGCCCCTCCAGGTCGGCGCCGGACTCGGCGATCAGCTGGTGGGGATTCTTGATGCGTGGCCCGGAGGGACGCAGGGAGCTCGGTGGGCGCAGCGGACTCACGGGGATGGTCTCTTCTCTGGTGGAGCATGTGGGGGGAATGTGCGCCCGGGGCCTGTGGGGGGCTCTGGGCTGTGGGTTCTGAGCTCTGGGCCTGGGCTCCGGGTTCTGGCCTCTGGCCTCTGGCCTCTGGCCTCTGGCCTCTGGTGACACACACGAAAATGGGGTTCGAGCGTGCGAGCTCGAACCCCACCAAGAGACAACATATTAGTCGCCTTCGCGCATGTTCACCCAATCGGGCGCATGATCATGCGGCTATCAGCTTGTGGCCGCCGTGGTTGCCAGGGTTGCCACCAGAACGGCCTTGATCGTGTGCAGCCGGTTCTCGGCCTCGTCGAAGACGACCGAGTGCGCGGACTCGAAGACCTCGTCGGTGACCTCCAGCTCCGTCAGCCCGTAGGCGGCCTCGATCTCGCGCCCGACCTTGGTGCCTAGGTCATGGAAGGCCGGGAGGCAGTGCAGGAACTTCACGTCGGCGTTGCCGGTGGCGCGCAGGACATCCATGGTCACGGCGTACGGCGCGAGGGCCTCGATGCGCTCGCCCCAGATCTCCTTGGGCTCACCCATGGAGACCCAGACGTCGGTGACGACAAAGTCCGCACCCTTGACACCCTCGGCGATGTCCTCGGTGAGAGTGACGGTCGCGCCACTGGCCCCGGCCAGCCTGCGGGCCTCGGTGACGACCTCCTCGGCCGGCCAGTACGACTTCGGCGCGACGATCCGCACGTCCATGCCCAGCAGGGCGCCGGTGACCAGGTAGGAGTTACCCATGTTGAAGCGGGCGTCGCCGAGGTAGGCGAAGGTGACCCTCTCCAGCGGCTTCTCGCTGTGCTCGGCCATGGTGAGGACGTCGGCGAGCATCTGGGTCGGGTGCCAGTCGTCGGTGAGTCCGTTGAAGACCGGAACGCCGCCGTACACAGCCAGCTCCTCGACGGCTGCCTGGCTGTCACCGCGGTACTCGATGCCGTCGAACATCCGGCCGAGGACGCGGGCCGTGTCCTTCACCGACTCCTTGTGCCCCAATTGCGAGCCGGAGGGGTCGAGGTACGTCGTGGACGCGCCCTGGTCGGCGGCGGCCACCTCGAAGGCGCAGCGGGTGCGGGTCGAGGTCTTCTCGAAGATCAGCGCGATGTTCTTGCCGCGCAGGCGCTGCACTTCGGTCCCCGACTTCTTGGCGGCCTTGAGCTCGGCCGCGAGGTCGATCAGGCCGCGGAACTCCTCGGCCGTGAAGTCCAGCTCCTTGAGGAAGTGGCGGCCTGCGAGGTCTATGGCCATGGGACTGCTCCTGGGTCGGGCGAGGATCGCGCATACAGTGACCCTGGAAGTCTATACGACGCTCTGCATCGCTATACGGAGGCTCGTCCCTTGCACCGGGCCACGCGTCGCTGCACCGGGTCGCACACCGCGCTACACCGGATCACGCACCACGGGACAGCTCATGCAGCGGGGGCCGCCCCTGCCCCGGCCGAGTTCGCTGCCGCGGATCTCGATGACCTCGATGCCTTCCTTGCGCAGATACGTGTTGGTGGTGGCGTTGCGCTCGTACGCGACGACGACACCCGGCTCGACGGCCAGCACATTGCAGCCGTCGTCCCACTGCTCGCGCTCGGCGGCGTGCACATCCTGGGTGGCTGTGAGGACCCGGATCGAGTCCAGGCCCAGGGCGTGCGCGATCGCGTCGTGCATGTGCTCGGGCGGATGGTCGGTGACCTTCAGGTCCCTCGGCCCTTCACCGGGCTCGATGGTGTACGAGCGGAGCATGCCCAGGCCCGCGTACTTGGTGAAGGTGTCGCCGTCGATCATCGTCATCACCGTGTCGAGGTGCATGAACGCCCGGCGCTTGGGCATGTCGAGCGCCACGATCGTGTGTGCCGAGCCGGCGTCGAACAGTCCGCGGGCCAGCATCTCCACCGCCTGCGGGGTGGTGCGCTCGCTCATCCCAATGAGTACGGCGCCGTGGCCGATGACCAGTACGTCGCCGCCCTCGATGGTGGAGGGGTAGTCGTCCTGCCCCTCCGACCAGTGGTGGAAGACGCCCGCGTCGGGGCCGGTGAAGAGCGGGTGGTGGCGGTAGATCGCCTCGAAGTGGACGGTCTCGCGCTGCCGGGCCGGCCAGCGCATCGCGTTGATCGACACCCCGTCGTATATCCAGGCCGAGGTGTCCCGGGTGAAGAGATGGTTCGGCAGCGGGCCGAGCAGGAAGTCGTCCAGGTCCATGACATGGAAGCGGACGGAGGTCGGCTCGCTGTGCCGCTCCAGGAACTCCCGCTTGGTCATCCCGCCGACCAGCGCCTCGGCCAGCTCGGCGCTGGGCAGCTCCTCGAAGGCGGCCCGCAGATGCTCGGTGGCGAGCGGGCCGTACTCCTTCTCCTCGAAGACCCGGTCCAGGACGAGCCGCCTGGCCACCGGGATGTCCAGCGACTCACGGAGCAGATCGCCGAAGAGGTGCACCTCCACTCCACGGTCGCGCAGCACGTCCGCGAAACCGTCGTGCTCCTGGCGTGCACGGCGCACCCACAACACGTCGTCGAACAGGAGCGCGTCCTTGTTGCTGGGGGTGAGGCGCTTCAGTTCCAGATCGGGGCGGTGCAGGATGACGCGGCGCAGCCGCCCGGCCTCGGAGTCGACATGGAATCCCATGTCTCCATCCTCACCGTGCGGAGCGCCGTTCACCCGGCGAATCGCCAGCGGGTTTTCCGTTGATCTCACCGGAAAACCCGCTGACGCCACGGTCTACAGCCGCGGGTCGACCGGCTCCGACTCCAGGGCCAGCACCGCGAACACCGCCTCGTGGACCCGCCACAGGGGCTCCCCGTCGGCCAGCCGGTCCAGCGCTTCGAGCCCCAGCGCGTACTCCCGGAGCGCCAACGACCGCTTGTGGCCGAGGAACCGGCCGCGCAGCCGCTCCAGATTCTCCGGGCGGGTGTACTCGGGGCCGTAGATGATCCGGAGGTACTCCCGGCCGCGCACCTTGATGCCCGGCTGGACCAGCCTGCCCTTGCCGTCCCGTACGAGCGCGGCGAGCGGCTTGACGACCATGCCTTCGCCGCCGCGGCCGGTCATCTCCAGCCACCAGTCGATACCGGAGCGCACCGACGTCTCATCACCGGTGTCGACGACGAGTCGGCGGGTGACCTGGAGCAGCCCGGTCGGGTCGTGCTCGACCAGCCGGTCGAGCCAGGCCAGCTGCTCGTCGTGCGGTACGGAGGCCAGCGAGCGGCCCTGCACGGCGAGGATCTGGAACGGCGCGAGCCGCACCCCGTCCAGGCCCTGGGTGCTCCAGCAGTAGCGGCGGTACGCCTCGGTGAACGCGGCCGCGTCCTCGGCCCGTCCCTGCTGGCGGTCCGCGAGAGCGCCCACGTCCACCCCACGGGCCACCGCTGCCGCGAGGGCCGCGTTGGCCTCCGGGAAGACGGCCCCGGATGCGGCACCGACCGCGGCGTACTGAGAGCGCAGCAGCCCGGCCGCCTTGAACGACCACGGCATCAGCTCGGCGTCGAGCAGCACCCAGTCGGTGTCCCACTCCTCCCAGAGTCCGGCGGCGGTGACGGCTGTGCGCAGCCTGCCGAGGATCGCCTCGGTGAGTGCGACGTCGTCGAGGAACGGCCTTCCGGTGCGGGTGTACAGCGCCCCGGTCGGACCTCCCCCACCGCCGGAAGCGTGGGAGGTGGCCCCTGCGCCGAACCGTTCACGGGCAGCGTTCGCGTCCCGGCAGACCAGCGCCACCGCACGCGAGCCCATGTGCTTCTCCTCGCACACGACCTTGGTGACACCGTCCGCCCGGTACTGGGCGAAGGCCTCGGCCGGGTGCTCCAGGAAGCCGTCCTCGTGCGAGGTGGCGGTGGGCGCCATGGTCGGCGGGAGGTAGCCGAGCAGCCGCGGGTCGACGGCGAAGCGGCTCATGACTTCGAGCGCCGCCGCGGCGTTCTCCTCGCGGACCGAGATGCGGCCCATGTGCCGGGTCTCGACGATCCGGCGGCCGTGCACATCAGCGAGGTCCAGCGGCCGGCCCTCCCGGCCCCCGGGCGCCTCGGTGGTCAGCGGCTTGGCCGGCTCGTACCAGACCTTCTCGGCGGGTACGTCGACAAGCTCGCGCTCCGGCCAGCGCAGCGCGGTCATCTTCCCGCCGAAGACCGCACCGGTGTCCAGGCAGATGGTGTTGTTGACCCAGGAGGTGCTGGGCACCGGGGTGTGGCCGTAGACCACGGCGGCACGGCCGCGGTACTCCTCCGCCCACGGGTAGCGCACGGGCAGGCCGAACTCGTCGGTCTCGCCGGTGGTGTCCCCGTACAGCGCGTGCGAGCGGACCCGCCCGGAGGTGCGCCCGTGGTACTTCTCGGGCAGTCCGGCGTGGCAGACGACGAGTTTGCCCTCGTCGAGCACGTAGTGGCTGACGAGCCCGTCGATGAACTCCCGCGCCTGCTCGCGGAAGGCCGGGTCCTTGACGTCCTCCTGGTCCAGCTGCTCGATGGTCTCGGCGAGTCCATGGGTGTGCTGGACCTTGCGGCCCTTGAGGTAGCGGCCGAGCTTGTTCTCGTGATTGCCCGGCACGCACAGGGCGTTGCCCGCCGATACCATGGACATGACGCGGCGCAGTACCCCGGGACTGTCGGGGCCGCGGTCCACGAGGTCGCCGACGAAGACCGCCGTACGCCCTTCGGGGTGCGCGCCGTCGACGTAGCCGAGCTTGCCGAGCAGGGCCTCCAGCTCGGAACTGCAGCCGTGGATGTCGCCGATGATGTCGAAGGGCCCTGTGAGGTGGCGCAGGTCGTTGTAGCGGCGCTCAAGCACCACTTCGGCGTGCTCCGCCTCCTCCTCGGTGCGCAGGATGTGCACCTTGCGGAAGCCCTCGCGCTCCAGGCCGCGCAGCGAGCGGCGCAGTTCACGGCGGTGGCGCTGGATGACATGCCGCGGCATGTCGGCACGGTCGGGGCGGGCCGCGTTGCGTGCGATGCAGACCTCTTCGGGCAGGTCGAGGACGATCGCGATCGGCAGCACGTCGTGGCTCCGGGCCAGTTGGACCAGCTGCTTGCGGCTCTCGGACTGGACGCTGGTGGCGTCCACGACGGTCAGCCGGCCGGCAGCGAGCCGCTTGCCCACGATGAAGTGGAGGATGTCGAAGGCGTCACTGCTGGCGCTCTGGTCGTTCTCGTCGTCGGCGACCAGGCCGCGGCAGAAGTCCGAGGAGATGATCTCCGTGGGCTTGAAGTGCTTACGGGCGAAGGTGGACTTGCCGGAACCGCTGGCTCCGATGAGGACCACGAGGGAGAGGTCGGTCACCGGCAGCGTGCGCGAAGTACTGGTCATGCGACTTTCGCCTCCTTCTCGGTCTCGTTGGCGGTCTCGGTCTCGTTCTTCGTCTCATCGGCTGCGGTCATCGTGAACACCGCCATCTGCGTGGGCGGCCCCACCTCCGGGTCGTCGGGCCCCACGGGGACGAAATCGACCCCGTATCCATGCCGCTGCGCCACATCCTGGGCCCAGTCGCGGAACTCGGCCCTGGTCCACTCGAACCGGTGGTCGCCGTGGCGCACATGCCCGGCCGGCAGGGTCTCCCAGCGGACGTTGTACTCGACGTTCGGCGTCGTCACGAGCACGGTCCGCGGTCGGGCCGAACCGAACACGGCGTACTCCAGCGCGGGCAGCCTCGGCAGGTCGAGGTGCTCGATGACCTCGCTGAGCACGGCCGCGTCATACCCCTTGAGCCGCTTGTCGGTATAGGTGAGCGAGCCCTGCTGAAGCGTGACCCGTCCGGCCTGCCGCTCCCCCATCCGGTCCAGCTTCAGCCGTCGCGAGGCGATGGTGAGGGCGCGCATGGAGACATCGACGCCGACGATCTCCGTGAAGCCCACGTCCTTGAGCAGCGCCTGCACCAACTGGCCCTGGCCGCAGCCCAGGTCGAGGACCCGGCTCGCCCCGGCGGCGCGCAGCGCGTCGAGGATCGCGGTGCGCCGCTGCTCGGCGAGCGGCACCGGCTTCTCCTCGGTGTCGGTCGTCTCGTCCACCGCGTTGTCGATGCTCTCGACATCGAGGTCGTCCGACTCGGCGAGCCGCACCAGTTCGAGCCGCTCCATCGCCTGCCGGGTCAGCCCCCAGCGCCGGGACAGATAACGGCTGGTGATCAGCTTCTGCTCGGGGTGGTCGGCCAGCCAGCCCTCACCGGCCCGCAACAGCTTGTCCACCTCGTCCGGTGCGACCCAGTAGTGCTTGGCGTCATCGAGCACCGGCAGCAGGACGTACAGCTGCCGCAGCGCCTCCGCCAGCCGCAACTCGCCTTCCAGCACCAGCCGTACGTACCGCGAGTCTCCCCACTCAGGGAACTGCTCGTCCAGAGGTACGGCCACGGCGTCCACGCTCGTCCAGCCGAGCGGCCCGAAGAGCTTGCGCACCAGTTCCGCACCACCGCGCGCCGGCAGTGCGGGCACCTCGATCCGCAGCGGAAGCGGCGCCTGTACGCGTTCGGGCAGTGCGCGGCACACACCGCTCAGCGCGGTCTTGAAGACCGTGCTCATCGCGACGGAGAGCAGCGAGGACGCCGCGTACGGGCGGTCGTTGACGTACTGCGCGAGCGCCGCATCGGGGGCGCCGCCCCGGCCCTTGCCCTTGCCGCGCCGCACCAGCGCCACGGGATCCACCTCCAGCAGGAGCGCCGCTGTGCAGCGCTCGGCGGATGCCTCGGGATAGAAGACATGCGCGGTGCCATGGGAGGTGGAGAACGTCTGCGCCTTCTCGGGATGCTTGTGCAGCAGAAAGCCGAGATCGGTCGCGGGACGTTCCGGGTTGCCGGTCGTGCTGATTGTCAGGAACACACGTCCGAGTATGGTCTGCTTCACTCGCCCCCCACCAGGTATTTTCATGTGTCTACAGCGCTGTTGACTCTCCTTCCCCTTCGCCTCCCGTCGCTGCGCCGAGCAGCCCGGCCAGCTCCGCGATGATGTCCGGGCCGACCCGGCAGCAGCCGCCCACCAGCCGGGCGCCGGCGTCCTGCCAGGCCCGTACTCTCCCCGGATCGAACGTGGCGTCGCCGGCCCACCGCCGGCCGCCGGCATCCCACCGCTCACCGCTGTTCGGATAGACGACGACCGGTTTCCCCGCCACCTCCGCCGCCACCCGCACCGCCCGGTCCGCATCCGCCGGATCACAGCAGTTCACCCCGACGGCCAGCACATTGTTGTGCCCCGAGGCCAGGGCGAAGGCCGTCTCCAGCGGCTGCCCCGCCCTGGTCCGGTCCCCCGCCACGCTGTACGAGAGCCAAACAGGCAGCCCGCACCCCTCGACCGCCCTCAGCAACGCCTCGGCCTCGTCGATGTCCGGCACCGTCTCCAGCGCCAGCACATCGGGCCCTGCGGCGGCCAGCGCCTCGACCCGCGGCCGGTGAAACCGCTCCAGCTCCCGGACGGAGAGCCCGTAGCGGCCCCGGTACTCGCTGCCGTCCGCCAGCATCGCCCCATACGGGCCGACCGAGGCGGCGACCCAGACCTCCCGCTCCACCGCACCCGTGGCCCGCCGCGCCAGCCGCACGCTCCGGGCGAACAGCTCCGCCGCCCGAGCCCGTCCGATCCCCCGCCGCTCGAATCCCTCGAAGGTCGCCTGGTAACTGGCCGTGATGAGCACCTGTGCACCCGCCCGCACATAGGCCGCGTGCGCAGCCTCGATCTGCCCCGGCCCCTCGGCCAGCAGCCGGGCCGACCACAGAGCGTCGGACAGGTCGCAGCCCTGCGCCTCCAACTGGTTGGAGAGACCACCGTCGAGCAGGACCGTCCCCTCCAAGAGGGCGCGATCGAGCGCACGGGCGGGCGGACCGTTGACTGACCGGACGGGTTGCACGGGCGACTCCCTCGTGAGCGGGGCCTGGCTCGGGCGAGCTGGGCCTGGCCCGGGTGAGCTGGACCGATCCCTGGCTCAGGCGAGGCGGAAGGGCTCCCGGTCCAGGTGAGCCGGAACCGAT
This sequence comes from Streptomyces sp. NPDC048473, assembly GCF_043200155.1. Lineage (NCBI taxonomy): Bacteria > Bacillati > Actinomycetota > Actinomycetes > Kitasatosporales > Streptomycetaceae > Streptomyces > Streptomyces sp. NPDC048473. The sequence continues at coordinate 77,852 of NZ_JBICXE010000019.1, forward strand.
CCCGGCTCAGGTGAGCTGGGACTGGACCTGGGAGGAGATCAGCTCCAGGTGATCCAGGTCGTCCAGATCCAGGACCTGGAGGTAGATCCGGGACGACCCGATCGCGCCGTACCTGCCGATCTTGTCGACCACCTCGGCGGGCGAGCCCGCGAGCCCGTTCGCCTTCAGTTCCGCCACCTCACGGCCGATGACGGAGGCGCGCCGCGCCACCTCGGCGTCGTTCTTGCCGACGCAGACCACCAGGGCGTTGGAGTACACCAGGTCGTCCGGTCCGCGGCCGGCCGCCTTGGCCGCCTCCCTGACCCGGCCGAACTGCTTCTCACTGTCCTCCAGCGACGCGAAGGGGATATTGAACTCGTCCGCGTACTGCGCGGCCAGCCGCGGTGTACGCGTCGCACCGTGACCGCCGATCAGGACCGGCACCTTGGCCTGCGCCGGCTTGGGCAGCGCGGGCGAATCGGTCAGCTGGTAGTACGTGCCGTCGAAGCTGAACGTCTTGCCGATCTCGGTCGCCCAGAGCCCGGTGACGATTTCCAGCTGCTCCTCCAGCCTGCCGAACTTCTCCTTGGGGAACGGAATGCCGTAGGCCTTGTGCTCCTCCTCGAACCAGCCTGCGCCGAGGCCGAGCTCGACGCGTCCGCCGGACATCTGGTCGACCTGCGCGACCTGGATGGCGAGCACTCCGGGGAGCCGGAAGGTCCCCGCGGTCATCAGCGTGCCGAGCCGGATCCGCTTGGTCTCGCGCGCCAGCCCGGCCAGAGTGATCCACGCGTCGGTCGGGCCGGGCAGCCCGTCCCCCGGGCCCATGCGGAGGTAGTGGTCGGAGCGGTAGAAGGCGTCGAACCCGAGGTCCTCGGCCGCCTTGGCGACGGTGAGCAGGGTGTCGTAGCTCGCCCCTTGCTGGGGCTCGGTGAAGATTCGAAGATCCATGCATCCATCCTGCACCTCTGGACGCCGGTCATTCCCCTCCTCCTCCCACGCGCCGCCACTGCCGAAGTCCTTTACGGTCACGGCCGTCCAGTCCACCGTCCCGTTCCTCGTCCCTCGTCACTTCCGGAGTCCTGTGCGGTCACGGCTGGCCCGCCGCCGAGCCCGCCGGTCCGCGGACCGCACCGTAGGGGCCGTCCCGCTCCCGCCCGCGCTCCAGATCCTGCCGCCGCTCCCGGTCCTGCTCGTCGAGGCGCCGGAGCATTCCGTGCACCCGGTCCATCGACTCGTCGGCCGCGTCGATCGCCTCCATGCACTGCCAGTAGAGCCCCTGCTCGTCGGTCTCACAGGCCACCCCGACCAGAGCCATCCCCACCTCCCCGAGCAGTGTGCCCAGCCGCGTCAGCGTCGCCCTCGGTTCGGCGAGCTCGGAGAGCTGCGCGGCCCGCGCCACTGAGGCCCGCGCCGCCGGGTGGTCCAGTGCCCCGCCACTCCTCCCGCCGATCTCGCTGAGCCCGCGCGCCTCTCCCCGTAACTCCTTGGGCCCGTCCGCCGCCAGCCGGCTGCCGATCGCCTGAGCGAGCGCCTGGGCCTGCCATGCCTCGGCGATGATGTCCGGCGTGCCGCGGCTCTGTGCCAGAGCACGCCGACTGACTCCTACAAGCCGCTCCGCTTCCATGCGTTACCCCCGTCCGTACGAAAAGCCGCTCAACTCATCCATTACCCACAGTGAGGGCTTAGGTACCGAAAAGCCAGGGGAATTCGGAAATCTGTGGACACGAAGTCGACTGTGAATAAGTTGATCACTCCGAAGAGTGACGATCCCGGGGTTCAGGGGTGTCCGGGCCTTCCGGAACCGGGAATCGGCTCTCATTCCGGTCGATCTTCTCCGACAGCGCCGCCAGCGCGTCGATCCCCAACACCTCGCAGAACTGCAGCAGATACGCGAGAACATCCGCGACCTCGTCCGCCACCCGGTGCGCCGTCTCGGGAGTCTCCATCACCCGCGCCGACTGCTCCGGCGTCAACCACTGGAAGATTTCGACCAGTTCGGCCGCCTCGACGCTCAGGGCCGCCGCCAGGTTCTTCGGGGTGTGGTACTGCTCCCAGTCCCGTGCGGACGCGAACGCGGCGAGCCGTTGCTGCAGGGCACGTACATCAAGTTCTGTCACGGCTCCAGGTCTACCACCGTCACCCCGGCCGTCTCCCGGGCCCGTACCGCGCCCGACTCCGTGACCGTCCCCACCAGCCTGAGGTGCCCGGCCGCCCCGATCGACACCGCCAGATCCAGCAGTTCGCGCAACTGCCGTCCGTCCAGGTCCCGGTCGAGTCCGTCTGCCAGCACGGTGAGGGTCTGCATGGCCGACGGCACCTCGCCCGCGGTGTCCACCGCCAGCACCCCGGGTCCGGTAAGCAGCACCAGGGCGAGCGCGAGATACCTCAGCTCACCGTCGCCGAGCCGGCCGACCGGCGTGGCGTGTCCCCCGCCGCCGCCGCGCCCGACGGTCGCGCGCAGCAACCCGTCCGCGAGCCGCTCGACACCGAGCGCGGTCACCGGCCCCGCACATCCGGCGTGAGCGGCCGCGACCAGCCGGGCGTGGCGCCCGGCGCACTGCGTGTGCGTGCGGTCCAGCACCGCCGCGAGGTTGTCGCAGCCGCGGCGCAGCCGGCCGTCGCCCGCCGGCACCGGCGCACGCATCCGCGACGGCTGCGGTTCACAGGCGAAGACCGACCGCAGGGCCACGACCATCTGTTCGGCGGCGGCAAGGACCTGTAACTGCCCCTCGGTCCTGCCCGCCACCCGCAACGGCAGCAGGGCCGTTCCGAGACGGTCGTCCGGCAGCGGCGCACGCGTCACCGGGACCGCGCCCGCGGTGTGCCAGGCCGCCTGGACCGTCGAGCGCCCCGGGTCGCGCAATGCGGTGGTGAACAGGGTCTCGCCACCGCCGGTGAGCCGTTCGCCGACGATACGGAGGGTGGGCTCCGCCTGGACGGCCACGTCGAGCCGTACCGGTCCTGCCGGACCGTCCGTCGTGCAGCCGATCCGGAATCCGCGGCGGCCCTGCGCATCGGCCGCGGCGCCTTCCGGTACGCACCCCGCCGGGTCCGGGAAGACCTCGTCGAGCGGGTCTCCGCTGCCCAGCCGCGCCAGCGCCTCGTACGCCCGCAACGCACTCGACTTGCCGCTGCCGCCTGGCCCGGCGAAGAGCGTGATCGGGCCGATGGGGAAGTTGGCACCCCGGTGCGAGGCGAAGGCGGACAACCGGAGTTCGGTGACGACGGGTCCGGCAAAGCGGACAGGACCCCCGGAACGCCACGCGGCTTCCGGACGGGCCGACGTACCCGCAGCGACGGGACCATCACCGAACACAGACGTACCAGCAGCGGCAGGCGCTTCACCAAGCACGGACGTACCAGCAGCAGCAGACGCTTCACCAAACTCGGACGCAGGAGCATCACCAGGCACGGACGTACCGGCGGGCAGTGGCGGGGTGGTCCCCGGGCGGAGTGCACTCATGGGCGGACCGTACGCAGACCGCGGAGCGGCGAACCGTTCCGCCTGAACGACCTTCCTACGATCGGGCTACGCCCACCGCGGCAACCCCGCCCGAACCGCATTCCCACGATCGGGGGACGACCACCGCCACGCCCACCCGGCCATCACCCGCCCGGGCAGGCCCTCCTACGAACCGGGTACGCCCGCCGCCGTGACCCCCTCGACCTCCATGCCGACCGGTGACAGCAGGAAGACATTCCGGTCGACCCGGTGCATTCCGCTGCCCAGACCAAAGACGACTCCGCTGGTGAAGTCCAGGATGCGCTTGGCCACATCCGTCTCCGCGCTGGTCAGATCGAGCAGCACCGGGATCTGTGCGACCAGGTACTCCGCCACCTCCCGCGCGTCCGCGAAGACCTGGACCCGCAGCACGACGAGGCGCCGCTGTTCGGCTTCCGCGCTCTCGTCGGGGACCGTACGGTGATCGACCCTGGACGGCCACTCGTTGCGGCTGCGCAGAGGCACGACCTGGGCAAGCCCCTCCCACTGCTCGTCCGTGACGTCGTACCTGTCGTACCTGCTCACCGGACCACCCCGTCTGTGCTTCGGTCGGCGTTGCGCCCGCTGCGCTCGCTGTTCATCGGGCAATTCTCTCGCCCCTCACCCGTTCGGCGTACCACCGACACGGTTCACGGGCTGATCGACACCGCTGACGGCGCGTCCGGCGCACCCTCGCCGGCTTCGTGCCGGTCCGTTTCCGCAGTCATGTCGACGGGGGTGAAACGTACCGGAAGCCGCACCAGAGCACGGTGGAAAGGTCCCGGCCGCCACTTCAGTCCACTGACCGGAACGTCCAGTTCTGCGTCGCACAGCTGACTGGTGAGCTGCTCGATCGCGGTCATGGCGATGAGCAGCGCCGGCTGCTTCGCCGGGCACCGGTGCGGACCGGCCGACCAGGCCAGATGGGCACTGGCTCCCGAGCGGACCCCCGGGTCCGAAAGGCCGGGCGCGGACTGGGTGTTGGCCGCGGCATAGGAGATCAGGAGCAGTTGTCCGGCGCGCAGCCGGACACCGTGGAACTCCGTGTCGCGGCGCGGGTAGTGGGCCGCGAAATTGGCCAGCGGCGGGTCCTGCCAGAGGACCTCGTTGATCGCCTCGTGTGCGGTCATCGCGCCGCCGTGCAGCGAGCCTGCGTAACGCGCGTCGGTGAGCATGTGCAGCAGCGCGTTGCCGATCAGATTGGTCGTCGGATCGTGGCCCGCGCTCATGATCAGAGTGATCTGACGCACAGTCTCGTCGTTGTCGAGATTGGCCGGATGGGCGAGGAGGTACGAGGTGAGGTCGCGGCGCGGCCGGGCGCGCCGGTCGGCGACCAGATCGGTGACGACCTCGACGAGGTCGGCGTACGCGGTGGCGGCGTCCTCGGCGGAATTGAACATGCCGGCGATGCCGTTGACGATGCGTCCGCTGTCGCCCGGCGGTACGCCGAACCAGGTGACGAAGACGTGCAACGGGAGTCGTCGGGCGTACTGGGCGATCAGGTCGCCGCTTCCGGTGGCGGCGAATTCGCCGATGAGCCGCTGGGCGACCCGGGCGACCTCGGCCCGCAGGATGTGCGGCTCGATCAGCGCGAGGCTGTCGTTGATGGCGTCGCGGTAACGGGCATGTACGTCGCCGTCGCTGAAGAGTGCGGTGGGCCGGTAGCCGAGCATGGGCAGGACCGGCGAGTCGTCGGGGACGGTGGCCTGCCAGGCGCGCGGGTCCTTGGTGAAGGTGTGGGTGTCGCGCAGCAGGTCGACGGCGGCCTGGTAGTCGGTGACCAGCAGGGCGTCGATGCCGGGGGCGAGCCGTACGGGAGCGAGAGGGCCGTGTTCGCGCAGCCGCCGGTAGTGGCTCTGCGGGTCGGCGGCGAAGTCCGGACCGTACAGCGCGAGGGGCTGCGGCGGCTGCAGGGGCGGTGTCATGACGGGTCCTCGGGCCGGGGCATTCGGGTCAGCACGTGCTCGGCGAGCGCGATCAGTGCGTCGATGCTGCCGCGGCGTTCGCGGGCGTCGCACTGCACCAGCGGAGTCTCGGGGGCGAGGTCGAGGTGTTTGCGCAGGACCTCGTCGGTGTGGGCGGGGGCGTCGGGGAAGCGGTTGACGGCGACGGCGTACGGCAGTCCCTGATCCTCGACCATGTCCATGACCGCGAAGGAGTCGGCGAGCCTGCGGGTGTCGACCAGGACGAGTGCGCCGAGCGCGCCGCGCGCGATGTCCTCCCAGAGCGGGAGGAACCGCTGCTGGCCCGGCGTGCCGAACATGTAGAGCACCAGGTCGTCGAGGACGGTGAGCCGACCGAAGTCGATGGCGACGGTGGTCGTCGTCTTGTCCGGCAGTCCTGCGGTGTCGTCGAGCCGGGTGCTGGACTGGGTCATCGCCTCTTCGGTGTGGAGCGTGGCGATCTCCGACAGCGTACGGATCAGGGTGGTTTTGCCCACGCCGAAGGGACCCGTGACGACGAGCTTCATCAGGGTCCGGGCGGCAGGCGGCAGATAGCCGATGCCGGTCCGGTCAGTGGAGGGAGCGGAGTCCAACGAGCAGCCTCTCGACGAGCGACCGGTCGATCTCCCCGGCGCTGGGGATGGGCGGTCGGGTGTGCAGATGTCCGGCGGCCACGAGGTCCGTGGCCAGGAAGACGGTGGCGCTGACCGGCAGATCCAGATGGGCCGCGGATTCGACGACGGTGAGCGCTCCCGGTTCGAGCAGCTCGCACAGCCTGCGCTGTTCCGAGCCGATGTCCGCAGGCAGGTCCGTGTCGGTGCGTACGAGTACGGCGAGCCGGTCGAGCGCGGGACCGGCGGGCCGGGTCCGGCCGCCGGTGACCAGATAGGCGGGGATCAGACGGCGTCCGGGGCCGGAGGTCATGGCCGGGCGGCGGTGTCCGGTTGGCGGGCGGGTGCGTTCATCGCCCGGGTCAGGGCGGTGACCTGAACCTGCATCTGGTAGGCGATGTCGCCGAGTTTGGCTCCGGGTTCCGCGAACAGGGCGAGTGTGGTGTTGTTCCCGGCCGGTACGACGATGGCGAAGCCCTGGTCGGACTCGACGACCGTCTGGGCCAGGCGCGGCGCCTCGACGTCGGTGAAGGCCGTCGTGAACGCGCGGGCCGCGGCGTGCAGCGTGGCGGTCATGGCGGCGACCCGCTCGCCGGACGCCCGGTCCAGGCCGGGCGACGCGCCCTCGACGAGGCCGTCGCCGGTGGCGACCACGGCGTGCTGGACTCCGGGCAGCTCCAGCAGGGGGGTCAGCACCCATGCGAGGTCACCGGTGGTGGGAGTGGGGGCGCTCACTTCTCGTCGTCTCCTTGGTCGTCCTGGTCGTCCTGGTCGTCCGGCTGGTGGTCGTCCGCTGCCGGTGCGGATGGCCGCCCGGCGACGCTCCTGCCGTTGAGGGTGCCCTGTTGGAGTGCCGCCCAGGAAGCCTCGGCCTGCTCGGGTGTACGGGACACCTGTTCCCGGTCCCGGGTGACGGCGGCAGATGCGGACCGGGCGGCGGCCGGGCGGGGTGACCGCCGGCGCCGGCTGGGCAGCTCGGCAGGGTGCCCGCCGGCGGCTTGCGGTGCCGGGGCGGGCTCCGGCTCGACGGGGGCGGAAACGGATGGAGCGGCGTGCGCCTGCATCGGCTTCGGGGCGAGGGCGGAGAGCCTGCGGTCGTCCTCCATCACGGTGAGCAGATGGGCGGGGACGCGCAGGATCGTACGCATTCCGCCGAACGGCGATGCCTCGATGTGGCAGTTGAAGCCGTACTGCACGACGAGCCGGCCGACGACGGCGAACCCGGTCTGCGGTGGGTCGCCCAGCTCGGTCAGGAGCACTTCGGACGGGCCCGCCAGCAGGGCGCGGGCCCGGTCGAGCGCATCGTCGTCCATGCCTATGCCCGCGTCGTCGACGACCAGGAACGCGCCACGACCACCGCTCTGCTGGATGGTCACCTGTACGTCGGTGTCGGGGTGCGAGTAGGCCGTGGCATTGGCCAGCAGTTCGGCGAGCGCTATCGCGAGCGGTTCGGCGGCGCGGGCGACGAGCGCGAGCCGTTCGTCGCGCAGATGGTTGGCGACCTTGATCCGCTCGTAGCCGGCGACCCGGGACTGGGCGCCGAGCACGATCTCGACGAGCGGCGAGTTCTGGCGGGCGAGCCCCGGCCAGGCGTCGCAGAGCACGGCGGTGGACTGGGTGCGCCGCAAGGCCAGTTCGTTACGGAAGTCCAGTTGCAGGATCCGTGGGTCGTCGTACTCGTGCTGGAGCTCGTGCAGCAGCTGCTGGGACTGGTTGAGCAGGGACTGGATCTTGGCCGAGGTGCCGCGCATCGCCGCACGGGCGGCCGCGTCGACACGCCCGCGCTCCTCGACGACCGCCGTGCGGGCGGCTTGCACGGCCTCGGTGAGCAGCCGGGCGGAATCGCCGTCGACCTCGGCCGCCTCCCGCAGTCCGGGTACCTGGGCGGTGGGGTGGGAGAGGGCGAGCGCGGCGGCGGGTATCCGCTTGCGGGCCAGCTGCCGGATCTCATCGGTGAGGGCGGCGGTACGGGCCTCGGCGGCCTTCGACTGCCGTTCGGCCAGCTCGGCGCGGGCCAGGGCCAAGTGCTCCGAGCGCGCCGCGTTCTGTGCGCGGACAGCTGCCGCCACGGCAGCAGCGACGGCGATCACCGCCACGATCCATCCCATGCCGTCACCGCATTTCTGTTGTCGGATCGGCCTTCCGGCCGAAGCGGCGGCGGAAGCTCCGCTTACTTCTCCGCCGGGCCTGTTTACTTCTCCGCCGGGCCCGCCGACTCACGGGCCTGCTCCACTTCTTGAGCGACCACGGCGACATCGGTCATCACCTGGAGCACTCCGGGCAGTTCGGAGCCGTCGAGCTGCCGGTACTCGCTTCCGATGGTCACCACCAGCCGCTCGGGGAGGCCGAGCTCCGGGTAGCGTCCCTCGGCGATGACCCGACGGGCCGCCTCAAGGGCGGTAATTCCGGCTGTGTGGAAGGCGTGGGCGCGCTCGCGCACGTACTCCAGATACACGATGTGATCGCGCACCCCGGCCTGGTCGAGGACCGGTCCGTGCCCCGGGACGATGATCTCGGCGCCGGTGGCCAGAACCCGTTCGCAGGCCGCGATCACATTGCTCAGCGGTCCCGCCCAGTGCACCGGGTGGTCGCCCGGCTGACCGGGGGTGGAGGAGAAGATGACGTCCCCGCTGAACACGGCACGCTGCGCGGGCAGATGGACCATCAGGTCGCCGGTGGTGTGCGCGGACGGCAGGGCGGAGAGCTGGACCGGGTACTCCCCCAGGGTCAGTTCGCGCTCCCCGGTGAAGTATGTCGTCGGCTGCACCGGCTCGGTCTGCGACCAGTCGAAGGGGCCGAAGTGACGTCCGAGGTACGCCCCGAGCGCGGTGGCCGGATCGCCGGTGGCGACGAGCGCGTGCTGCTGCTTGGGCGTGGGTTCGTAATGGATGTGCTCGCGGGCCTCGCGGGTCGCGATGATCTCCGCGTCCGGGAGTACGCCCGCGCCCCAGAAGTGGTCGCCGTTCGCGTGGGTGACGATCACCCGGTCGATGGAGACACCGTCGGGCAGCCGCTTCGTGGACTCGGCCAGGAACTGGCCGGCCAGCACGGCGTCGTACGGGGTGTCGATCCAGAGCGCGCCACGGGGCGAAACGAGGAGACCGCAGTTCGCCAGCCCCCAGCCCCGTTTCGGCGGGAGCCATGCGTACAGGCCCCGCCCCAGGTCAACGACGTCTCCACCCGTGATCGACATGGACGCGATTATGCCGACCACAATCCGGCCACGCGTTCGAACTCGGCCACCATGAGATCCCATTGGCGCAAAATCGCCGCTCATACCCGCCGATGCCGACGGCTCGGTGACCCTACGAGACCGGCGCCCCGCACCCCCATACGGCACCTTCTGGATGATCACCCACAATTCACCCGACAGGGACACGCGTCGCGGCCGACCCCCATTGAGCCGTCGCCAAACCGGAATGAGTCGACTACCCACCGAGCATGGCTGAAAATAGCTGTACCAAGGCCTCCGGTGACGGCGCCGGACAGCGGTGTCACCGGAGGTCGTCGAAACGTCTCGCGCCGGTTCCCTAACGGACCTGACCACGTTCGAAGTACGCGATCAGCTCCGGGTCGAGGGCCGGTACGTCGTACGGTGCACCGCCCTCGCGCAGGGAGCGGGTCGCGAGCACACCGGCGGCGACGCTCATCCGGGCGGCGACCGGCGAGGTGTCGGTGACGCCCCCGTCGCGCACGAACCGGCAGAACTCCTCCATGATCCGGGTGTCCCCGCCGCCGTGCGAACCGCCGGCCTCCGGCACCCGGTAGGTGATGTCGGCGTCGCTGCGGTATCCGCTGGGGCCGGTGTTCCAGACCTTGACCTCGTCACCGGGGCTGTCACCGAAGTTCTCCAGACGGCCCTCGGTGCCGATGACGGTGTAGTTCCGCCAGTAGTCCGGGGTGAAGTGGCACTGCTGGTAGGCGGCCACGACGCCGTTGTCGAGCTGCATGTTCATCACCGAGACGTCCTCGACGTCCACGATGTGGTGCAGGTCCTTGCGGGCCGTCGGCGGCCAGTCGAACTCGCGCAGCCAGTTCGCCGGGCGCGGGGTGTCCGGCTCGCGGCGTGGCAGGTCGCCGTAGACGAGGAGGTCGCCGAGCGCGTTGACACGGCGGGTGTAGCCACCGGCCAGCCAGTGCAGGACGTCGATGTCATGGGCGGCCTTCTGGAGCAGCAGGCCGGTGGTACGGGTCCGGTCGGCGTGCCAGTCCTTGAAGTAGTAGTCACCGCCGTAGCCGACGAAGTGCCGCACCCACACGGCCTTGGGCTCGCCGATGTCGCCGCGGGCGATGATGTCGCGCATCAGCCGCACGACACCCATGTGGCGCATGTTGTGTCCGACGTACAGCCTGGTCCCGGTCTCGTACGCGGCACGCAGGACGTTGTCGCAGCTCTCGACGGTGATGCCGAGCGGCTTCTCGACGAAGACGGCCTTGCCGGCCCGGAGCGCATCGATGGCGATGGTCTCGTGGGTGTCGTCCGGCGTGGCGATGATGATCGCGTCGAGGTCGTCCCGGTCGAGGAGCAGCTTGTAGTCCTCGACCGCGACATCGGTGCCGAAGCGCTCGGCCTCACGCCGGCGCACCTCGGGGTCGAGGTCGCAGACGGCGGTGATCGCCGAACCCTGTCCGGGGTGGTGGGCGGACATCGCGATGGAACGGCGCAGGCCGAGCCCGATGACGCCGAGTCGCAGGTCTGACACGGTGGTCCCTTCTGTCTGTACTGGTGGTGCGGGCGTGTCTGTACGGGTGGTGCGGGCGTGTCCGTACGGGTGGTGCGGCGGAGGCTACTTGCCGGCGAGCGAGGCCTCGAACTCGGCGCGCATCTTGTCGCCGCCGCCGGAGCGCCACTTGCGCAGCTCCTCCTTGTAGGCGGAGATCGGCTTGCGGCCCGCGACGATGTCCTTCTGGCAGTCGCTCATGGCGGTGGTGAGGGAGGCGCTCTTGCTGGTGGACGTGTCGGAGAAGTGGCCGCTCGTCGGGTTCGTCTGGTTGATCTTGAGGAGCTCCTGCTGCCAGCCGTGGATCCGGCCTGCCAGCTCCGCCTTGCCCGGCAGGTAGATGTACTCGGGGCCGGCGGCCAGGAAGGCGAGCGGCATGGCGGTGGTGACCGCCTCCGCGGTCCCCTTCGGCGTGAGCTCGATGTCACCGTTCGACGCGTGGGTGAAGTGCTTGCCCTCGATGCCGCTGTCGAGGAAGAGCCGCTCCTCGGTGCCGAAGGGAGCCGCCAGGTAGTCCAGCACGCCCAGCAGCATCTTGACCCGCTTGTCGTCGGCCTTCTTGCTGATGGCGGTGTAGCCGACGGAGCCGTAGCCCATGGTGTACCGCGGGTTCGCGCCGGGCTCGGCAGCGAACGGCACGATGACGCCGAACGGGAAGTCGTAGTTCTTGACGTCCACCAGGAAACTGGGGAAGGACTGCACATAGGCGCCCAGCGTGCCCTGCGCCATCTTCTCCATGGTGGTGGAGAGGTTGGGGTCGGGCCAGAAGAGACCGGCCTTGGCCACCTTGACGCCGAACGCCAGGGCCTCCTGGTACTCCTCGGTCTCGTACATGTGGGTGAGCTTGCCACCCTCCAGCCGCCAGCTGCTGGGTGCGCCGAACCACTGGCCGAACATGCCGACGTGGTTCACGTACGCCGGCTCCAGAACGTACTTGTTGCGCTTGGCGTCGAGGAGCTCCTTGCCCTTGGCGAGGAAGTCCTCGGCGCTGGTGAACTCGGCGCCGCCGACCGGCTTCCAGAAGTCCTGGTTGACGACGTAGACCTGGCCCATGGAGCCGTAGGCGACGGTGACGCCGCGGATCTTGCCGTTGATCACGGCGGTCTTCCACGCGGTGGTCGGCAGGTTCGCCAGGTTGGGGTACTGCTTGACCGCGTCGCCGGACAGGTGCGGCGTGAGGTCGTGGAACTTGGCGTCCAGCAGCTCGGGCACCCGCTGGATGCCCTGGTTCGGGGGGAACCAGACCAGGTCGGGGATGTCACCGCTGGCCATCATGGCGTTGAACTTGGTGAGGTAGGCGTCGACGCCCTGGTCGACGACGATCGTCATGTCGAACTGCGCCCCGAGACGCTTGTTCAGCTCCTGCCAGTAGCCGTTCTTGCCCTGCGGCGGGGCGGGCGTGGTGAACGTCTCGGTGAGGGCCGTGATCCGGCTGCCGTCGCCGGGCGCCTTGGCCACGGACCTGGTCAGCTTCTTCGGGTAGCGCAGATACGTGGCGTCCAGCCCGGCCGCGTTCCCCGCGAGGTCCGCGGGGGCGGTCTGCGCGGCGACGTACGTCGGGAGCTTCAGCTTGGCGGACGCCTTGGCTCCGCCCTTGCTGATGGTGGCGCCGCTGCCGCACGCGGTCAGGGAGGTCAGACCGGCCGCGGTCAGGCCGGCGATCCCCGCCGCGCCCATGAAACCGCGCCTGGACAAGTTGGTGGACATGGGTGCTCCTTGAAGTGTGTGAAGTGCGTGGGGCGATGTCCGGGCGGGCGGATCAGCCCTTGATCGCCCCGGTGAGGACGCCCTTGACGAAGAACTTCTGCAGGAAGGGATAGACGCAGAAGATGGGCACGATGGCGATGATCAGCACGGCCATCTGCAAGGAGGTCGCGGGCGGCACCGCGTGAACGCCCATGGCCTGCGCGTTGATGCTCTGGCCGTTGAGGACGTAGCTGCGCAGGATCACCTGGATGGGGAACTTGCTGGAGTCGTTGAGGTAGAGCACCGCGTTGAAGAAGCTGTTCCAGTAGCCGACCGCGTAGAAGAGGCCGACCACGGCGAGGACCGCCTTGGAGAGCGGGAGGACGATCCGGAAGAGGACGGTCACCTCACCCGCGCCGTCGATCCGCGCGGCGTCGTACAGCTCCTCGGGAATGCTCTGGAAGAACGAGCGCACGACCACGATGTTGAACGCGTTGAGCAGTACGGGAAGGATCAGCGCGGCGTAGGTGTCGAGCATCTTGAACTGCTGGACGGCCAGGTACGTGGGGATGATGCCCGGGGCGAAGAGGAAGGTGCCCAGTACCAGCAGCAGGATCGGCTTGCCGAGAACGGTGCCCGGCCGCGAGGTGCCGTACGCGATCATCACCGTGCACGCCAGGCTCAGCGCGGTGCCGATCAGCGTGATGAAGATGGAGACCACGGCCGCCTGGGTGACGACTCCGCCGGAGAGGATGACCCGGTACGCCTCAAGCGTCGGGTGCTTGGGCAGCAGGACGTAGCCGCCGTTGGCGTTGAGCTCCTCGCGTCCGGCGAGGCTGGTGCCGATGGCGAGGACGAACGGGTAGAGCACGATCACGGTCAGGGCGACCAGGGCGGCTGCCTTCGCACCCTGCCCGTACCAGTGGGGCCGCTCCATCCACGGCGGGCGGCCGGACGAGGCGCGGCGGCGCTCGACGCCACGGGGGCCGAAGCGGGCGGTTCGCAGCCGTGACGCAAGGGTCTGCTGGCTCATCGGTACACTCCCTGCTCACCGAAGCGGTGGGCCAGCTTGTTGGCGGCGAGGATGAGGGCGAATCCGATGACGCCCTTCATGAGGCCGGCGGCCGTGCTCATCCCCCAGTCGCCGTCGATGACGCCGTGGAAGTAGACGTATGTGTCCATGACTTCGGAGGCGTCCGGGCCGACGGCGTCGCGCTGCAGAATGATCTGTTCGAAGCCGACCGAGAGGATGTCGCCGAGCCGGAGGATCAGCAGCATGAGGATCACCGGCCGGATGCCCGGCAGGGTGATGTGCCAGATCCTGCGGAGCCAGCCGGCTCCGTCCATGGCGGCGGACTCGTACTGGGCCATGTCGATCGAGGCGATGGACGCCAGGAAGATGATCGTCCCCCAGCCGCAGTCCTTCCAGATGGCCTGGGCGGTGATCAGCAGCTTGAAGGTGCCGGGGTCCGTCATCACATTGCCGATGCTGACCCCGTGCTCCATCAGGAGTGTGGTGACTGAACCCGCGCCGCCGAGCACCTGCTTGAACATCGCGACCACGACGACCCAGGACAGGAAGTGTGGGAGGTACACGACGGTCTGGATGAACCGCTTGATCTTCTCGCTGATGAGTGAGTTGAGCAGCAGCGCCAGGGCGATCGGTGCGGGGAAGTAGAGCAGCAGCTGGATCGCGGTGATCTGCAGGGTGTTGGAGACCGCGCTCCAGAAGTCCGGTTCGCCGAGCAGCGCGGTGAAGTTCGCGAGGCCGACGAACGGGCTCTGCTTGAAGCCCAGGAACGGCTGGTAGTCCTGGAAGGCGATGACGTTGCCTGCGAGCGGCAGGTAGAAGAAGAGCGCGAAGTACAGCACACCCGGCAGGCACAACAGCAGAAGTGCCCTGTCCCGCTTGAGGCGGTGCCGGAGCGGCTGCTTTGTTCGTATGTCTTTGCGCTTCTTCCCGGCGGAGCGATCCGCGTCGTCGGGATCACGGGGCTGCGGCACAGGCGACCGCACGGCCGAGACCGGCGCATCTGCCATCGTCACAGGCACCTCCAGGGCTGATGGAGCAAGGGAGTGTCCCGCATCCACGGAGTCGGCCCGCACCACCATGGGTGCGGCCTGCGCTCCTTCGCGGCAACAGGCACATAGTTCACGACGGTGCACCCAGATGGCAAGACTTGTTCATTTCGCAGAGGTAACGAACATCTATTGACACAGAAAAAGTTTCTACGTGGACCCCATGAGCACCCCTCTGGAGTTACCCAAGACCCGAAAAGGACACAGAAGCGGCATGGCACCGGCACGAAGAGACCGTCAGGAAGCCTCGCGGGCAAGCCCTGAGTCGGTCTCCGTTGCTCGATCGTGCTTGATCATGCGTTCAAGATCGCTCCTGCCGACATTCTCAAGCATGGCCCGGGGGTGCCGTCCATACGCCATCCATGCGCCCTCCCGCGCGGCCGCACCCGGATTCGGTCAGGCAGACACGGAAACGGCGGGTCGCCACCCCATGGTGGCGACCCGCCGTTCGGACAACTGGTTCAGACGGTTCGGATGGTGGTCCAGATGGTCCAGACGGCTCAGACGGTTCAGACGGTTCAGACGGCGATGACGGTGACGCCGGCCTCCGTGAAGCGGGCGGTCGCCTCGGGCGTGATCCCCTTGTCGGTGACCAGGAAATCGACCTGTCCGAGATCGCAGACCCGGGCGAAGGCCCGCTTGCCGATCTTCGAGGAATCGGCCGCCACGACCACCCGCTGCGCCTGCTCGGCAAGCAGCCGGTTGATGCTGGCCTCACCCTCGTGGTGTACGTATGCACCGCGCTCGGTGTCGATCGCGTTGACGCCCAGCACGGCGACATCCAGCGTGATTTCGCCCAACACCCCACTGGCCAGCGGGCCCGTCAGCTCGTACGACTGCGGCCTGGCCACTCCGCCGGTCACCACGATCTTGATCTGCGGCCGGATGACCAGCTCGTTGGCGATGTTGAGGGCGTTGGTGACAACGGTCAGGGTCGGCTGACCGCTCATACCTGCCGCGGTGTCACCGACGACATCGGGGCGCACCGCCAGCGAACGGGCCACCTCGGTCAGTGTCGTACCGCCGGTCAGTCCCACCACTTCGCCGACCGCCACCAGTTCGGAGACGGCGCGGCCGATGGCCTGCTTCTCCGGGGCGTGGCGGCCGGTCTTGTAGCGCAGGGCCAGTTCGTAACTGACACCGTGCGCGACCGCGCCACCGCGGGTACGCGTGAGCAGTTGCTGCTCGGCGAGCTGGTCCAGGTCACGGCGGATGGTCGCGGCCGAGACATCCAGCGTCGCGGCGGCGTCCTCGACCTCCACCCGGCCGTTCTTACCGACAAGTTCCAGCAGCGCGTTCCACCGGGCATCCCTGGACAAGAGAACTCTCCTTACGAGCCCGGGCTTCGGGCACCCATCCCCTTGGGTACGGTCACCGGACACGCGCAAGCGTCGCACAAGGCTCCGCCCAGTCAAGCCTCCTGCAAGCAGAATGCTTGATAATGCTCGTACATCGCGTATAGCGTGCGCAAACGAGCATCACACTACGAGTACGGAGTGCAAGAGTGTCATTTGTCGAGATCGAGACAGCCAGTCAGCCGGAGTGCTGGCGCCGCGCCGCCGAGCTGGCCCAGACGCAGGCGGCCGCTCTGCCCGCCACCGGTGAGCGCATCGCGGTCGTCGGCTGCGGCACCTCCTTCTACATGGCTCAGGCTTACGCCGCGCTCCGCGAGGAGTCCGGGCAGGGCGAGTCCGACGCCTTCGCCGCTTCGGAGTTCCCCTTCGGCCGCGGCTACGACCGGGTCGTCGCCCTCACCCGCTCGGGGACGACGACCGAGGTACTGGAACTGCTCAACCGGCTTCGTGGTGTCACCCGCACAGTGGCCATCACCGCCGACCCGGACACCCCGGTCATGACGTCCGCCGACGAGGTTGTCGTGCTCGACTTCGCCGACGAGCAGTCCGTCGTGCAGACCCGGTTCGCCACCACCCTGCTCACGCTGCTCCGCGCCCACCTCGGTCTGCACACCGACGCCGTGGTCCGCGACGCGGAGACCGCACTGGCCGAGCCGCTGCCCGAAGGCCTGCTGGACTGCACCCAGTTCACCTTCCTCGGCCGTGGCTGGACGGCGGGTCTCGCCAACGAGGCCGCACTCAAGATGAAGGAGGCGTCGCTGTCCTGGACGGAGGCGTACCCCGCGATGGAGTACCGCCACGGTCCCATCAGCATCGCCACCACCGGCACCGCGACCTGGATGTTCGGCACCGCCCCCGAGGGGCTTGCGGAGCAGGTGCTCGCGACCGGCGCCCGCTGGGTGGAGAGCGGCCTGGACCCGCTGGCCGAGCTGGTACGCGTCCAGCGCCTGGCGATCGCCCGCGCCGCCGCCCGCGGTCTGGACCCGGACAGCCCGCGCCACCTGACCCGCTCGGTGGTGCTCGCGGACGCCTGACCGACCGATGGACATCGTCGAGCGCACGTTCAACGGTCCGGGCAGGGGCGCTCGTGAGGCTGCCCACGGAACCCCTCACGAAGTCCCTCATCCGGGCGTTCGCGAGGGGTTTCTGGCCATGCCCGCGCGCGGCCGCGTACGTGGCGGCGATATCGGGGTGCTCGTCCTCTCCGGGTCCAGTGGGCGCATCGAGGACGAGCGGTGCCGGATCCTGGCCCGGGAGGGCATGACGGCCTTGTCGATCCGCTGGTTCGGCGGGGTCGGGCAGCCGCCCGGCATCTGTGAAGTCCCGCTGGAGACGTTCGGGTCCGCGATCGAGGTGCTCCGCGCGGGCGGCGCCCGGCGGATCGGCGTCCTGGGCGTGTCCAAGGGGGCGGAAGCCGCCCTGCACCTGTCCGCGCTGCTGCCCGCTATCGATGCGGTGGTGGCGGTCTCCCCCACACCCATGACCTGGGCGAACGTCGGCCCCGGCCAGGATGGACGGACCCGGCCCTGCCGGTCTTCCTGGACCTGGCGGGGCGAGCCGCTGCCGTTCGTCCCCTATGACGACTCCTGGGCACCGACGCCCGCACAGCCGGAGGGCGATCCCGTCGCCGTCCGTGGCTGGTACGAGCACAGCCGGCAGACGTTCGCCGACCGCGTCGACGCGGCGACGATCGCGGTGGAGAAGTCCACCGCCGAATTCGTGCTTGTGGCCGGCGGGGACGACGCGATGTGGCCTTCGCTGCCCTACGCCGAGGAACTGGCCGCCCGTCGCAGGGCGGCCGGCCTGCCCGTACGGGTGATCAGCAGCCCCGACGCAGGTCACCGCCCGCGGCTTCCGGGCGAGGGCCCGGCTCCCGCCTCCGCGCACTTCCTGTACGGAGGTTCACCCGCGGCGGACGCGGCACTTGGGGCGGCAGCCTGGCCCCACATACTCGACGCGCTTCGCGGCGCGCGTGGGGGCGGCGCCTGACGGCACCTGGGCGCGTCGGGCGTCTGCTGCGGCGCGTGTGACGGTGCTTGAGCGTCAGACGTCCGCTGCGGCGCTCGCTCGGTCGTCCGATACCAGCACCCTGCGCAACAGTGCGGCCAGCACTGCCCGTTCGGCCGTGGACAGGTCGGCGAGGAATGTCTCCTGCGAGCGCTCGGCGACTTCCTGAAGTATCCGCTGGAGCCGCTCCCCCTTCGGCGTGAGCGCGACGACCTGCCTGCGACGGTCGGCCGGGTCGCGGTCGCGGCGCACCAGACCCCGCTTCTCAATGGTGTCGAGATAGCCGACGAGGTGGCTGCGGTTGAGACCGAGCCGGTCGGCCAGTTCGTGCTGGGGCAGCGGGCCGAAGTCCGCCAGCGCGGTGAGCGCGGCGAAGTGCGGGAGCCGCAGGCCGTGTTCGGCGATGCCCGAGACCAGCGCGTCGTGTCCGATCCGCGCGACATGGCTCACGAGATAGGTGGGGAGGGCGAGCAGGCTCGGCGGACGCAGCGCCTCGCCGTCAGCCGGGCCATCGGATCCCTCGGGTCCGTTGGGCCCGTCGGGGCGACACTTCTCGGCTTCGTTCATGGCGCCAGCATAGCGATTTTTCACCCTGGACGTAACGATGTCACTGTGTAACGATTCCCTTATGACATTAAATCCGGCGGGGTATGCCCCCGTCCGCCGTGCCGTGCTGCCCACTTCCGGGAGGACCGCTCCCGGGAGGACCGCTCCCGGGAGGACCGCCTCATGACCCGCCGAAAAACGGCCCCCTGCCCCGCGTCTGCGCCCGCGCAGGCATCCGCGGGGGCGCGCTCCACCGCGGCGCCGTTCGCGGCTCTGCTCGTCGCGGTGCTTTCCTTCTCCCTCATGCAGACGATGGTCGTGCCGGCGCTGCCCGACCTCCAGCGGGAGTTCCACACCTCCACGACGACTATTTCGTGGGTGCTGAGCGCCTTTCTGCTGACCGCTTCCGTGGCCACCGCGCTGCTCGGCCGGGTCGGCGACATGTTCGGCAAACGCAGAGTTCTGCTCGCCAGCCTGGTGGTCTTCGCCATCGGGACACTGCTCGCCGCCCTGTCCACGTCGATGGGCATGCTGATCACATCCCGTGCCGTGCAGGGCGTGGGCTCCGCCGCCTTCCCGCTCGCCTTCGGCATTGTGCGGGACCAGTTCCCGCGTGAGCGGGTGCCGGTCGCGATCGGGATGATCAGTTCCACCTTCGGGATCGGATTCGGCGTCGGACTCGTGATCCCCGGACCGATCATCGACGCGCTCGGCTGGCACTGGGTGTTCTGGCTCGGGCTGATCGTGATCCTGGTGGGCATCGCCGCCGTGGCAGTGTTCATCGAGGAGTCGCCCACGCGCTCCCCCGGCCGGATCGACTGGCTGGGCGTGGTCCTGCTCAGCGGTGGCATCGTCGCGCTGCTGGTGGCCATCAGCCAGGGAAAGTCATGGGGTTGGGCCTCGACAGGCGTGATCGGTCTGTTCGCGGCAGCGGTGGTTCTCCTCGGCGTCTTCGCCGTCGTGGAGGGCCGTCTCCAGGAACCACTGATCGACATGGAGCTGTTGCGCCGCCCTGCGGTCGCCACCTCGCATGTCGCAGCCCTGATCATCGGCTTCGGCATGTACGGCGCGTTCACCCTGGTTCCGTTGCTGGCCCAGACGCCCTCGAAAGTGGGGTACGGATTCGGCGCATCCGTTACCGAGTCGGGCCTGTTCATGGTGCCCATGGCAGTGACGATGCTGTTCGCCAGTCCGGTGGCGGGACGGCTCGGCGCGGCCCTCGGCTGGAAGCTGCCGCTCGTGCTGGCGTGCCTGATCGGCCTGACGGGCTTTGTCATCTACGCCGTGGCACATGACACGGAATGGACGATGTACGTCGGGTCCGCGGTCCTCGGGATCGGTGTCGGCTTCGCCTTCGCCGCGCTCGCCAACCTCGTGGTGAGTGCTGTCGACCCGCGGCAGACCGGAGAGGCGACCGGAATCAACACGATCATGCGGACCATCGGCGGTTCGCTCGGAGCGCAGATAGCGGCCACCGTCGTGGCATCCCACGTGATCACCGGCACCCGGGTGCCCGCGGAGTCCGGCTACACGACGGCGTTCACCATGTCCGCGATCGCGCTGGGCGTGGCCACCTTGGCCTCGCTCGCCGGCCCCGGCGGTCTACGCAGGGCGGCACCTGAACCCGTGCCCGGAGCCGGACCACTGCCCCAACCGGCACCCGTCCCCGCACCCGGCGCCGAACCCCGCAGGCCGAGCACGGGTCAGGCGCCCGGCAACTCGGCAACCGGCTGATCCGAGGAGCATCTCCCTATGACGGACTACGGACATGACCTGCTCTTCGGCGCCATCCTGATGCCTCCGGCCGACCGCCCGCAGAAGGTCATCGAGCTGGCGGTCGCGGCCGAGCAGGGCGGACTCGAACTGGTGAGCGTGCCCGACCATCCGTATCGGCCGGGTCTGCTGGACGCCTGGACGACGCTCGCGGTCGTTGCCGCCGCCACCACTCGCGTCCGGGTGTTCCCGAACGTCGCCAATCTGCCGCTGCGCCCGCCCGCCGCCCTGGCCCGCAGTGCCGCGAGCCTGGACCTGCTCAGCGGCGGACGGGTCGAGATCGGCCTGGGAGCGGGGGCGTACTGGGACCTCATCGGCGCCGAGGGCGGGCCCAGGCGCACCCCTGCCGAGGCGGTCGGAGCGACGCGCGAGGCGATCGACGTCCTGCGTGCTCTGTGGCGCCCGGGCCGCGAGGCACGGCTGGACGGCAGACATTACGGCCTGTACAGCGCGGCCCCGGGGCCCGTACCGGCGCATGACATCGCCATCTGGGTCGGTGCGGTGGGGCCGCGGATGCTGCGGCTGATCGGGCGCGTCGGAGACGGCTGGCTGCCGAGCGTGCCGCATGTACCGCCGGGGCAGCTGGCGGCGGGCCACCGGATCGTGGACGAGGCCGCGGAGGGTGCGGGCCGCTCCCCCGCAGCCGTACGCCGTCTCTACAACCTGTCCCCCGGCAGCTTCCCCCAAGGGCCGCCCGACGGCTGGGCCAAGCAGTTGGCGGACCTCGCTCTGGAACACGGCACGAGCGCCTTCCTGTTGCCCGCGCACTCGCCCGACCAACTGTTGGTGTTCGGCGCGGAGGTGGCACCGGCAGTCCGCGAACTGGTCGCCGCGGGGCGCACCCAGGACAGAGCGCCACAGGCCCCTCGGTCGACGGACGGAGCCGGAGGAACGGTGCGCGGCGCCGGGCCGCTCCTCGTCCGCCCCACCCCCGCTCCCGCGACGCGGCAGGGCGCAATACAGGTGTGGGACGAGTCCACCCGCCCCGTCGGACCTCCAGTGCCACCGGAGCGGCGCTACACGTGACAGCAGCAGGAGCCCGCGCGCGATCTTGTCGCCGCTCACGATCAACTGCGCGCCGATCTGGAGCAGTTGCGAGAGATCGTGGATCAGGTGCTCGGGGAGACACTGGCACCGGGCGCGGCCCGTTCCTAGCTGCAGGAGTTGAGCCTGCGGCAGAACTCATGGGGGCTGGGCGCCTACTGTGCCTCGTACTGTCGGCTGGCGACGGCACATCATGAGCGAGAGGATCAGGATCTCTTCCCGTATCTGAGACGCTCCGGACCGGGGTTGGGCCCGGTGCTGGACCGGCTGGTCGAGGAACACCACGCCATTCACGGTGTCATCGAGCGCATCGACCGGGCCCAGGTCGCCCGGGTCGCGGGCAGCGACGAGGATCGGACCGGGGCCGGGGCCGAGGCGGGAGCTCAAGAGCTGCCCTCGGCGCTGGGTCTGCTCGCCGACGCTCTCGTCTCGCATCTGGCCTACGAGGAGCGTGAACTCATCGAGCCGATGACCCGGTTCGGCAACGGCTGGTAGGAGTCATCCGCCGCCGGGCATCCACGCGGTCGGCGGGTCGGGGGCGGGACAATACCTGCGGTCGCGAGGGGGCCGGCGGTCATTTCGGCCGCCGGCCCGGCCTCTCGGACGACACCGCCGTGGTCAGGACTCCTCGAAGTAGACGTCCAGGACCGCGTCGAGTTCTTCCGCCCACTGCTTGAGGTTGCGCCTGGCCGGTGCCTCGACCTCGGCGTTGAACCATCGACGGGTCGACATATGGACCGTGACGGTGAACCGGCGGCCGAGCCGAGGGGTCTTCACCTCAACCGCACCGACCTCGTCCCAGCGGAACTCGGCCTCCTGGTCGTCCAGCCGGAACCGGACGCCGTCACGGTCCGCGGTGATCGACCCACGACGGTCGCTCACCTCGAATACCGGACCGTCCTCTGCCTCCTTGTCGTCAGCCGCGGCTTCGGCGGCTGCCTCCCCGTCGGCTGCCGCATCCTCGGATACGGCCTCCGCAACGGCATCGTCGGGGGCGACGGCGCCGGGCGCCCGCTCCTCTGTCCTTTCCTGGTCCGTCTGTTCCTGGTCCGTCTGTTCCTGGCTCGTATCCGGCTTCCCGGCAGTAGCGGGGGCCGTGAGACCAGGGATGTACGCCGGGTCTGTCCCTGCGGCGTACCCGGGCTGAGTCTTCGGATCTATGCGCTGCTCCACGGCGGGCAGTATGGCCGACGAACCTGTACGAGACCAGTGACCGCCACGCCCCGCGCCTGTCTCCCTCGGCTGCAACCAGGAAGAGGTCCCCGGAGAAGTGGCTTCCGGTGGTGCCGGTGCGGGCGAGGCCCGGTGTCACCCGGCGGGCCTCGCCCGCACCGGCAGCAGGGGTGCGTCGGTCGCCACGACCACGATCACCGACGGAGGCCGCCGCCTCGATCGCGTCCGCCGCATGGCGGGACTCCACGGCCGAACCATGGATGTCGTTGAAGTGGCCGTCCCAGGTCTCCCTGACCACCGGCAGCAGCCACTCGGCGCCCTGCCGCGACGGTTGGCGCGCACCCACTCGAGTACGGGTGCACCCGCACGTCGGACGAGGTGTGAGCAGACGCTTCGCCGTATCGGGCTTCCTTGCCGTGGTGCCCCCTTGCGGCGCCCGCTACCCGGTGGGCGCGCTCGGTGCGTTCTCGACGGCGATCGCGGTCACCACGAGGCCGTCCGCGACCATCCATCGGCCACTGAAAGCCGTAGGGGTTGCCGTCGCCCCGGCGGCCGGATCCGGCCCCGTGGCGGAGATCAGCAGAGCGGCGGTGAAGCTGCCGTTCGAATGGAGGACGATGTCGGCCTCTTCGAAGCCGAGCCAGCGGTGGGTGAGCGGGAACCACGCCTTGTAGACGCTCTCCTTCGCGCTGAACAGCAGCCGGTCCCAGTGGATCTCGGGAGACGCCCGGCGCAGATCGAGCTCGCGCTGCTGTTCCGTCGCGAGCGCGATGGTCTCGTGCACCCCGTCGGGCAACGGCTCATGCGGTTCGGCGTCGATGCCGACGGTGACCACATCCGCCCGACGGGCGATTGCGGCGGCTCGGTAGCCGACGCAGTGAGTCATGCTCCCGACGACTCCTCCCGGCCATATCGGCGCACCGCGCTCGCCCTTCAGGATGGGGGCGGGTGCGATACCGAGCTCGCCGAGCGCGCGGCGGGCGCACCAGCGTGCGGTGGTGAACTCCTTGCGCCGGCCCTCCACGGCTTTACGGATCAGCTCTTCCTCGCCGGGGAAGAGAGCAGCGTCGGGCGGGTCCGAGAGCGCCTCGGCCACGGCCACCTGGGACGGCAGAATCTTCTCGATCATGTTCCCCCCTCGTACCGGCTGTTGATCCATCCATTGCATCGTCTCTGAAGCCCCTGCCCAAAGACTGAAGAATTTTCTGACGCGCCGGCTGCGCTTCGGACAACGTTCTCATGGCGAGGAACGGTCATCACCGGTCCAGCTCGTGGCGAACCGGACCTGTGTGGCAACTGTCACGTCAGGACCGAGGGATCGGGTTTCGTCTCGTCGAGGCTCGGCCAACGGATCTGTGTGGCACACAGGGACACGAGGACGGCCGAGGCGGCAACGGCACCCATGCCCCACACCAGGCTGCTGGCGCTCGCTATGAAGCCGATCACCGCGGGGCCCGCCAGCAAGCCCGTTGTTCCCATGGCGGCGACCAGGGCCAGTGTGTCCGTGCCCTGTCCTGCGGCGGCCACATAGATGCACGGTGTCACAGCTGCGACACCCAGCCCGACGCAGGCGAACCCGATCAACGTCGGCACCACGCCGCCGACCAGCAGGGCCAACGCCAGCCCCGCACCGGCCACCGCGCTGCCCACTCTGACGATGCGTCCGTCGCCCCAGCGGCTGCGCCAGCCGTCGGCGAAGATGCGGGCCAGCACCATCATGACCGAGACGACCGCGATGCCCAGGGGCGCCAGTTCCGATGCCGCGTTGACGACATCCTTCATATAGAGCGCGGACCAGTCGTTCATGGCGCCTTCGGTCACCGTGCCGAACACCATTGCGCAACCCATCCATATCGTCACGCGAGACGGCATGGTCAACTTGCGACGGCTCTTCTTCGGAGCCTGCTGATCCTCCGTCAGCAATCCCGACCGAGTGAGTCCGACCAGCAGCAACAGAATGACGGTGGCCACACCGAAATGTGCCGCAACGGCCGGGGTCAGCATGTTCATACCGGACGCGAGAAGTGCGGCGAACAAGGAACCGGCACTGAACGTCGCATGCAGTTTGGCCATGGCAGTGCGCTGGTATTTGACTTCGAGAGCGGCCCCTTGCGCATTCATCGCGACATTCAGGCTCCCGACAGCGACACCGTCACAGCAAATGATCACAAGAGCGACCGGATAGTTCGGTGCCACAGCCAGCGCAAGCAGGAGCAGGCTCAGACAGAGGGCTGAGAGAAAGGCGAGGCGCCGGGATCCCAGCCGCTTCATCAGCATCGCCACCAGGGGGAACGACGCTGCCGCGCCCGCACCACAGACCATCAGCAACAGGCCGAGTTCCGCCTCTGTCAGGTCGAGCCGTGCCTTGAGTGCGGGGAGCCGCGATGCCCAGGTGGCATACTGAAACCCAAGAAAACAGAACAACGCTGCGATCGCCAGCTGTGCTCGGCGGAATTGATCACGAACGCCAAACATATGAAATCAGCCTACTTCGTCTTCCAGAGGTGTCCCGTGCAATGGCTCATTGGCGAGGTTCGTTTTCCTGGTGCGGCTGTCTGGCACCGACCTGGACATATACACCGCATCTGTGCCGTAATTCCTCGGGGGTGCGACCTCGTGATGGGCTTTGTAACCGTTGGCCGACCAGAAGGTATCGCTGCCTGAAACGGCGATCAATGAGATCTCGTCATACCCCTTCGATCCGGCCGTTGCGGTGAAGTGACGCAGGAGACGCTTCGCCAAGCCCCTTCCGCGAAATTCTTCGGCGATGACGAGATCATGCAGATGCAGGTTACGCGAATGGAAAATGATGTCCTCCATTCGGTTCAGATCCGGATACTCGAACATCGGGTAGGGCAGTGCCAGCAGGTAGCCCGCTACCTGCTGTTCGAAATCCAGCACAAAGCATGTGGCCGGCGAGGCGTGAGCTCTGGACTGCAGCGCGGCCCGTCCTTCCGACAGCCCGTCGGCGGTGTACACACCGGCTTCCAGCGCCGCGATGCCGTCCCAGTCGCCGTCGGAGATCTGCCGTATGCGCACGTCGCGCCCCATCTACTCCAGCCCTTCCAGGGGTTCGTCGACATCGCATGTGTACGGAAGTGGATTGAAGCCGTTGAACCCTTGCGTCATATAGCTGGTGGCATAGGCGCCGCAGGAGAGTATCCAGACCGGATCCCCTGAATCAGCCGATTTGGGCACGGAAACAAGATTGTGCTCATGGGTGTAGGCGTCGTCGCTGTCGCAAGTAGGGCCGGCAACAACAGCCGGCACGTATTCCGCGTCAATATGAGAGGGAAACAGCATCCTGTACTGCAACTGGTCCATCTCATAAAGCCCGTTGAACTTTCCACAGCTCAGGTACAGCCAGTGCTGACGTTCACCGTCCACGAGTTGCCTGGATGACAGTCGTGACACATGTGCCCTGATTGCTCCATGGTCGGCGACCAGATGACGCCCCGGTTCCATGAGGAAGTCCAGAGGGGATTCCGACACCGTTCTGAGCTGCTGTATGCCCTCTCGGATCACGGCGAATATCTTGTCCACCGGAGGATCCAACGGCCTGCCCCGGTTGTCGATATATCCGAGAGCGGGCAGACCTCCACCGAGATTGATGTGGTCCAGAAAGATCTCTCGCTGGTTCAGGGCCGCGATCACTTCGGCAAGGCATTCGAAGGTGTCCTGCCAGGCTTCGGATGTCATTTGCTGTGAGCCGACATGAACGGACAGGCCGGACGGTGTCAGGCCGGCCGACCGCGCGGCCTCCATCACGAGCACCGCGTCGGTTCCCGAACATCCGAATTTCCGGCTGAGACCCCAGAGTGCTCCGTCACCACTGGTCGCCAGCCTGCAGAAGACACGAGCACCAGGAGCATGGGCCGCTATGGCCGCCACGTCTTCCAGGCTGTCGGTCGCAAAGTCCCGGACACCCAGACGATACGCATCGACGATATTCGGGTCGGACTTGATAGTGTTGCCGTAATGTATCTTGCCGATCGGTACGCCGGTTCTGATGGCTTGCTCAATTTCATTGGGACTTGCCGCGTCGAAACCGGACCCCTTCTTCGCCAGACAGGCAAGGACCTCGTCCACAGGACAGGCCTTCATGGCAAAACGGACGGAGATGTCCGGCAGCTCCAGCAACAGTGATTCGTATTGCGCTTCGATTCCTGCGAGATCGAAGACGATCCGGTCCTCGGTGGCGGCAGCCAGGGCGGCGCGCATATGTGCGTTCAGGTGCATGATGATGTTCCGGGTCCGGCTACCGGCGCGGCTGGTGGATGCTGGTGGACTTGCTCGCCTGCATCAGCGGGCCCCACGCTTCGATCAGCAGAGCGAAGTCCTCGATGTCCTCCTGGGCTTCTTCGAGCAGTCTCCGACTGCGCGATGCCAGGATGTCGGCGAACTCGGCGTATCTGCCGCCCAGTTTTCGGTAGGAACGATCGAGGACGTTCAGCCGGTGTACGTTCTCGTCCCGGTCCAACCGGGCGCTTTCCCTGACGAGTTCGACGACCGTGGCCGGCCGGACGCGATGCCGGTCGTCGAGCAGCGATGCACCGGCCGTCGCCATCCTGTCGTAGATGAAATTGAAGTAGAGCATCGACAGGAAGAACTTCGTCAACCGCAATTGGTAGGACATGAACCCGGCGTCGGTTCTACGTTCGGCCGTGTAGAAGTTGACGATGTTGCGGTTGTGCAGGACGCCGGGCAATGTGCCGTCGTACACCAGATGCATGAGGAAGTAGTCGCTGCCGATGGTGTCGGTCGCGGGCGGCAGCGGTACGCGCTCGTACACCTCGCGCTGGAAACTGATGTTGCACATGTCCACGCGCATGGGGTCGACATTGGTCAGGGTCGAGTGATCCCGGACGAACGAGTCGGTGCCCGCCCCCCTGAAGGACTCGTCGACCAGTTCCCTCTTCTCCTCGTCCGACCAATGGCGAGGGGCCCACAGGCTGACGACGTCGCAGTAGATGTCTCGGTCGAGCCGAGAGATCTCGCTGATGTCCACCGACAGCTCACCGACGAAGGAGCTGCCCACCATCACCACCGGCTTGTGTGCGTGCTCCGGGTCCAGCGTGGTCTCGGACACACCGCTTGCTGCGTCGATCGCGGATTTTCCGAGTGAGGTGAGCTCGTGGTGAATGGGAAAGACAGGCTCACCGTTGAGAACTTGATAGTTGCTGTCCGAGTCCCTGCGATGTATCGACCGGCATCCGAGCGCGCTGCCGATCAGGAATGCGCGATTGGTGCAGGCACCGTAGGAAATGTCGGCCGGAAGCATGAGGTCGAGCATCAGATCCGGCTTGATGACGCCGGAACGCTCGATCAGCCGCTGCAGAAAGTCCCTCTGCTCCGCCTCGCCGAGATGATGCACGATCACATTCGGTGCCCGGTGCGACTCGCTGACGACTCTGGCATGCTCAGAAAATGCCTGCGCGTCGGAGGAGTCCAGGATCAGCAGGTGCACCTCTACATCGAAGTGGTCGGCCGCGTAATCCGCTTCCTCACCTATGGCCGATATCGTTGCGGCGCATGCCCTGTTCGTGGGAAGGGTCAGGCAGATTCTACGCATGCCGATTCTCCGGTTGACCGTTCGAGTTCTTGCCCGTTCCAGGATGTGAGGCCCAGCAGCTTTTCGCCGAGGCCGCTCAGTGCGGCAGTGCCGTACCTGAGGGATTCATGCTTCGTGGCGTCGCCGACCAGCGTCTTGTTCCAGTCCGGTGTGCTGAGATGGCGCCACGATTCGACCCGGGACTGCCTCAGCTCATCGTGAGACTCCAGGGCGGGCATCATGGAGAGGTACTGAACCGCACGGACACCGTTCTCCGAGGTGTTGCGTGCCACGCCGTGCGCGAGCAGACCGTTCCAGATCAGCAGGTCGCCGGCCCTGAGCTCCGGTCGGACCACGGGGAACTCCGCCCGGTCGACGTCCGGCCTGATCGGATCGCGGTCCGCCGGCTGAGCGACCTTCCACCGGTCGAACTGACGGAACAACTCGGGCGAGCACTGGAAACCACCCAGCTCCGGCCGGGTGTCATTCAGCGCGATAATCCCCTGGACCCGCTGCGGAAGAACACTGAGCGTGGTGTCGACATCCCAGTGGAGCTCGATGTCAAAACCCTTGTCCGTGGGCGCGATGAGCGCGCGATCGCGGTTCTTTATGTTGGGCGGGTTGAGATTGAGCCGGTCCAGCGTCACCCATAACTCTTCGCAGTCCCACACGTCGACGAACGCGTCATAGACTCGCTGCGCCTGGCGGCTGTCCCATATGAGCTGGTGGTGGTATGCCTCGACGAATCCATAGACATGCAGTTCTCTGTCCAGATCCGACCGGAACGGCTCGTCCTCGTACCAGCTGTCGGGCCGGGCCGGATCCAGCCCCTGGAAATCCCAGGTGAAATCGAGCAGACGTTCCGCCGCAGCAGCGGGAATCGCTTCCTTGACAATGACGTAGCCATAGGTCTGCCAGAAGGCGAAGTCCTCTTCGGACAGCACTCGGAGCGCTCGCGACTTCCGGATGTCCCTCAACGGCGTCTGCGCCAGATACGCCTCACCGTCCGAGCTGAAATATGGGAGGTCCGAAGGGGCTCGATGCAGATATCGGTCAGGCGTCGGCATGCAATCACTCCAGGGCTCAAGTTCTCAGTGGCTAAGCGGACCGACCGCTCCCCCAGCGGTACTTGTACGGGGCACATCACGCGGGGAGCGCGCCCGGACCAAGTGACTGACGTGGCTCGGTTACCCGGTCCATGGGCCGGGTCGTCGCCGGCCTCACGAGTCCGACTCCGCAGAAGGGGTGGGAGGTCATGGGGAGGGTGGCACCGCGTCGCAAGGCGATGGCGGGACCACAGCGTGTGACGGTCGTGCCGCCCCGTTGTCCGGGATCACAACGCCGACACGGAAAGTGCTACGACGACCGCGGGGCCGAGGACAGACGCCGAGTGCTCCGACTGTGCCGACCACGCGGCAGGCGCCGTGTCAGGTCAGTACGGTGTCGAGTTCGCGCGCCTTCGTCGTGGGCCGGCGGGTGCGCACCGCCGGGGCTCCACGACCGTCGCGTTCACCGGCGCCGAGTTCGGATGTCAGGAAGTTGACGGTTCCAGGTGTCTTGCTCACGTCTTTGCGGTCCTCCGGTCGAGCAGTTCCCACCTAGACTTTTGTCGACCGCAGGGCATGGAACAAGCCTTTCGGCGTATGCCGAATCGTCGCAGTTGCGCTCCACGGCGCCGGGCGATTCCCGGTGTATGACCTGGTGAAGGGGCGCAGGACCGCTCTTCTGGCCGGCAAGTGCTACGACGGGTCAGGCCATGATCGAGCCTCGGCCCGGAGAGGGCGCACATTTTCCATGAATTGGCTGTCCGTCAGCTGTCACTCCCGGTGGCACGGTGGCGTGCTCCTGCCGGCCCAACGGCTCTGATCCGATACGGGGATCCGAGGAGACTGCGCTATCGGATGCCGCGTCCGTGCGTCAGCTCCACGGCGTCTGCCGGCTGTTGATTCATGAGGCACTCCGTCAGCGTCACGCCCTCACGATTCAGCTCGTAAAGGACGCGGGTGCCGGCCCGGTGGCGTTGCACCACACCGGCGGAGACGAGAGCCGCCAGATGCTGGGAGACCGTGCTCGCGGCGAGTCCCAGATGGTCGGCGAGAGCGGACGTGGTGATCGGTACGGCCAGCTCACGGACAACGGAGGCACGCCCCCTGCCCAGCAGGATCGCCAGACGGTCCGCGCGTTGAGGCTGGGCGGTGCCGTCCCGCTTCGGTCCGGGGTGCAGGAGGCCCGCTCCCCTCGCCGCGAAGGAGACCACGGTCCGGCCGTCGGCGACCGACCACCAGTGGGTGCCGTCCGCAAACAGCATCGGCACAACGGTGAGGCGGTCCGCTCCGCCCGTGCGCTCGGACGGGAGCCCGAGGTCGTGGAGGAGCGCCGCTCCCCCGCTCATCGCCAGGGTGCGCGAGCGGAAGAGGATCTCCTCCTCCAGGGAACGCGCAAGACCGGCCCCGCGCGGTTCGATCGCGGCCCGCCAGAAGTTGGCGAACTCAACGGCCAGGTAGTTGAGTTGCACTTCCGGGTCACGGATCAGCGCGGCGATCAGAGGGTCGGCGAACGCCAGGGGGTACTCCCGCGCGAGTTCATCGCGGACGAGTCCGGGCGGCGTGCGCATCATTTCGTCGAGCCCATCGGCGACGCTCGCCCTGCGCGAAGTGACGCCCGCGGTCAGGAACGAGGGGATGCGCCCTCGCGGTCGAGCCAGGGCAACGACCGCTCTCAGACGGGGCGTCAGCGCTCCATGTGCGTCGCGGGACCAGGACGAATGCGGCCAGGGCACGTCGGGGCCGTATCGACTCAGCAGGGCGATTCCACCGAACGCCTGCCACAGCTCGCACAACGCCAGGCGCACGTCCGGAGGCTGTCGGTTCATCAGTTCTCCCCGCCGCCGTACACCAGGACAACCGTCTTGACGATGCGGCCCGGCGGGAGCAGACCGAGCGCGTTGCCGGCTGCAGGCATCGGCACTCCGGGCGCGGTACGCCGTAGCAGCAACTGCCTTGCCCTGAACCAGCGTTCGCCTCGCGAAAACAGCACATCCATGGCGGAGGCATGTGACGGCTTGAACATCGACCCCGCCCATTCATCGTGGTCCAGACCAATGATGAACGAGCTTTCGGCAACCGCCCGGCGACTGTCAAGGATCTTGTGCCCCAGGCCACATTCCCATCACTCATCGCGAGCGATCGTGCGCACTCGGCGATCAAAGTTGGTCTAGACATGATGCCGGAATGCCTGTTAGATTCACGCCCGAGAAGCGCCCCGAGAAGCGCCCCGCGAGGCGCTCGAGAAGTGCTTCGACCAGCGCTTTGAACGGACCAACTCCCTTGCCGGGTATACATGTTGGCTTCGCTCTCGTCGCTCAGCCGCAACCTGGGCGGGCGTTCACGGTCAATGCTCGGAGGCGGGCTCCGAATTCCGGATGGTCACGACCACTTGGGCGGGTCGGGCGACGAGAGGGCTGGATACGAGACCAGCACAGTACTCCGCAACATGTCCCTATTTGTCGCGTGCCTACCGGTCGAGCAGCGCACGGGCACTTCGGGCGCCGCATCGGGCATGCTCCAGCCGATGCAGAAGACGGGCGGCCCGGTGGGCCTGGCGGTACTGGTGACTGTCTTCGGCTCGGTGAGCCGCGACTGGGCTGAGAAGCCGAAGGGCGTCGGCCAGAGCCTGCGGGCCCACGCCCACGTCCACGCCCACATCGCCGAGGCCGACGGCATGTCGAGCGCGTTCACCGCTGGAACGGTCTTCGCCGTATTGGCCCTGGGTCTGCCCTGCCGCGCGGGCCGCGCGAACCCCGGCCTCGACCCGCACCACACCGCCTCAGCCGTCACGCGGCGTCCGACGGCATCCAGCTCCAGTGGCTGAGCGACCCCAGCATCGACATGGCGAACCGTGTCCGCCGCGTCTGGCGCATGCTCACGAACGACGACCAGGCACAGAGCACCACCGCCACACCGTAGATCTCCAGAAGCAGATCTACGGAAGTCGGCTCCGGCGCCTGCCGGAGCGGGCCGTTACGAGTGCGCGCTCGCGGAACTCGCACCGGGTCCGGGTTCCCCTGCGAGGGGCCCCTCGACAGCGGGTACGGTCACGGCGGACAGGAGCGGGACGAGGTAGCGGCGCCCGAGCTCCCCAGGCGGCAGTTGGTCGGGTTCGACATAGCTCTGGGCGAGTTCGCCTTCCCGTACGGCGATGAGCAGCCGGGCGAGCTCCTCGGGATCCACGGTGAGGGCGAGGCCCGCACCGCGCACGCATTCAGTCAGAGCGCGGGCGATCTGCGCGCGCAGCCGTGCGTCGTGGCGTGCGAGCATCCAGGCGGCCTGGCGGTCGCGGATGGCGTGGAGCGTGAACTCGGTGGTGACCAGGAACCAGTCCCGTTCGTCGGTTTCGAGTTCGGGGAGGAGTTCGGCGAAGCGGTCGAGCGAGAAGTCTTCGCCGTCGATCGAGTCGACGAGTTCCGTCAGGCGGCTGATGATTCGCTCGCTGTGTGCGTCGAAGAGCGCGAAGAAGAGCTCTTCCTTGCTGCTGAAGTTCGAGTAGAACGCGCCGCGGGTGTAGCCGGCGCGGTCGCAGATCTGCTCGATGGAGGTGCCGTGGAATCCGTGCTCGGCGAAGGTCTCCAACGCCGCTTGCAACAGCGCGGCCCGGGTACGCGGGCGGCGTTTGGTCACACCCTTGGGCATTGACCCTCCTCGCGTTGCATGCGTCGGCATCCGGCAGAGCACCGGCCCGTATCCAATGTCCCAACGTATCCGATACAGGTCTGCATCCTGCTCGCGGCGCTGCGGGAGGCCTTGAATCCGATGCATTTACGTATCCGATACAGAAGCGTATCGTCTGGGGCCCGCACTGCCACCCCTTTCGTCCTGGAGGCACTCCATGACTGACACCACGCCTTCCGCCATCGCTTCCGCCGCAGGCCCGCTGCCCGATGGCGTCACCATCCCCATGCCACCGACGTTCGACTCCGTCGAGGCCGAGCGGCAGTACCGGAAGGAACAACTCGCTGCGGGATTCCGTCTGTTCGGCAGGTTCGGCTTCTCCGAAGGCGTCGCCGGTCACATCACGGTGCGCGACCCGGAGAACCCGGACCGGTTCTGGGTCAATCCGTTCGGCATGAGCTTCAACCAGATCAAGGCGTCCGACCTGCTCCTGGTCGACCACGAGGGCACCCTGCTGCACGGCAACCGCCTGGTGAACAAGGCCGCCTTCGTCATCCACTCCCAGGTGCACGCCGCCCGCCCCGACGTCGTGGCCGCCGCGCATTCTCATTCCCTGCACGGCAAGGCCTTCTCCAGCCTCGGCATCCCGCTCGACCCGATCACCCAGGACGCCTGCGCGTTCTTCGAGGACCACTGCCTCTACAGCGACTACCAGGGCGTGGTCGACGAGCTCGAGGAAGGCAAGCGGATCGGCGAGGCCCTCGGCGGACACAAGGCCGTCATCCTTCAGAATCACGGCCTGCTGACCGTCGGCCACTCGGTCGCCGAGGCCGTGTGGTGGTTCATCACCATGGAACGCTCCTGCCAGGCACAGCTGTTGGCGATGGCGGCCGGCACACCGAAGCTCATCGACCGGGAGACCGCACTGCTGACCCGCGGCCAGGTCGGCACCCATCTGGCGGGCTGGTTCCAGGCCCGTCCGCTGTGGGACCAGATCACGGCATCCGATCCCGACCTGTTCGACTGACCACGTGCCGGCGCACCCAGCCGGCGATGGCCGCCAGGTGCGTACCGACGGCCCGTGAGGCGCCCGACACCCGCCGTTGGACTGCACGCTGCGTGGCGGCGCGACCCTGCTTGTGCGCCCGGTTGGACACCCTCACCGACGGGAAGCAGCCGTACATGTTCCACCGCCACGCCACTGACCCACTTTTCAGCGCGCGTCGAAATGGTAGCTTTGGCGGATGGGAGAGATTCCGGACGACTCGGCCGAGCGGCACTGCAGGACATGCGGAGCCCAGCTGGAGAGCAAGGCGCGGGGGCGGCCGCCGGTGTACTGCGGCCGTGCCTGCCAGTCGAAGGCCTTCCGGGCCCGGAACGCGAAAACCGCACCTCCACAGAGGTTGCCCCGGCAGGCGAACGCGGGGACCGACGCAGTGCTGGAACTGGCGGAGCTGATCGGGAAGGAAGTCGACTCCTTCGTCTCGCAGCTGGACTCACCGGCGGGGGACGAATCGCGTGAGGCATTGGCCCACCTGAACCTTCGACTGCCGGTTCTGATGGCCCAGTTGCTGGACCAAGCCGGGCGATCGACCGGGTCGACGCCGCCCGGCGGAACAAGCGCAGCCGTTTCGACGCGCGCAGAAAACGGAGACACCGGGGCCGCCGGAGAGGCCCAGGGGGCAGACGAGCGCAAGCGCGGCCCGTACGCCAAGGGGGTCGTACGCCGGGCGGAGATCCTGAGCGCCGCTCTCGAAACGATCGCCGAGCGCGGCTACCACCAGTCCACGTTCCAGGAGATCGCCGAGCGGGTCGGCGTGCGCCCCGGCGTGATCACCCACTACTTCGGCTCGCGGCAGAACCTGATGACGGCGATCGTGGACGCCCGCGACATGGTGGACGCACCGGCCCGCACGGCCGCCGGCGGGGACGTCCGGCGCCTGCTGCAGCAGCTGCACCGCATCCCGGGCCTCGTCAAGCTCTATGTGAACATCAGCGCCGAGGCCACGGACGAGGCGCACGACGGGCACGACTTCTTCATGGCGCGTTACGCCCGCCTGCGCGACACCCTCGCGGACGAGTTCCGGCAGCGGCAGGCCGCCGGCGTCATCGACGCCGACGCGGACCCCGCCTGGCTGGCACGGGCGACCCTCGCACTGGCCGACGGGCTTCAGCTCCAGTGGCTCTACGAACCCGGCCTCGACGCGGGTGGCGACATCGAGACCTTCCTCGACCGGGCGGCGCGCCCCACCTCCTCGCACTGAGGCGGGCGGCTGCCGGATTTCCATCACGCCAAATCTGCACGACAACCAATTTTCGGGTTAACGTCTCCACACCCCGGCGACATGCGGTCGCTACTGGCGCAACGGTGCCCAGGAGGAGACATGCCCGAGCTCAAGCCCCCGGCGACGGGCCCAGTGGCCGGAGACCACCGGTCTCGCGGCGATCGGCAGCGAGAAAACGGTGTGGCAGCACGCCGACATCGCCCGCCAGGAGTACCTGGCGGTGGGCATCCGGGTCGCGCTGCGCCCGCAGATCGACCTGGCCACCGAGCCGCGCTGGTCACGGATCAACGGCACGTTCGGCGAGGACGCGGACCTCCGAGATGCAGGTCGTAGCCGTCGTCGAAGGCTCCGACCACCTTGGCGAAGGTCGGAAAGCGGCGGGATTCCGCGAGTCCAGCACCCCGTGAGGCCTGAACCGATGCGTTGTCCGGGACGTCCAGGACGGCCCGCAGGTTGGGGATGCTGCCGCCGCTGGGAATGTGCAGCGTGAGAGTTTCGCTGTCGCGCGCTACGGAACCGAAGAGGGCGGCCGTTGTCACCGAACGCTGATCACCACTGGCGCGGCATCGGCCGGGCGGGCGAGGCGTACCCCATTCGCCCCGTAGTGGTTGCTGTGGCGCGGAGGTGGGGGTGGGCTGTCACATGCGCCCAGCGACAGACGCGGGCGCAGAGGAGAGGCACCCCCGCCGAACGAGCGGGGCGGGCCCTCCACCGACCTACACGAGACTTGGAGATTCCCGATGTCATACCGCCAGGGACAGCGCGTGGAGTACCGGGACCAGCAAAACCACAAGCAGCAGGGCGAGATCCGGCAGACCGAGGGCAGCGGGGCACAGACTCGCTATGCCATCCAGAACGACAAGACCATGCGGGAAGAGAAGATCAACGAGAACCAGATCGATCGGGAGCTTTCGTAACGGCCCTGCCGACGCGGCCGCCGGTGCACCGAGCCAAAGTGCATCGGCGGCTGCTCGCTCCCACTCAGCGGCTGAGTCCGTCGATTCCCCCTGATCGCGGCCGAACTGCGGTGACAACGGGGGACAGCGCCCAGGTCCCAGCCCGTCATCCCGATGCGTGGACGCGGTCAGCCGGACCGCGATGCACATGCTCGCCGCCCTGGACCTGACCGCCGGCGTGCAGTACCCCTCACCCCTCGGGCACTTCCACGATCACCAGGGTGCCCTGGCTCCCTGTGCGAACGGCATGCCGGGCACCCGCCGTCACCACGTACATCTCACCCGGCCCCACTGTCACTTCGGTATCTTCCACCGTCAGTTCCAGCCTGCCATCGACTACGAGCAGCACCTCAGCGGTGCCGTGTGTCTCCT
Source organism: Streptomyces sp. NPDC048473 (assembly GCF_043200155.1). Taxonomy (NCBI): domain Bacteria; kingdom Bacillati; phylum Actinomycetota; class Actinomycetes; order Kitasatosporales; family Streptomycetaceae; genus Streptomyces; species Streptomyces sp. NPDC048473. Next base: position 114,084 of record NZ_JBICXE010000019.1, read on the forward strand.
CCTCAACCGGCAGTTCGTCCATGCGCAGCACCTTGACGCAGGCCGTCCCCACCTCGCCCAGTGGACGAGATCTCCAGGCGTCCGGCAGAGCGGCCGCGGTCCGGAACAGGTTGACCACACTCATGACATGCCTCCCAACGGGCCCCTCCGGTCATGCCGGGAGAAGTCCGCACATCGCGATCAATGGATGCTTGGAAGCTACCCGAGCAGGAACAACAGGTGATCGACCGTTCGGCAAAACCTCTCACAGCGCTCAGCCGACCACCGGGTGACGGTTCCGGGACGAGCCACTGGCGTCTCCCCCTTCAGGACGTGGCTGTGGCCGGGAGGTCAGGGCGGGCCGGCGGATGGCCGACCGCGGCGGGCAGCGTGAGGACCATCGTCATGCCACCTGCCGGGGTGTCCTCGGCGGTCAGCGTGCCGCCGATCGCCTCTGCGAACCCGCGGGCGACCGCGAGCCCGAGGCCGACCCCGGCGCCGCGCGGGGCGTCGCCGTAGCGCTGGAACGGTGCGAAGATCCGGTCCTTCGCCTCGTCGGGGACGCCGGGGCCGCGGTCTGTCACCCGGACTTCCACACGATCGGCGATCGCGCTGGCCGACACCACCACGGGCTCGCCGTCGGGGGCGTACTTGACCGCGTTCTCGACGATGTTGGCAACGGCGCGTTCCAGCAGGCCCGGGTCGACGGCGACCATCGGAAGGTCTTCGGGGATGTCGAGGACGACGCTGTCCGCCGGTACGCCGCCGAGCGCCATCGGGACGACTTCGTCCACGTCGATCTCACGGATGAGCGGGGTGACGGTGCCGGTCTGGAGGCGGGACATGTCGAGGAGGTTGCCGACAAGGTGGTCGAGCCGGTCCGCGCCCTCCTCGATGCCTTCGAGGAGCTCGGCCTCGTCCTCATCGGACCACTCCACGTCGTCGGACCTGAGGGAGGAGACGGCGGCCTTGATACCGGCCAGCGGCGTTCGCAGATCATGGCTGACGGCGGCGAGCAGGGCGGTGCGGATGCGGTTGCCCTCGGCCAGTTCGCGGGCCTGCGCGGCCTCCCCGACCAGGCGCTGCCGGTCCAGTACCACGGCGGCCTGGGCGGCGAAGGCGGCCAGCACCCGACGGTTCTCTGCGGGCAGTACGCGGCCGGAGAGGGCCAGCGCCATGTGGTCGCCGACCGGCATGTCCACGTCCGCGTCCTCGGGGCGTGTGAGCGGACGGGCCGTCCCTGCGGCGGCGGTGCAGGTCCAGGGATCGACGTCGCTGTCGCGCTCCAGCAGCGCCACGGAATCCATATGGAAGGTCTCGCGAACCTGTTCCAGGAGCGGTTCCAGGCTCGTGTCGCCGCGCAGCACGTTGCCCGCGAGGAAGGACAGGATCTCGGACTCTGCGCGCAGCCGGGCGGCCTGATGAGTACGGCGGGCGGCCAGGTCCACGACAGAGGCGACCGAGACGGCCACCCCGACGAAGATCACGATGGCGACGATGTTCTTGGGGTCCGCGATGGTGAGCCTGTGCAGCGGAGGCGTGAAGTAGTAGTTCAGCAGCAGCGAACCCCAGGCGACCGAGGCCAGTGCCGGGAGAAGCCCGCCGATCAGCGCCGCAGCCACCGTCAGTGTCAGAAACAGCAGCATGTCGTTGGCCAGGCCGACGTCGGGGGCGACGCCATTGAGCAGGAGAGTCAGCAGGACGGGGCCCAACACGCCGACGAGCCAGCCCCAGATGATCCGGGCCCTGCCGAGGCGGGCCCCGCGGGCCGCCGGCAGGCCCCGGCCCTTGGCCGCCTCTTCGTGGGTGACGATGTGGACGTCCAGGTCGGGTCCCGACTCACGGGCGACGGTGGCACTGACTCCGGGGCCGAAGGCGTACTGCCACGTCCTGCGGCGGCTGACGCCGAGCACGATCTGGGTGGCGTTCACCCCACGCGCGAAGTCGAGCAGAGCGGACGGGACGTTGTCGCCTATGACGTGGTGGAAGGTGCCGCCGAGGTCCTCGACCAGGGTCCGCTGGACCGCGAGCTCCTTGGGCGAGGCGGAGGCCAGGCCGTCGCTGCGGGCGATGTAGACCGCAAGCACCTCGCCGCCGGCGCCCTTCTCGGCGAGCCGGGCGGCGCGGCGGATGAGCGTACGTCCCTCGGGGCCGCCGGTGAGACCGACCACGATGCGCTCGCGGGAGCCCCAGATCTTGGAGACCCGGTGTTCGGTGCGGTACTCCTGCAAGTATTCGTCGACCCGGTCCGCCGTCCACAGCAGCGCCAGCTCGCGCAGCGCGGTGAGGTTGCCGGGCCGGAAGTAATTGGACAGGGCGGCGTCGACCTTGTCCGGCTTGTAGACGTTCCCGTGAGCCATTCGGCGGCGAAGTGCCTGGGGCGACATGTCGACCAGCTCTATCTGGTCCGCGCGGCGAACGACCTCGTCGGGGACGGTCTCCCGCTGCCGTACGCCCGTGATCGACTCCACCACATCACCGAGCGATTCCAGGTGCTGGATATTGACCGTGGAGACGACGTCGATACCGGCCTGGAGCAGTTCTTCGACGTCCTGCCAGCGCTTGGCGTTGCGGGAACCGGGCACGTTGGTGTGGGCGAGCTCGTCGACGAGGGCGACGGCCGGGCGGCGCTCCAGCACCGCATCGACGTCCATCTCGGTGAAGACGGTGTCGCGGTACTCGATCTCACGGCGCTGAATCTGGTCGAGGCCGTGCAGCATCACTTCGGTACGGGGCCGGTTGTGATGTTCCACGAACGCGACCACACAGTCCGTGCCACGTTCGATCCGGCGGTGCGCCTCGGAAAGCATCGCGTATGTCTTGCCCACACCGGGTGCCGCGCCGAGGTAGATCCGGAGCTTGCCGCGTCCCATGGTTCCGATCTTTGCAGTCAAGGGGCTGGTTTACAGGTCCGCGCCCGCAGCGGCCTGCCGGACCGCGGAGCGACTCACATCTCGAAGCGGTAGCCCATACCGGGGGCAGTGATGAGATGCCGGGGGTGCGAAGGGTCGGGTTCGAGTTTGCGCCTCAGCTGGGCCATGTAGACACGGAGGTAGTTGCCCTGTGTGCCGTAGGTGGGGCCCCATACTTCCTGCAGCAGTTGCTTCTGGCTGACGAGCCGCCCGCGATGGTGGACCAGTACTTCCAGCAGGTGCCATTCGGTCGGGGTGAGGCGGACGTCGCGCCCGTCCCGCCTGACCTTCTTCGCGAGCAGGTCGACCGTGAATTCCGCGGTCGCGACCATCACCGAATCATCAGTGGGCGGCGCAGCCGCCGTTCGGCGGGATGCGGCCCTGAGCCGGGCCAGGAGTTCGGCCATGCTGAACGGCTTGGTGATGTAGTCGTCCGCCCCCGCGTCGAGTGCTGTGACCTTCTCGTCCGAGGTCCGACGGGCGGAGACCACCAGGATCGGTACACGAGTCCAGCCGCGAAGCCCCTTGATCACGTCGATGCCGTCCATGTCGGGCAGGCCGAGATCCAGCAGTACGACGTCCGGTGGGCGCGCGGCGGCCAGCCGAAGAGCCGTGCCTCCGTCGGACGCGGCGTCCACCTCGTACTTGCGTGCCTTGAGATTGATCTCGAGAGCGCGTACGAGCTGTGGCTCGTCCTCCACCACCAGCACCCGGGTCATCGGCGTGCCGCCTTTCTGCTGTGCCCGAGAAGCCTCTCGTCATGGGCTGGGGCGGGAGTCCGAGGCCCGAGGACACTCCTCGGGCCTCGGACTCCCGCCCACCGGTGTAAGGCGATCACTTCTCGGTGAGTTCCTTGAGTGCGATGTTGAGCTGGAGGACGTTGACCCTCGGTTCTCCTATGAAGCCGAGGATCCGGCCGTCGGTGCTGTCCGCCACGAGTTTCTCGACCTGCTTGACGTCGAGGTGGTTGCGCTCGGCGACGCGGTGTATCTGGAGCTGTGCGTATGCCGGGGAGATGGCGGGGTCGAGGCCGGAGCCGGAGGAGGTGACGGCGTCGGCCGGCACATCGGCGGGGCTGACGGGGTGGCCGGGGACAGAGTTGTCCTTGACGACGGCGGCCTTGGCGGCGGTGACCCAGTCGATGAGTTCCTTGTTGTCGCCGGAGCGGTTGGTCGCTCCGGACAGGATCAGCTTGTACTGGGTGTTGACGCTGTTGGTGCCGAGACCGTTGGAGGGGCGCGGCTGGAACCACTTGAGGTCCGGGGCCGCGGTTTCCTGTCCCTTCTTCAGTGGCAGGTCGTAGCGCTGGCCGATGAGTTCGGAGCCGACGACCTTGCCGTTCGCGGTGATCTCGGAGCCGTTGGCCCTGTTGGGGAAGATGCCCTGGGCGACACCGGTGACGGCGAGCGGGTAGAGCACGCCGCACACAATGGTCAGGACGAGCAGGGCGCGCAGTCCGGCCCACAGCAGCCGGGCGGTGTTTCCTACGGAGTTGTTCATGGCAGGTCAGCCGATTCCGGGGATGAGGGAGATGATCAGGTCGATGATCTTGATGCCGATGAACGGGGCGGCCAGGCCGCCCAGTCCGTAGATCCCGAGGTTGCGCCGGAGCATCGAGTCGGCACTGCTGGGCCGGTAGCGCACACCCTTCAGGGCGAGCGGCACCAGCGCGATGATGATCAGCGCGTTGAAGATGACCGCGGACAGGATCGCGGACTCCGGGGAGGACAGCTGCATGATGTTCAGCTTGTCCAGACCCGGATAGACCACCGCGAACATCGCCGGGATGATCGCGAAGTACTTCGCGACGTCATTGGCGATCGAGAATGTCGTCAGCGCACCACGCGTGATCAGGAGCTGCTTGCCGATCTCGACGATCTCGATCAGCTTGGTCGGGTTGGAGTCCAGGTCCACCATGTTCCCGGCCTCCTTCGCGGCCGAGGTACCGGTGTTCATCGCCACCCCGACATCCGCCTGGGCCAGCGCCGGTGCGTCGTTCGTGCCGTCACCCGTCATCGCGACGAGCTTGCCGCCCGCCTGCTCCCGCTTGATGAGAGCCATCTTGTCCTCGGGCGTCGCCTCGGCCAGGAAGTCGTCCACCCCCGCCTCCTGGGCGATGGCCTTCGCCGTCAGCGGATTGTCACCCGTGATCATGACGGTGCGGATACCCATGCGGCGCAGCTCGTCGAACCGCTCCCGCATGCCCTCCTTGACAACATCCTTGAGGTGGATGACACCCAGCACACGGGCACCCCTCTCATCCTCCAGCGCCACCAGCAACGGCGTACCGCCGGCCTGGGAGATCTGATCGGTGAGTGCCTGCACGTCCTGCGAGACGCTGCCGCCGCGCTCCTTGACCCAGGCGATCACCGAACCGGTCGCGCCCTTGCGGACCTTGCGGGCCTCGCCGTTCTCGGAAAGGTCCACACCTGACATGCGGGTCTGTGCGGTGAAGGCCACCCACTCGGCGTGCCGCAGCTCGCCCCGGTGACGCTCGCGCAGTGCGTACTTCTCCTTGGCCAGAACCACGATGGAGCGGCCCTCGGGAGTCTCGTCGGCGAGCGAGGAAAGCTGGGCGGCATCCGCCAGTTCGGCCTCGGTCGTGCCCTTGACCGGGACGAACTCGGCGGCCTGCCGGTTGCCCAGCGTGATCGTGCCGGTCTTGTCGAGCAGCAGCGTCGAGACATCCCCCGCCGCCTCGACCGCCCGGCCCGACATGGCAAGCACGTTGCGCTGCACCAGCCGGTCCATGCCCGCGATACCGATCGCGGAAAGCAGCGCACCGATGGTCGTCGGGATCAGACAGACCAGCAGGGCGGTCAGCACGATCATCGACTGCTTGGCGCCCGCGTAGATCGCGAACGGCTGCAGGGTGACAACCGCCAGGAGGAAAACGATCGTGAGGGACGCGAGGAGAATGTTCAGCGCGATCTCGTTGGGCGTCTTCTGCCGGGCCGCACCCTCCACCAGAGCGATCATCCGGTCGATGAACGTCTCACCCGGCTTCGTCGTGACCTTGATGACGACCCGGTCGGAAAGCACCTTCGTACCCCCGGTGACCGCGCTGCGGTCACCGCCCGACTCACGGATGACCGGAGCCGACTCACCCGTGATCGCCGACTCATCCACACTCGCGACGCCCTCGACGACATCCCCGTCACCAGGAATGATGTCACCCGCCTCACAGACCACCAGATCACCGATGCGCAGCTCGGTGCCGGGCACCTGCTCCTCGGTCCTGCCGTCCTTGGACAGACGGCGCGCGACAGTGTCGCTCTTGGCCCTGCGCAGCGTGTCGGCCTGCGCCTTGCCACGCCCCTCGGCGACCGCCTCCGCCAGATTGGCGAAGACCGTGGTCAGCCACAGCCAGACCGCGATCGCCCAGCCGAACCAGTCGCCCGGGTCCAGACACGCCAGCACAGTCGTGACCACCGAGCCGACCAGCACCACGAACATCACAGGCGACTTGATCATCACCCGGGGGTCGAGCTTGCGGACAGCGTCCGGGAACGACCTGAGCAACTGCTTGGGGTCGAACAGACCCCCGCCGACACGGCCTTCGCTCTGGTGACCCGTGGGCACGTCCTGGTGCGGCGCCCGGGTGGGGATGACAGTGGACATCGAGTCCTCTTGCTTCGTACGAGTAGTCATGACGCCAGCCCCTCGGCCAGCGGCCCCAGCGCGAGGGCCGGAAAGTAGGTCAGCCCGGTGATGATCAGGATCGTGCCGACCAGCAGCCCGCTGAAGAGCGGCTTGTCGGTACGAAGCGTGCCCGCCGTGGCCGGTACGGGCTTCTGCTCGGCGAGCGAGCCCGCCAGCGCCAGGACGAACACCATCGGCAGGAACCGGCCCAGCAGCATCGCGAGCCCGATCGTCGTGTTGAACCACTGCGTGTCCGCATTCAGCCCGGCGAACGCCGAACCGTTGTTGTTCGCACCCGAGGTGTACGCATACAGAATCTCGGAGAAACCATGCGCACCGGTGTTGGTCATCGAGTTGCCCGGGGTCGGCAGAGCCATCGCCGCGGCGGTGAAGATGAGCACCAGCGCCGGGGTGATCAGGATGTAGCAGGCCGCAAGCTTGATCTCACGGGTACCGATCTTCTTCCCCAGATACTCCGGGGTACGGCCGACCATCAGACCCGCGATGAACACCGCGATGATCGCCATGATCAGCATGCCGTACAGACCCGAACCCGTACCACCCGGCGCGATCTCACCGAGCTGCATGCCCAGCATCGTGATCCCACCACCGAAACCGGTGAACGAGGAGTGGAACGAGTTCACCGCACCCGTCGACGTCAACGTCGTGGCCACCGCGAAGATCGACGAACCACCGATCCCGAACCGCGTCTCCTTACCCTCCATCGCCCCACCCGCAATATCGAAAGCAGGCCCATGGTGGGCAAACTCCGTCCACATCATCAGCGCGGTGAACCCGAGCCAGATCGTGGCCATGGTGGCGAGGATCGCGTAACCCTGCTTGAGGGAGCCGACCATCCGGCCGAACGTGCGGGTCAGCGCGAACGGGATGACCAGGATCAGGAAAATCTCAAGAAGGTTGGAGAGCCCGTTGGGATTCTCGAAGGGGTGGGCCGAGTTGGCATTGAAGTACCCGCCGCCATTCGTACCCAGCTCCTTGATCGCCTCCTGCGAGGCGACCGCGCCACCGTTCCACTGCTGCGAGCCGCCCATGAACTGCCCGACCTCATGAACGCCGGAGAAGTTCTGGATGGCACCGCAGGCGACCAGGACGACCGCACCGATCACCGAGATCGGGATCAGGATCCGGACGGTGCCGCGCACCAGGTCGGACCAGAAGTTGCCCAGCTCACCCGTGCGAGAGCGGGCGAAACCCCGCACCAGCGCCACCGCCACCGCGATACCCACCGCGGCCGAAACGAAGTTCTGCACCGCCAGGCCACCGGTCTGCACGACATGACCCATGGCCTGCTCGCCGTAATACGACTGCCAGTTGGTATTCGCCACGAACGACGCCGCCGTGTTGAACGCCTGATCCGGATCAATCGAGGAGAAACCCAGCGAGCCGGGCAGACCGCCCTGGACACGCTGCAGCAGATAGAGGAACAGGACACTCACGGCGGAGAAGGCCAGGACACCGCGCAGGTAGGCGGGCCAGCGCATCTCCGTGTTCGGATCAGCGCCGATGGCCTTGTATATCCACTTCTCGACCCGAAGATGCTTCTTCGAGGAGTAGACACCGGCCATGTAGTCGCCGAGCGGACGGTACGCCAGCGCGAGCGCCGCTATGAGCGCAAGGAGTTGGAGCACACCAGCAAGGACAGGGCTCATATCGGGGCTCAGAACCTCTCCGGGTAAACAAGGGCGAGGACGAGATAACCCAACAGGGCAACAGCCACGATCAGACCGACAACGTTCTCGACAGTCACAGCTTCGCCACCCCCCTGGCAATGAGAGCCACCAACGCGAACACCGCGATCGTGGTGACGACGAAGGCCACATCGGCCATCGTGAACTCCTGGAAGAGATTCGGATGTGAACGGACCTGACCAGGAAAGCGCCCCATCAAGCGCATACTCGCGCCGTTGACGGGCCTCTTACGGCCATTGGCGCGCTCTTGACGACCTTCTTACGCCCACCCGTCCGACCTGCGAAGAATCCGGTGCGCGTTACACCGAACGAGGGAGTGCGGCCCACTGACCACGGCGTTTTTCGGTCACTGGGGAGTGTCCGTCCGCTGCGGCCGGCCCCCGCCCGTAAGGGCGTCCGGACCGCGGCGCGCGCTCGCCAGGACCACGCGGTCACCCGGCCGGCCCAAGCTGCCGTAGACCGCTTTAGACCCGGAATTCGGCCAGCCGCGGGCGCAGCCCGAGCACGGTCAGGGCGCCGTCGGCTGCGGGCAGCAGCCCGGAGACGGTATGCCGTGCATCGTCGTAGAAGCCGATGGCCTTGTCGTACGGGACGGACATGCGGCCCTCACCGGCGTTGCCGCTGGACAGCAGGGCGTTGGCCACCTGTGCGTCCATATCGTTCAGGGCGAAATCGAGGCCGGCGGCATTGGTGGTACGGGGAGCGTCGCGGTAGGCGGCGTCCCGGGTTCCGGAGGCCGTGAGTCCTGCCGTCAGGGGCAGAAGTGTCGTACGACCGGGATGTGACGTGTTTCGGCTTCGGTCCGGCCCGCCGCCTCCGGACTGTGCGCGATACCGGCGGTGCTGGTCACGCGCCCTCCAGCCGACGTCATGGACCGGTCGTCCGGTTCCCCCGTGCCGGTCACTCTCAGCCGGTTTCCGGCCATGGAAGGCGGGCGTCGACATCAACCTGACGCTCTTTCAGCACTTCTTGAGACCCGCCTGACGCCGGGTATCGGAGAACTGTCAGAGGACCGTAAATACCTTAGGATATAGGCGAATTGGCGGCATCGCCGCCCCTAGAAGACTGCTGTGGCCGCTCAAGGTCGCGGACGTCAGTGGCATGACAGCGCCCCGGGGTTCCTCCCGGGTCGCGTCTTCGGCGGCGGGTACGCGGCGGCGCCTCCCCGCGCCCGCGTCCGCACACGGCCTTGCCGGTGCCGGGATCCCGGCACCGGCAAGGCTCGATCGGCTCCCCCTTTATCGGCTCGCCCGGCCCTGCCATGCGGAGGGCCGGACCCATCAGAAGGTCTCAGCGATGCTTCCCGCCGCCCCTCAGCAGGCTCAGACGACTCCGGAAGGCTGGAACCCGGGGAGTGACGCGAGCAACCGGCCACCCCGTCGCCGTACCCGGCACGGCGGGCTCTTCGATCCCGTACAGCTGCTGAGGTCCATCCCGGAGGCCATCCGAAAACTGCACCCGCGAGCCCTGGTCAGGAACCCGATGCTGTTCGTGGTCGCGGCGGGATCCGTACTGATGACCCTCTCGGCGCTGATCCACCCGTCCGTCTTCACCTGGGTGATCAGCGTCTGGCTCCGGCTGACGGTGATCTTCGCCAACCTCGCCCCGAGGCCGTCGCCGAGGGCCGTGGCAAGGCACAAGCGGAATCCCTGCGCCGAGCGCGTACGGACGCTGCTCACCCGCCGGTGCGGTGACGCACCGTTCGCCCACGGCCTCCTGACGACGGCCGCTTCTTTTTCACCCGGTCCCAGCCGGCGCTGACCGTCTTCGCCGCCGACCCGCGGGTGACGGCCGTCGCTCTCCCCAGCAAGGCCGGACAGCGATGGCCCTCGCTGTCCGGCCTTGCTGGGCGCTTGCGCGCCGGAGCCTGAGCCCGGTCCCATCGGTTCATCCGGTGGGACCGGGCGCCCGGAGGAGCGCTACCTCACGGTGACGTTCTCCGCCTGTGGCCCCTTGGGCCCCTGGGTGACCTCGAATTCGACCTTGTCGCCCTCCGAGAGCTCCTTGAAGCCCTGGGTCTGGATGGCGGAGAAGTGGACGAACACATCTGGGCCACCCCCGTCCTGCGCGATGAAACCGAAGCCCTTGTCGGCGTTGAACCACTTCACGGTGCCTGTTGCCATCAGTTCATTCCTTGTTCCATGCCACGGCACGACCTCGCCGCGCCGACCACAGCCCCATCGCGAGTGCGGCTCCTGCACCTTGCCACCCCGAGCAGGCTTCCGAGCCGTTCTGATTCCGTGTCGGTGAAATGCATCTCCAATTCACGGGCAGCACTTCGCCAACGGCATCCCGACCGGAGCCGCTCCACACCCGAAGTCAGATGTTCTCTTCCGTGATCCAGCTTCAGCCGTCCGGCCGCCCCGCCCTCGCCCGCTGGTTTCCCACCGCGCCCCGGCCTTCATGACGCAGTTCGCCGACAACTGCGTCGAGGCGCCGACGTGCTTCCTTCCGGTCCTGGGCGGCGCCTTCGGAGCCGCCCCTGGCGGCACGCACACCGACGGAAGTCTCACTGGACGGCCGGCCGTCCCGGCCGGGGCGAGCGCCCTGCTCGTACGGATCACCTTCCTGCGCGGCAGCGAGGAATTCCCGTACGACTTGAAACTGCCCCGGCCGTAACCCGTCAGGGCAGATCCGAGAGCCGGAAGCGCAGTCGGCAGATCACGGCGTTCGTGTCGCGGCGGACGGCGTGTGCGACGACTGCGCCACGCTGGTTCTGCAGCGCGCGCTGCCACAGACGGGCCGGCTCGATCTCGGGGATGAGCACAGTGATCCGGGTGTCCCGATCGGCTGCCGAGAGCTCGCGTATGTACGCGGCGATCGGGCGGCCGACGGTGCGGCGGGCCGAGGAGACGCGCACCAGTGGAACGCCAGGATTCCACAGTGCCCAGTCGCGTTCCAGGGCCTCGGTCTGCGCGCGGTCCTCGGGATCGGGGTGGCAGACCGTCACCGCGCGCACCTCGTCGCCGAGTGACACCGCCGCGGTCAGGGCCTCACTCGTGAGCCGGGTCAGGGAGGAGACCGGGACCAGGACCAAGGACCGGTCGTGGTGCGGGGGTTCGGGGATGCGGCCGACCCCGAGACGTTCGCCGATCCGGTCGTACGCGCGGTGGACACACTCGAAGCCGGCGACCAGCAGCGGCAGGGCGACCACGATCAGCCAGGCGCCGTCGTGGAATTTGGTGGCGGTGACGACGACCGCGCTGACACCCGTGAGTACGGCGCCCAGACCATTCAGGAGTGCCTTGCCCGCCCACTGCGGGCCGCGTACCCGGCGCCAGTGCAGGACCATGCCGGTCTGGGCGATGGTGAAGCCGACGAAGACACCGATCGCGAAGAGCGGTACCAGCGTGTTGGTGTCGCCGCCGGAGAAGACCAGCATCGCGGCGGAGACACCCGCGAGGGCAAGGACGCCGTGGCGGTGGACCTGCCGGTCGGCCTTCAGCCCGAAGACGTGCGGGAGGTAGTTGTCGCGGGCCAGCAGCTTGAGGAGGACCGGCAGCCCACCGAAGGACGTGTTCGCGGAAAGGGCCAGCAGCACCATGGTGGCGAACTGGACCACGTAGAAGGCGAGATTGTGGCCGAAGGACGCATCGGCGAGCTGTGCGAGCACGGTCACGCCCTCGACCGGTTGCAGACCGAAGCGGGAGATGAGGACGGAGAGGCCGATCAGCATGACGCCGAGCAGGGCGCCGAGCGCGACCTCCGCATGCTGGGCGCGGCGGGCGGCCGGGGCGCGGAAGGAGGGGACGGCGTTGGCTATGGCCTCGACGCCCGTCAGCGCCGAGCAGCCCGCTGCGAAAGCCTTGAGCAGGAGCAGCGCGCCGACGGTGGTGGCGTTGTCGGCGAGGACGGAGGCATGGCCGGCGGCCGTCTCGGTACTCACCGGAGCGGCGCGGAACAGGCCGACCACGATGAGTACCAGGATCGAGCCGATGAAGACGATAGTCGGCACGATGAACGCACGGGCCGAGTCCACGATCCCGCGCAGGTTCACCGCGGTGATCAGGACCAGCACGACGAGACACAGCCACAGCCGGTCGCCATACAGCTCAGGAAACGCCGAGGTCAGCGCGGCCACTCCCGCGGTGACGGCCACTGCCACGTTGAGGACGTAGTCCAGGACCAGGGAGGCGGCCGCTACCAGGCTGGTACGACCGCCCAGATACGTCTTTGCGACCGCGTAGCTCCCGCCCCCGTCCGGGAAGGCGGCGATCACCTGCCGGTACGAAGCGACGAGGACGGCCAGCAGCGTGGCGATCGCCACGGTGACCGGAAGGGTGAAGCCGAGCCCGTAGCCGCCCGCTGCGGCCAGGACCAGGACGATCGCTTCGGGCCCGTACGCGACCGAGGCCATCGCATCGAGCGACAGCGCAGCCAGGCCGGTCAGGGCGGTGAGCTTGTGACGGGCACCGGTATCCGGGGGTTCCTCTGCGCCGGGGGCGACGCAGGTCTCGGTGGACTGGACGGACATCAGGTCGGACTCCTTTGTTCCAGGTCCGCTCAGGGTGTGCCGCATCCGACCGGCCATGGCCGTCGCTGGCGCGTTCTTGGCGTGAAACGGCAATACCTTCACGCGTTCTTGACGAGCACCGTCATGAGGACGTCAAAGTCGGCCGACACCACGTCAGCGGTTCATCAATGAACCGGGCGCAAGCCCTCGGCGCGCCTAGCGTCGGTTGCATGGGACGGAGCACGAGACCCGTTCCGGGGCGCGGGGCCGACCGTGTGGAGCCCCCCGGAACGCACGCTTCCAACACCGGGCGAGCCGGTGAACTACGATCCGCAATCGGCTGCGCCACGCTGCTCCTCGCGACGCTGCTGCTGCTCGACGGCGCTTCCGGCGGCCTCACCGCCCCGAGGGCGGCCCTGTGGACGGGACTCGCCGCCCTGCTGTTCGTGGTGCTGCTGCCGCCACGAGTGACAGCCGGCGAGGGCTGGCTCGCCTCGCACAGACTCCTGCGGGAGCGGCGCGTAAGGACCGACCAGTTGGTAGCCGTCCGCTGGTCCGACGGTGTCGCGCAGCGCCTGATCCTGCGCGATCTGGACGGCGGACGGGTTGAGCTGGATCCGCAGGTGCTCGTCGCCAACCCGCGGCTTTGGCGCCTGCTGGACGCGGGCGCCCGCGTCTCCCTGGGCCGAGGGACGCTGTTGTGCGGGGCGACCGCACTGGAACAGTTGTCACGGCGGATCGACGGCGAGAGCACCCAGACAGTTTTCAAGGTCTCCGGCCTTGAGTGAACAGCCACCGAACGCCGTGAAACAATTGCGCCATATGTACGAATTCTTGGGGATCTCAACGACGGCCCTGAGTAGTAGCCATACAGCGGTCAACGGCGAGATTGGCCGTCATCTGCGCGGCTGTCACTGGTCCCGCCTCGGCAGGATGGCCGGCACCGGCAAGACCGCGACCGCCGTCCAGACCGCGTAGACCGTCCAGGCCCCGCCGATCGTGGAGGCAAAGAGCTGGCCGTCGATCGTGCCCTGCAGGATCAGACGGGTCCACGCCCGGAACGGCAGAGCGTCGGTGATGACCGCGCCCAGGTGGATGTTGTCGCTGATGGCCGTCAGAAGAATGAAGGCCGGCAGGAACAGCGTGGCCAGCTCATTCCAGTCATGGAAGGCATCCGCGTCGCCCGCCTGGGCGGCGGGCGTCCTCGCACCCGCCCCGATCACCTCGGCGGCGACAAGGCGTACAGCTCCCGCCGTAACCGCCGCTGCCTGCGCAGACGCCACATCAAGCACACCATCCCCGAGCCGAAGGACCAGCGGGCCAACCGCAAGCGCCGGGGCAGCGACGGCGGTCGGCCCGCCGGCTTCGACAAGACGATCTACAAGCGTAGGAGCGAGGTCGAGCGGATGATCAACAGGCTCAGGAACTTCCGGGCCGTGGCCACGAGGTGCGACAAGCGGGCCCACATCTTCCACGGCACCGTCACCGTCGCCACGATCCGGCTCCGGCTTCGTCCATGATCCGCCGGACAGAACCTGGCGGTGGGGCGCTCGAAAACCAGTGGAACAGCGCCGCTGTGCGCCATTACCGTGCTGCCGAACCAAGTCGTCTAGTCAAGGACGTCCCGTTGTACACCCTGTGAGACCTCCCGAGCTCTGAATCGTCGCGCGTCGCGCATGTGCGCCGCGCTCCTTTTTGCTGCGGACTTCTCACTGAAACCGGTGTACTTCTGTGCTCAAAAACTGGGTGGTCGTGCCCACCTGCCTGCCGCTCGTTCTCCGCCGATGCCACGCGTGCGCGTCCGAGCGCTTCCGGGCAAGCGGTAAATTTCGCGTCAACGCAAACCACAAGCTCATCGACGCCTGGCTCCTCGCGCTCTGTACCGCTTGCGGGGAAACTGCAAAGCTCACGGTCCTGGAGCGGATGAATGTGCGCTCCATACGACCTGAGCTGCTGGACCGGCTGCACGACAACGACGCCGGCCTGACAGCTGAGCTGCTCCAGGATCCGGTCGTGCGGCGCCGTAACCGCATCGCCCTCGACTGGGACAACGCCTGGCGCCTCGACACCGGCGGATCGGATCACCTGGACCGCGAGGTGATCGACGTCTCGGTCCGTTTTGCCGCGCGGATCCCTGTCCGGCCGGTACGACTGATCGCTGAAGGTTGCGGTCTTTCGCGGGCCGAGGTCGAGCGACTGATCACGGAGGGGAAACTCGTTTCGGCAGTCCGGCTGAGCGGCAAGCTCTCCGGCGACTTCACCTTCATGCTCAAGCGCTGAGCCCTCCTCGGGACCAGGGGCCTGTCCGGCAAGATCCGCCGGACAGGCCCTCGCAGGGCTTTGTTACGTCTCTGGGCAGGTGGTCGTTCTGGTGGTTTCCTGCCGGTATGAGGGCGGATGAACTCGCGGAGTTCCGGGGCCGGTTGGAGGATTTCGCTGGGGAGGTGTTCGCGCCGCTGGTGCGTGCTGACCAGCGGGTGAAGGGTGGGCTGTATCTGCGGGGCCTGTTGCTGGACGGGCGTCGGAAGTCGATGCAGCCGATGGCCGAACGGCTCGGTGTGGACCATCAGCAGTTGCAGCAGTTCATGACCTCGTCGACCTGGCCGGTGGACACGGTCCGTACCAGGCCGGCCCGCAACAAGGTCAACGTGAAGAAGGTGCTCACGGCCTGGCCGGACATGCTGCGGGTGGCCGGCTCCCTGGTCACCAACCAGGTGAGGGCGTACGACCTGCTGCGGATGTTCGGCCGCGAGGGCCACCCCACCCCGCTGGGGCAGGCGTTCGCCGAGTACGGGCGGATCGCCAAGACCCTCCACCTGCTGGCGGTGGTAGATCCCGTGGACGACACCTACCGGCGGCAGATGCACAAGCAGCTCACCGTCCAGGAGTCCCGGCACAAGCTCGCCCGCGACATCTGCCACGGCAAGAAGGGCACCATCCACCAGGCTTACCGGGACGGGATGGAGGACCAGCTCGGCTCACTCGGCCTGGTCCTGAACGCCGTGGTGCTCTGGACGGCCCGCTACATCGACGCCGCCGTCGCCCAGCTCCGCGCGGAGGGCCATGAGATCCGTGACGAGGACATGGCCCGGCTGTCCCCGCTCAAGCACCGCAACCTCAACGTCCTGGGCCGCTGCAGCTTCACCGCCACCCAGCCGACGGGCGGCACCCTGCGCC
This sequence comes from Streptomyces sp. NPDC048473, assembly GCF_043200155.1. NCBI lineage: Bacteria > Bacillati > Actinomycetota > Actinomycetes > Kitasatosporales > Streptomycetaceae > Streptomyces > Streptomyces sp. NPDC048473. Next base: position 129,956 of record NZ_JBICXE010000019.1, read on the forward strand.
CGCTGCGTGACCCGGACGCGGCCGGACTCGATGACGACGAGGACAGCGCGGAGAACTGACGGCGTCAGGTGCCGACCAGGGCGCCGATCAGCTTGTGGGCCGTCGCCTTGGTCAGCCGCTGCGACGCCGTGGCGGTCTGCTCCCTCAGCGGCCCCGAGGCCACCACGGCGTGGCTGTAGCCGTTCGCGGAAGGCATGCCTCGGGGCGTACGAGGTGGCGCATCGTCACGTCCTACTCATCGGGATCCCAGGCGCTGAGCTGGTCGAAGAGACGTCGGTCGCCGTCGAGCTGCAGGGAGTCGATCGGGATACGGCTGTACAGGGTGAGGACCGGCTCACCGGCCGTGCCCCGGGCAGAGGCGGCGACCGTGTCCGGGCCCTCGCCGGCAGCGGTGGCGGGCATTGTGCCGGGCGTGGGGAGACGGGTGATCCGTGCGCCGTCGGCGGAGACCGAGAGGCGCCAGGAGCGGCCCTCGGTGGCGTGGAAGTCGACGGCAGCGGGCTTGTGCGGCCAGGCACTCGTCGTTGCACAGCAGGTGGACAGGAACTCGTCGACACCATCGAGTGCCACCTCGTCCGGCAGCGGCTGCGGGGCACCCAAGGTGATCTGGGCGTCGTACGTGTGCACCGCGATCTCCTGGAGTTGGTGCCGAGCGACGGCACCGGAGGTCTGTGGTGACTCCGAGTCACCCCACCACGTCCAGCAACCGCGATCCGGGCCGGCCTCCTGCAGTGCGTCCAGTAGCTGCTGCATCGATGCGGCCAACCAGGCCAGCAGGGCCTCGCGCTCCCGAGGCGCAGCCGGGGCGCCCTCCGATGCGGACTTGGCGGCGGCAGGCCCTGCGGCGACGGTGGCGGCCCAGGAGCGGCGCCCCTCGCCCAGGTGCTGCACCAGGTCGAACAGCGTCCACTCGGGGCAGGTCGGCACCTGCACGTCGAGGCTGGGCGCGGAGGCGACCGCGGCGCGGAAGGCGGTCGAGCGTTCGTCGATCAGTCGCAGCAGGACGGCGAACTCAAGTGTTGTTGTCACACTGACTCTCTATCGCCGCGTTCCGACAATCGGACAGCGATTTTCACAGCCGCCGCGGCGGGCGCGCGGTAGGGGCCGCGCGCCCTCGGATGACGCGGTGTTCTGCTCAGATCGGGCGAGCCTCAGAAGCCAAGGGCACCTCTCACGGACGTCAGGCCCAGACGCGGTGGAGCCGGAGAGCGAGACAGAACAAATTTCTGAGATCAAAAGTCACTGACATTGATCTTGATGCTCGCCGCAAAACGGCTCCCGAAGTCACGCCGAAACGGCTCCCTCACCGGGGAAGAGGGTGCCTCGGCGAGGAGACCGACGGCCACCGCGATCCTCCCCGCCCCCGCGAGCAGCCGGCTCCTGAGCGGCTCGGTCGCCGTGCCCATCGGGTCCGGCTCCGGTGCTTCCGCCAGGAGTACGGCATCGACGATCACCAGACTGTCGCGCTGTGCACGCGGACGGCAGCTGTGGCGTAGAGCGCCAGCAACGAGCGAGGACAGGTCACGGACGGCCGTGTCACGGTCGGCTCCCTCGCAAAAGAGGTAGCGCTGGTTGCCGTCGGCGAGTGCAGCGATCAGGCGTTCCGTGATCGCCCGCACCCGCTCGCGGGCCTCCGGCGGCATCGTGCGGGCTGTGTGCCGCACCTGGGCATGTAGGGAGTTGACGACACCGCCCTGGACGACGAGGACGAGTACGTTGCCATCAAGGACTCACGCAGTGATGCGGGGGCGAAGGTGATTTCGCTGCACACCCGGCGTCTGCCGCCCGATCCCCGCCCGGCATTGCCGGACATGAGCAAGTACGACCGGCTGCTGATGCCGGTGACCGACACCACGAAGACGAGAAAGGGCACCAGCGCATGAGTCCCACCGCCACCGCCGCCGCCAAGCAGACTGCCGAGCAGATCCCACCCACCCGGATGCCGCTGCCCGAGAGCGACCCAGAGGACACATTGATCGATGAGGCATGCCGGGACCTGCGGCTGCCCGCCTTCCGGGAGCGGTTCGTGGAGCTGTCAGCCACCGCTCGGCGCGAGCAGTCCTCCTACAAGCGGTTCCTGCTCGACTTGTTGCAGGTCGAGCGGGCGGACCGGGATGTCCGCCGACAGCAGCGGCTGGTCCGCTCGGCGCGGTTCCCGCGGCCCAAGCGGCTGGAGGATTTTGACTTCGACCGCAACCCGAATGTGCTGCCCGAGACGGTCGGTGGCCTCAAGTCCACGTCCTGGGTGCGCGAGGGGGCGTCCCCTGGTGCTGATCGGTGACTCCGGCACCGGCAAATCGCACCTGCTGATCGGGGTCGGTATGGCGATCGCCGAAGCGGGTCTCATGGTCCGCTACACCACCACTTCCGCCCTGTGAACGAGCTCGCTGAGGCCGACGCGGCTCGGCGGCTGTCTTCCGTGATCGCCCGCTACAGCAAGGTCGATCTTCTCTGCCTGGACGAGTTCGGCTACCTGGACCTGGACAAGAAGGGCGCTCGGCTGCTGTTCCAGATCTTCACCGAGCGCGAGGAGTGCAAGGCGACCGCGGTGGCTACCAACTCGTCGTTCGCCGAGTGGGACAGAATCCTCGCCGACCCGAGGCTGTGCGCGGCCATCGCCGACCGGATCATCTTCCGCTGCACACTGATTCAGACCGGCACCGAATCCTACCGATGCCAGGCCACCGAAGCAGAACGCCAAGCCCAGGCCCGGCAGTAACCGGCCGTCAGCCGTTCCTGGCGTCCTTCGGGTGACGGCGGGGCAACTCAGCGTCTGGACGCGGGCGCAGGCTCTGCGACGGTACGCCTGCTGAACCGAAGGGTGGTGAGAACGAAGGCCAGCCCTCCGACGATGAACCAGGGATTCCAAAGGGCCAGCGTCCAGGCCCGCTGCCCCGCGCTCACGGAGGCGTCCAGGTGTGTCGTATTGGTCAGCAGTAGCACCTCGATACCGATGCCCCGGGCCAGCAGCAGGAAGCCGGCTCCCCACCCCAGCCACTTCGCCAGCAGCCCGGGAACGCCCCGAAGCCGGCAATGGGTGAGCAGCCATGCCAGCAGGGCACCGATGAGGCAGAGGGCCCCCACACCCCACAGACCGGCCACGACGAACCAGAGCGGGCGATCGGTGGCAAGTGAGCCGGCGGAGACGCTCAGCCCCACGTCGCCGCCTACGGCCCAGTAGAAGTGCAACCCGGCAAAGGCGATCGCCCACAGGCACGCGCTATGCCCCCATACCGAGGTCTGCTTTATTCCTATTCCTTCTCGTTGGCGTTTCATCGGTGGCCCTCGGGAACACCGTGCCCGTCAGCGCACGGGTCATCCTTTTCCTGCAGCAACACTATGAACGCGGTGCCCTTGGCAAGGTCGACACTGGAGCGGGGCGGTGCACCGTCGCCCTCGTGGTCCCGCCGCAGCAGCTCCACCCGCCGCTGCTCCAGCTCCACCGTCTTGTTTCCGTTCACGACCGCCGTGAACTCATCGAAAACCGTGTTGGATAACGACCGGCCCGTGCGCCTGCGCAGCCACGGGATCAGGCCCAGCCCCGTAAACCATCGCCATGCACTCTCTGCCAGGGCGAACAGGACCAGTAGACACGCGAACGCTGGGAAGGATATGGCCCACATCGCCACGGCCGGTCACCCCTTCATCCTCAGCACAGCTGACAGCCGGGAAACGACGGAAGATCCAGAGTCGTTCCCAACCATGACGGACCGATCCGGCATCCATGGGAAAGCACTTGCAGCCGCAACGGGCTCTCGATCGTCGTGAGCATCCGGCAGCTGACGCGCGCCAGGCCCTGGCTTCGATCTATCTGCTGCCTCCGGTCGGGGACGCACCCAACGGGGCTGAGCCCTTCTGAACCGCGCCTGTCAGGGACGCGAGCAAAAGGGCCCGGGACCACCAAAGCTATCGGTTCAGGCACTCGTCGCTACTGCGGACACTCCCGCCTTGTCACGGGACAGTCAGATGTCACCCGATAGGGGTGGCTCCCATTCTCATTGCCGATCATGGACCTCTGCTGCAGTCCAACTCCTGCACGGACAGAGCAACCTGGCTCTCACTCCCGTTGCCCGAGTGGCTCTCGTTCACCCTGTCGAAAACAGGGCGGAGCTACCTTCACGCGGCAATCGTCAGCGGAGCCTCCAGACGTTCCCACGCGCCGAGCCGCCCACACCGCACATAGTGCGCACGCACAAAACCTCAGGTCAGTCGCCCTTCTTCACCGGCTCCAAAATCGCCACGCACTCCGCATGATGCGTCGCGCGCAACACGTGCAGCCAAAAGAGGTGGAGAGAAACAGCAGGTCCGAGCTTCGCAGGCTTGCTCACACGATGCGAGCGATGTGCGTTGGGTGCGCCATGTGCGGACTCGCGACGCGCGGATAGTTCAGGCGGGCCCCGGCGAGGAGATCCTCGTCGACGTCCTGGACCTGGACACCGTCACCCGGGTCCGCCGCTACGGCTCCTCCGGGATCAACCGCCCCTGGAGCCAGCTCGCCGACTACGGAGAAGCCATTGAACTCCCGATGTACGGCGGCACCTTCCGCACCCCGGAATGGCTGAAGAACGGGGCCGGCGACACCCGCGACTGAGACGAGGCTTACGTCGGCGCTCGGTCAGTTCGGGAGGAGCGGCAACCCGGCTCGCGTCTGCTTGGGCACCGCCGCGGTACCTGAGGGTTCGATGACGGCGCTCAGTTCACTGGGAGAGGCCGGAGGCCGGCTCCTCTCGGCCGGCGGCCCAGGAGGCGAGGATACGCAGACCGTCGTAGGTGGGGGTGCCGGGTTCGGCGGTCCAGACGATGAGTTGCTGGTCGGGGTCGGTGCTGGCGGTGAGGGTGTCCCAGTCGAGAGTGAGTTCGCCGGCGACGGGGTGGTGGAGGACTTTGGTGCCGACGGTACGGGCGGCGACGTTGTGGGCGGCCCACCACTGGCGGAAGTCCGCGTCCTGCACGGACAATTCACCGACCAGGGCGGTGAGCCGGGAGTCGTCGGGGTATTTTGCGGCTTCCATGCGGAGCTGGGATACGGCGGTGCGGGCGACGTTCTCCCAGTCGTCGTACAGCGTCCGCATCGCAGGGTCGGTGAAGAGAATCCGCGTGTAATTTCGCTTCTTCTCCGGGACGTGCGCGAAGTCGGTCATCAGCGCGGCAGCCAGTGAATTCCAGGCAAGAATGTCCATGCGGCGGCCCATGACGACAGCCGGTGTCGCGGTCAGGTCGTCAAGGAGGCGCTGCAGCTGCGGCTGGACCGTCTGCAGAGTGCGGCGGCGGGGGCGGGCGTGATCCTTCCCGGCGAGTTCGAAGAGGTAGTCGCGCTGGTCGTCATCCAGGTGAAGTACCTGCGCCAGGGTGGTCAGCACCGGCCCGGAGGCCGGCATGCGGCCCTGTTCGAGGCGGGTGTAGTAGTCGGTGCTGATGGCGGCGAGCTGGGCGACTTCTTCACGGCGCAGACCCTCGACCCGACGCGGTCCGCCCGTCTCGGGCAGGCCCACGGTACGGGGGCTCAGCTCGGCCCGTCGGGCTTTGAGGAACTCCCCCAATTCGTTGAGGTGCGCGTTTCCAGTCATGCCAGCCAGTGTGACACCTGACGCACCCGCTGTGAGGGGGAGGAATCTATCCCTGGATGTTCTTATCCCAGGAAGAAATTCCTCCCTTTTCGCGTGTGCGGGCCCGTGCGAGTCTCGATATCAGCAGGGAAAAGAAACACCGGCCGGAGTGAATTGCGGCCCCGTTGCAAGGAGTACGAGATGGCTGAGCAGAGTGCACCGCAGAGCCTGGCGGGTATCGCACCGAAGCTCGTGGAGCTGACGGACAACATGCTGTTCGCCGACGTGTGGGAGCGCCCGGAGCTCTCCCCGCGGGACCGCAGTCTGATCACCGTCACCACGCTGGCCGCGCTCTACCGCACCGAGCAGATCGGCTACCACCTCGAAACCGCCCTGGACAACGGTCTCACCAAGGAGGAGCTGGCCGAGGCGATCACCCACCTCGCGTTCTACGCGGGCTGGCCCAACGCCATGAGCGCCATCACCCAGCTGCAGAAGATCGTCGAGGAGACGGAAGGCCAGGACGCCTGACCCGCCCTCGCGCACCCCACTTGCGCCCTCCTCGGGCGCCGCGAAGGAAGCACACATGAGCAAGGTCTTTTTCATCACCGGGGCAGGCCGTGGCCTGGGCACCGACATTGCCCGCGCGGCGCTGAAGGCGGGCCATCAGGTCGTGGCCACCGGCCGCCGCCCGGAGAGTGTCGCCGCGGCACTCGGCGGCGAGCAGGACAACCTGCTGGTCACCGCCCTGGACATCACCGACCTCGACAACGCCCGGGCTGCCGCAGCGGCCGCGGTGGAGAAGTTCGGCCGGATCGACGTCCTGGTCAACAACGCCGCCAACTTCTACGCCGGCTACTTCGAGGAGATCTCGTCGGCGCAGATGCGCCAGCAGATCGAGACGAACCTGTTCGGCCCGATGAACGTCACCCGCGCCGTCCTGCCGGTGATGCGCAAGCAGCGCTCCGGCCACGTCCTCACGATCTCTTCGATCGCCGGCCTGGTCGGGCAGGAGTTCTGCGTCGCCTACGCCGCAGCCAAGTTCGGCGTCGAGGGCTGGATGGAATCCCTGCGCTTCGACGTCGAGCCGTTCGGCATCCACACCACGATCGTCGAGCCGGGCTTCTTCCGCACCGAACTGCTGGTGGACACCTCCACCAGCTGGGCAGAGCTGTCCGTCGACGACTACGCCGAGCGCACCGCCGCGACGAAGGCCGTCTGGCAGGGCATGAACGGCCAGCAGGCCGGCGACCCCGCCAAGCTCGCCGCCGCCCTGCTGACGGTCTCCACGATGGAGGAGCCGCCGTTGCGTTTCGTCGCCGGCGCCGACGCCATCCAGGGTGCGGAGTCCAAGGCCAAGGAACTCCTGGCACAGGTGGACGCGTCGCGGGAACTGGGCGAGGACCTGGCCCACGACGATGTCACCACGGCCTGAAACAGGTAGCCCCGCACGACCGACGGCGTCGTCAAGAACTTCCGAGCAGTGCAGCAAGGAGAAACACCCTCATGGAACTCGTCAAGAAGCAGCCCACCACCAAGGCCCCGGCCGACTGGTTCGCGGGCGACGTGTGGTTCGACGTCATCTACGCCGGTCAGGAGCCGTCGCGGATGCGCGTCAACATGGTCCGCTTCTCCCCGGGCGCGCGGACGAACTGGCACTCCCACACTCTGGGCCAGACCTTGCACGTCACCTCCGGTATCGCGCTGATCGGCACCCGTGACGGCACGATCCTGCAGGCCCACCCCGGCCAGACGGTCACGTGCCCTCCCGGTGAGGAGCACTGGCACGGCGCCGCTCCGGAACTCTTCATGGAGCACCTCGCCATGTGGGAGGGCCGCGGCGACGGCACCCCCGAGACCACCTGGCTTGAGCCGGTCGCCGAAGAGCAGTACAACGGCCCCCGCATCAACGCCCGCTGACCCGCACGCATACTCCCGGCCCGGCCTCACCCCCAGAGGCCGGGCCCGAGCCCTGCGCGGGGCCGCCCCGTAGCCCCGACGGCCGCACTGTGCCCCGTGAGAACGCTGATCGAAGGAAGCACTGCTGAAGAGGGCCGGAGCCGACACAGTCGTCGCCACCGACGACCAGGACCTGACTCAGGCGGTACTGGATGCCACCGGCGGCGAAGGCGTTGACGTGGTCCTGGACCATGTCGGCGGACAGACCTTCGCCGACTGTCTGCCGTCCACCCGCGTCGACGGCCACGTGGTCGACATCGGACGCCTGGGCCAGGCCGAATCCACCATCAACCTCGACGCCCTGTCCTACCGGCACCTGCACGTACGCGGGGTCTCCTTCGGCTTCAGCCGCCCCGAAGCCCTCGGCCAGGTCATTGCCGCGCTCTTCGACGAGGTCATCCCCGCCGTCGCCGACGGCCGCATCCACCCCGTCATCGACAGCGTGCACACACTCGGCCGGGCCGACGAAGCCGCCGACCGCATGCGCAGCCATCAGGCCCATGGCAAGATCATCCTGACCGTGCACTGATCCGCTCAGAGGCTCAACCCGGTCGTGCACGCAGGCATGGCCACCGTGTCCTGCGGGAGCGACGCGAGAAGCAGATCACTCGACCATCTCGCGCCGGGACAGGCGTACCGAGCACGGAGCATCTCCGAGGTCATCTCGAGGCCAGCGGTTCACGGGGGCTGAGGCTGTGCGTAGGGGAGCATGCGTCCCCGCCGACGGGCGCGTCGGACGCGGCTGCCGTACTCCTTGTCGATGACGAGGGCGCTCGTGGGGCCGGACTGCGGATCGGCTCGGGCCTGGGGTGCCGGTTCGGCTATCGGGAGGTGAAGGAGTAGGCCCTGTGGGAGGGAGGTACCTGGTGTTGGTCTTCGGGTCAAAGGCGGTGCGGTGGTGCCCCTTGTCGTTGGCCTAGAGTGCCGGGGTGCCTTCGTACAGCATTGGCCAGGCCGCGGAGTTGCTGGCTGTGAGTCCGGAAACCGTTCGCCGATGGGCGGACGGCGGTCACCTCGCGATGGATCGGGACGGGTCCGGGAATCGGGTGATCGACGGCGTCAGCCTGGCGGGCTTCGCCACGGAGCGCGCGGCAGGTCTGCATCCGGTGCCCGGTGGGGTTCTGACATCGGTGCGGAATTCCTTCGCCGGCATCGTCACCGCCGTGACGGTCGACGACGTCGTGGCGCAGGTGGAGATCCAGTCGGGTCCGCACCGGCTGGTATCGCTGATCAGTCGCGAGTCCGTAGAGGAACTCGGCCTGGAGGTAGGGGTCCTGGCGACGGCACGGGTCAAGTCGACGAACGTGCACATCGACCGCCCAGGAAGCCGGAGCTGAGCCGCGCCTGACGCGGTCAGCGGCAGAGCAGAGCCGCTTGCAGGTCAAGTTTGTGGTCGAGGCGCGAAAGGTCGCGGCCGGTAAGCGTCTCGATGCGCCGCACCCGGTAGTGGACGGTGTTGACATGCAGGTGAAGGGCTTCGGCGGTGCGCGCCCAGGAGCCGTTGTGCGCGAGAAAGACTTCAAGGGTTTCCAGGAGCATTCGCTGCGAGGGGCCGTCCCCTTCGATCAGTGGACCCAGGGCGCGGGTGCTGTAGACCTCGCGTACGGCTTGAGGGATTCCGGCGAGGAGGGCGTGCAGAGTGGTGAGGTCGTCCACGGAGGCCAGCTGGGTTGCCACAGGTGCGGTCGCACGGGCCGTGGCCTGTGCGTAGCGGGCTTGCGCGAGACTGCTACGAAGGCCCCCGGGCTCTGCGACGACCGCCCCCGTGCCGCCGTGGAGTGCCGCGGTGGGGTGGCAGGACCGCAGTACGGGCCAAACGGCCTGGAGTCGGTCTCCTTGAATGCCGGGTTCGCCCTGGATGACCGCCACGGCTTCGCCTCCCTCAAGTCCGCCTACGGCGAAGGGGCGGTCAGGGTTGTGGCGCAGCGCCTCGGTCAGGGCGTCTGCCGCTGTGCGGGCGTCGTCGTCGTGGGCCAGCCGAGCCGTGATGACCTGGTACGGGCCGTGGGCAGGCAGGCCGCAGTCATGGAGTGCGGGGCCCAGTGACGTTCCGCCCGTGCCCGGGGCAGCAATCAGCGAGATGAGGGTGTGGGCCTTGTTGCGTGCTGCGCTCTCGCTGCGGATGCTGCGGTACTGGTGCTGGGCGAGCACGTCGGCTATCTCGTGGAGGACACGCGGCGGGGCGTCGGCGGGGCCGGGCATGTGGAGGTGCCAGACGTCGTAGGGGGAGCCGTCCGATTCGACGCGCAACGTGATTCCGGTGGAGCCCCGCAGGCGTCTCTCGCCCTGTTCCGCGGTCAGGGGCGGAGTGGACGAGGTGCGTGCGACGGTTCGGCCGGTCGCGCTGAGGACGTAGGTGGCCGGGGTTCCCAGGTGGGCGAAAGCGCGGTCGAGAAGGCTGTCCAGGTCTGCGCCGCCCGCCAGCAGGTGACTGAGTTCGTTGCGTACGTTCTCGGGCAGCGCATGGTGGTGGGCGGGGCGGCGGCTGAGGTCACCCCACTGCCTGAGATAGACCGCCTCGGTGATGGCCCGGAAGCTGGTGTGCGCGGGTACGGCGATGAGCGCGATATCGCGTGCGCGACAGGAGTCGACGAGGACGTCGGGGACGGTGCCGTGCGTTTCCTCGCCGGCGAGCAGGGCTGCGGCCCCGGTCGACTGGAGCGCGGCGACGAACCGGTCCACTTTCTCGGGGTGGTCGGTGGGGTTCCACCAGACCAGGCCGCTGAGGACGACCTCGCCTCGCTGGAGGAAGCGGGTGGGGTCCTCCAGGTCGGTGGCGGTGACCCCGCTGATCTCCCGGGCCAGAAGCCGGCCGTCGCCCCACACCAGGGTGAGGTCGAGGGCTTCGAGCTGGAGGAGGTTTTCGACGTGCATGGTCTTGCTCCTTGCGCGGCTGACGGCCTTGAACCCGCCATCTCACATTCACGAGGCGAATACGAGTTGAGTCATCGTAAATGCCAGGTGATGTAAGCGGTATGTCTCTTGGTTGATCCTCTAGCATGCGAGGTAGGGACTCGTGCTTTTTCGTGTGGTGCACCAGTCGTGCGCAAAGCCGCCCCGTTGCTTCACTGAGCTCGTCGGTGGCCGAAAACGCAGCGGCCGGAGCGGAGTGCGACATGGATCTCAATACCGTGCGGGAAGTACGTGATGCCCGCATCCGTGCACCCTGGCAGCCCGGCGACGCCTGGCTCGCGGGCGGCACCTACCTGTTCTCCGAGCCCCAGCCACACCTGCGTCGGCTGGTGGATCTCAGCAGGATGGGCTGGGGGCCGGTCCAGCAGACTTCCGACGGTTCCGTGGAGATCGCCGCGACCTGCACCATCGCAGAGCTGTCCCGCTACGGACGGCAGAGCGGGGCACAGGCGGCGCCGCTGTTCGAGCAGTGCTGCCGGGCGTTCCTGGCCTCGTTCAAGATCTGGAACATGGCCACGGTCGGCGGGAACCTCTGCAACGGCCTGCCGGCCGGACCGATGATCTCCCTGACAGCCGCCCTCGACGGCGAGTGCCTGCTCCAGGCACAGGACGGCTCGCTCCGTCGTGTACGGGTGGCCGACTTCGTCATCGGTGCCGGCCTCAAGGACCTGGACGAGGGTGAGTTGCTGCGCTCCATCACGCTGCCCGCCCGGTCCATGGCCTCGCGCACCGCCTTCCGTCAGGCTTCCCTCTACGGGCTGGGCCGCTCCGGCGTACTGGTCATCGGGGTGCTCGACCCGCAGGACGGCTCGCTGGCCGTGACGGTGACCGCGGCCACGGTCCGCCCCTTCCGCCTCTGGTTCCCGCTGCCGCCGGATACGCAGGGGCTGAGGGGTGCACTCGACGGGACAATCGGCACCGCCGACTGGTTCGACGACATCCATGGACTGCCCGCCTGGCGGCGCCACATGGCCTTCCGCCTGGCCGAAGAGATCCGCCGCGAGCTGACCACGGATGGTGCCCGATGAGTTACGAGATCCACGTCAACGAGCAGCCATTCGACGCCGAACCTCGGCCGGGGCAGTGTCTGCGGACCTATCTGCGCGAGCGCGGCTGGTTCGGCGTGAAGAAGGGATGCGACGCAGGTGACTGCGGGGCCTGCACGGTTCATGTGGACGGGAAGCCAGTGCATAGCTGCCTCTACCCCGCCGTCCGCGCCGGGGGCCGGTCGGTGACCACCGTCGAAGGTCTGGCCACCGATGGCGAACTCCACCCGGTGCAGCAGAAGTTCCTTGACGCCCAGGGATTCCAGTGCGGTTTCTGCACCGCCGGATATCTGATGACCACTGCGGCGCTCGACGACGAGCAGCTCGGTGACCTGCCGCGCGCTTTCAAGGGAAATCTCTGCCGCTGCACCGGATACCGCGCCATCGAAGACGCCGTACGCGGTGTGAAGCACGTCGAGGCTCCGTGCGCGGGTGCCACGGTGGGTCGGAACCTTCCCGCGCCGGCGGGCCCGGAGGTGGTCACCGGAGCGGCTCGATACACCTTCGACATCGACGTTCCCGGTCTGCTGCACATGAAGCTGCTGCGCTCCCCGCACCCGCACGCCCGCATCACCGCCATCGACACGGCCGCCGCGCTGCGGGTGCCGGGTGTGCACCTGGTCCTCACGCACCGCGACGCACCGGAGCGTCACTACTCGAGCGCCCGGCACGAGCACCCCACCGAGGACCCCGATGACACCCGGCTCCTCGACGGCACTGTGCGCTATGTCGGCCAGCGGGTGGCCGCGGTCGTCGCCGACAGCGAGGCCGCAGCCGAAGAAGGCTGCCGACGTGTGGAGGTGACGTACGAGGTGCTGCCCGCGGTCCTCGACCCGGAGGAGGCGATGCTTCCCGGTGCACCGGTCGTGCACGCCAAGGACGCACGTACGGCGCGGATCTCCCGGCCGCAGAACAACGTCGTGGGCGAGGTCCACGGAGAGATCGGGTCCGTGGAAGTGGGCTTCGCCGAGGCTGACGTGGTGTACGAGGAGACATTCCGTACCCAGCGGGTCCAGCACGCAAGCCTGGAGACGCACGGCGCCGTCGCCTGGTTCGAGCAGACGGAGGAGGGGGCCGAGCGCATCGTCGTGCGCTCCAGCACACAGACTCCGTTCCTCACCCGGCGGGCCCTGTGCGCGCTGTTCGACCTGCCCATGGAGAAGGTCCGCGTCCTGGCCGGGCGCGTGGGCGGTGGTTTCGGCGGGAAACAGGAAATGATCGTCGAGGACATCGTGGTCCTTGCCGCGATGCGCCTGAACCGTCCGGTAAAACTCGAGTACACGCGGGCCGAGCAGTTCTACGGGGCCACCACTCGGCACCCGTTCACCGTCCGCGTGAAGGCCGGTGCCCGAAAGGACGGCGCCCTGACCGCGATCGAGCTACGGGTGGTGTCCAACACAGGGGCGTACGGCAATCACGGTCCGGCGGTGATGTTCCACAGTGTCGGTGAGTCGATGGCTGTCTACCGCGCTCCGCACAAGAAGGCCGACGGGTACTCCGTCTACACCCACGCAGTGCCGGCGGGGGCTTTCCGCGGATACGGGCTCGGGCAGGTCGTCTTCGCCATGGAGTCGGTGATGGACGAACTGGCCCGCCTGCTCGGCATGGATCCTCTGGTACTCCGGGAGCGGAACATCATCGGTCCCGGTGAAGCCATGATCAGCCCGGGTGGTGAGGAGGAGGACCTGCACATTGCCAGCTACGGACTCGACCAGTGCCTGGCCATCGTACGCAGCGCGCGGAGAAAGCCCGCGGAAGTGGCGCCCCAGGGCTGGCTCGTGGGTGAAGGGGCAGCGCTGTCCATGATCGCGACCGGGCCGCCCGGCGGGCACATCGCCGATGCCCGGATCGGTCTACTGGCGGACGGCACCTACGATCTGGCCGTGGGGACGGCGGAGTTCGGCAACGGCACCACCACGGTCCACAGGCAGATTGCGGCCGGAGAGCTGGGGACCACCGTCGACCGGATCACCGTGCGCCAGTCCGACACCGACGTGGTGAAGCACGACACCGGGGCTTTCGGATCGACGGGAACTGTGGTGGCGGGCAAGGCAACCCTCCGCGCATCCCAAGCCCTCACCGAGAAGATCCTGGGCTTCGCGGCCGGGCACCTCGGGGCAAGCCGCGAGGAGTGCCACCTCATGAAGGATGCGGTCGAGCACCGGCACCAGCGCGTCCTGCTGAAGGAGCTGTACGCGGCGGCGCAAGCAGCCGGTCAGGAACTCGCGGCGGACGGGCATTTCGGGGGTACGCCGCGTTCCGTCGCCTTCAACGCGCAGTGGTTCCGGCTGGCCGTCGACCCGGGGACCGGTGAGATCAGGGTTCTGCGCAGTGTGCATGCGGCGGATGCGGGCAAGGTCATGAACCCGATGCAGTGCCGTGGCCAGGTCGAGGGCGGCATCGCGCAGGCCCTGGGTGCCACGCTCTTCGAGAACGTCCGTCTGAACGATCGCGGCGAAGTCACCACTACCGCGTTCCGCCAGTACCGGCTGCCCCAGTACGCCGACATCCCTCGCACCGAGGTGCACTTCATGGAGACCTCCGACGCGATCGGGCCGCTCGGGGCGAAGTCGATGAGCGAGAGCCCCTTCAACCCGGTCGCGCCGGCGTTCGCGAACGCCCTGCGGGACGCCACCGGAATCCGGTTCACCGAACTCCCCCTGACCCGCGACCGTGTCTGGCTCGCCCTGGACCAGCACGCGGAGAACCGAGCCGGCTGATCTGCCGGCCGTTGACGGGCGTTGGCCGCCGAATGCGACAGAAAACCCTTGCGGGAGTTCACATACGCCAGGCCAGGAACGGATATTGCCTCGCAGCCACGATTTCGCGGGGTGGCTGCTGGGCATACCTTCTGACAGCCGCCCCGCGGGCCGTTCGACTGGGGGATCACCATGAGCCGACTCCGTGCGCAACCCCGCACGTCTCCCGCTCAGTTCGCATCGCTGGCCGTGCTCGGGGATGTCGTCCGTCCGGCCACGCTGACGGTGGGTGACCTGCGGACCGGATGGGAGCAGCACCGGGCCGAGGTGGTCTTCGACTGCGCCACCAACGGCCCGCAGCGGCACCGGTTCGAAGGGCCGCTGTTGCGTGAGGTGGTCCTGGACTCGCATCCGTTGTTCGACGCCCGTCGGCGCAAGGACCGATCGCGCTTCGTTCTGTCGGTCGCCGGTGGGGACGGGCACCACACGGTGCTGGCCTGGGCGGAGATCGATGCCGATTTCGCAAACGCCCCTGTTCTCCTGGCCACCCGGATGGACGACGAGGATCTGGACGCGTCCGGCAGCCAGCTGGTGGTGCCCGTCGACCGGTGCGGAGCGCGCTACATCAGCGCCATCACCCGCGTATGGGTCGGTGCGTGGCCACAGGCGGCATAGGCGGCGCGGCCGGACCGGAGGTCAGATGGCTGCCAGGGAGATCTCGGTCGACTTGATCAGGGCGACGACGGACATTCCAGGGGCGAGGTCAAGATCGGTCACCGCGTCCTTGGTGATCGCGGCGGTGAGCTCGCCGCCCTCGACGGACACCTTGACGCTCGCCATGGCGCCGCCGGTCGCGACGTCGGTGACCGTGCCAGGGATCTGATTGCGGATGCTCAGCCCCTCGACGGCACCGGTGGCCAGGGACACCTCCGTGGACTTGACCAGCGTGCGGACCGAGGCCCCCTCGACGAGGCCGAGTTCCTTGACGGCTTCGAGCGTGATCGCCGCCGTGATCTCCTGACCACCCGCGAGGCGGACCTTCACGGTGGCCATGACTTCGCCCGGGGTGACGGCGGTGACGGCGCCGGGGATCTGGTTGCGGATGCTCAGGCTCATGAAATGGCGCCTCGAATTCATGCCGAAATGCCAGGTATTTTCTGGTCTGCATTTTCACTCTAGACACCCCCGGCACAGCCGTCCGGCCACCCGTCGCAGACGCGAGGACGATCCCGGACGCCACCCGGTAAAGCAGGGACGACGATTTCGCGACCACACCCCCGACCAGATCACTCCTACCTTTGGACCATCCTCCATGCCGTAGCGCATTTACCATGGAGCTTCGCATTAAACTGTGTAAATACAAGCTCAGTTCCTCTAATGTGTGGCACATGCAGTCCTACACCATCGGACAGGCCGCACGTCTGCTCGGCGTCAGCCCCGACACAGCCCGCCGCTGGGCCGATGCCGGACGGGTCGCGACCCACCGCGAGGAGAGCGGTCGCCGCCTCATCGACGGACGTGACCTGGCAGCGTTCTCCATCGAAGTCGCCCAGGGGGGCGCCGGTGAGGACGACGCGTCCTACACGTCGGCCCGCAACGCCTTTCCGGGCATCGTCACCGCCGTCAAACTCGGCGACGTCGCGGCCCAGGTGGAAATCCAGGCCGGTCCGCACCGGCTCGTCTCGCTCCTGACCCGGGAAGCCGTCGAGGAACTCGGACTGGAGGTCGGCATGCAGGCCACCGCCCGCGTCAAGTCGACCAGCGTGCACATCGACCGCACCTGAACCACTGCTCCACCCAGCGGCGTCGCCCGTCCCCGGCGCGGCTCACCATCACCCGCTCGGGCGGCACAAGCCGACCGCGTCCCCCAGGAGTCCCACCCTCATGTCTCTCACCTTCACCAGACGGCGTACCGCTGCCGCGATCCTCACGGCAGCTCTCCTCGTTCCGCTGGCCGCCTGTGGCAGCGACAACGACAAGAAGGACTCGGGCGCCAAGTCCACCGCCTCGGCCTCGGGGGCGCCGAAGGCCGACCTGACGGTTCTGGCCGCCTCCTCGCTCACCGATGTCTTCAAGACGGCCGGTGCGGCCTACGAGAAGGAGCACCCCGGTACCGAGGTGACGTTCTCCTTCGCCGGCTCGCAGGAGCTTGCCGCCCAGGTCAAGCAGGGTGCACCTGCTGACGCTCTGGTCACTGCGGACACCAGGACGATGGACGGCCTGAAGTCCGACACCGGAGCGCCGACCGTCATCGCGAAGAACCGTCTGGTGATCGCCACGGGCAAGGGCAACCCGGAGAAGGTCGAGAACCTGACGGACCTCGCCGACTCCAAGCTGAAGGTGGTACTCGCCGCACCTGAGGTTCCGGTCGGGCGCTACAGCCAGCAGATCCTGGACGCACAGAAGATCGACGTGAAGCCGGTCTCCCAGGAGCCCAACGTCCGCGCCGTCCTCAGCAAGGTCGAACTCGGCGAGGCCGACGCTGGTCTCGTCTACAAGACGGACGCCGCAACGGCCACCGACAAGGTCGACGCCATCGACATCCCGGATGCCCAGAACGCCGTCGCCTCCTACCCGGCGGCGACGCTGAAGGCCTCGAAGAACAGCGAGGCCGCGACCGCGTTCGTGGCGTGGCTGTCCACCCCCGAGGCCCAGAAGATCCTCGCCGACGCCGGCTTCCAGAAGCCGTAACAGGCCACCGACCCGTGCGGGGGGGCCCCGGCCCCCCCCCCCGCCCCCCCCCCCCCCCCAACCCCCAAACGGGCCGGGGCAGTAAACCCCACCCCCCCCCCCCCCCCGCCCCCCCCCCCCCCAACCCCCCATACTACCCCCCCCCGCGCGCCATCCCAACCCCTAAACCGCCCCCCCCCCGGGGGGGGCGGCCCGGCCCCCCGGCCGGGCCCCCCCCCCACGGCACTTCCAGCATCAGGGACGTTCGATGACACGCCTTCGCCGCCGCGCCGTCGGCCCCCGCGCCCCGATCGCCCTGGCGATCCCCGCACTGCTGGCCATCGCCTTCCTGCTGCTCCCCTTGATCGGGATCCTCGCCCGCACCTCATGGGGCGACCTGGGCGCTCACCTGACCAGCCCCGGGACGACCGAAGCGCTGTCGTTGTCCCTGATCGTGTCCGCCTGGGCGCTGGGCCTTTCCGTCGTCCTCGGTGTGCCACTGGCATGGCTGCTGGCCCGCGTCGACTTCCCCGGCAAGGCGTTCGTCCGCTCCCTGGTGCTCCTGCCGATGGTGCTGCCGCCCACCGTCGGCGGCGTCGCACTCCTCCTGGCCTTCGGCCGACGCGGCCTGCTGGGACCGTGGATGGAGGACACGTTCGGTATCACGCTGCCCTTCCACACCTCCGGCGCCGTCCTCGCCGCGACCTTCGTCGCGATGCCGTTTCTGATCATCACCCTCGAAGGAGCCCTCGGCGGGCTGCGCCCCCGCTACGAGGAAACCGCAGCCTCGCTGGGGGCTTCACCGGTACGGGTGTTCTTCACCGTCACCCTGCCCATGGTCGCCCCCGGACTCGCCGCCGGCGCAGCGCTCACCTGGGCACGAGCACTCGGAGAGTTCGGGGCGACCATCACGTTCGCCGGAAACCTCCCCGGCACCACCCAGACCCTCCCGCTCCAGGTCTACCTGCTGCTCCAGGACAGCCCGGAAGCCGCCACCTCGGTCTCCCTGCTCCTGCTCGTCATCGCCATGGTCGTACTCATCGCACTGCGCGGACGCTGGACAGGCACCCCGAATACCGCCCCGGCACAGCCGCGGACTCCGGCAGACGATTCCGGGCCCGCTCCGCAGAAGGACGCACATGCCGCTCCGGAGGTCTCGTGCGACCCCGCCGGCGCTGAGGGCATCTGGCCGCTCCACGCCACAGTCACGGGATTCAACAACCTCACCCTCGACGCGGCTGCCGGAACGACCATCGCCGTCGTCGGCCCCAACGGTGCCGGCAAGACCACACTGCTGCGCGCACTCCTCGGCCTCACTCCACGCGCCCACGCCGAACTCCGGCTCGGCGACACAGACGTCACCGCGCTCCCCCCGCACCGCAGGGGCGTTGCCTGGGTCCCGCAGGACGGTGCTCTCTTCCCCCACATGAATGCGCTGGCCAACACCGCGTACGGGCTTCGCGCTCACGGTGTGCCGCGCGCCGAAGCCCGTCACAGCGCCCAGCAGTGGCTGGACCGCCTCGGCGTGGGTCATCTCGCGCACCGCAGACCGGCTCAGATATCCGGAGGCCAGGCCCAGCGTGTCGCACTCGCCCGGGCGCTTGCCGCCCGCCCCCGGCTGCTCCTGCTCGACGAACCGCTCGCCGCCCTCGACCAGACCACCCGCGCTCACGTCCGGCACACCCTTCGCCGCCATCTCGACGGCTTCGGCGGCGTATGCCTGATCGTCACTCATGACCCCGTCGAAGCCGTCGCGCTCGCCGACCGGGTCCTCGTCCTCGACGACGGACGGGCCCTGCAGGACGCCCCGCCCACCGAGGTCACCCGCCACCCCCGCTCTCCCTGGGTCGCCCGCATGCTCGGCCGCAACGCCTGGCCCGGCACCGCCACCGAAGAAGGCATCCAACTCACCGGCGGCGGCACCCTCGTCGTCGCGGACCCGCTCCCGCCCGGCACGAACTCCCTCGCGATCATCGCTCCGGAAGCCGTCGCCGTACACCGGGACAAGCCGGCCGGCAGCCCCCGCAACGTCTGGCCCGGCACCGTACGGGAGATCACCACCAGCGGCAGCCGACTACGCGTCCTGATCACCTCGGACCAAGCACCGGACCTCGTCGCCGAGATCACCCCTCAGGCTGTCGCCGAACTGAGCCTCGCCGAAGGCACTCCCGTCTGGACCAGCGTCAAAGCCACAGAAGCAACCGTCGTCGCCCTCTGAGCCGATCCCGTCGAAGACGAACCGGACGGCTGGCCACCAGCGAGCATCCGAAGGGCAGGGGAGCGAAACGTGCTGCTACGTCAGCTGGAGTATCCGGTCGCCCTCGCCCGGGAGAGGCACTTCGCCCGGGCGGCGGCCGCCTGCTTCGTGTCGCAACCGTCGCTGTCGGCCGCGATACGCAACTGCTGCTTTCCCAGGGCAAGGGGGCAACTGCGAACTCGGCATCATCGCCCCCACCCCTGCCACCCTGCTTCCAGATGGCACCGACGAACCCGCCAGTCAGCTGGGCACGGCCACACCGCTCCCCCGCCCCTCCACCAGCAACAGTGCGGTGATGTCCCACAGACCGGAGCCGGTGGCGGTCGACTGGCCTGGTTCGCGGCCCCGAATCGCGGTTGCTGACCAGATCACTCCGTCACGGGCAGGCACTCGGCGAGCAGGTCGACGACGTCGCGCCAGGCTCGCTGCGCGTGCCGTGGGTGGTAGCCGACGCCGGGGACCACGGTCTGGTCGACCGGCGGGTGGTGGAAGGCGTGCAAGGCGCCGCCGTGGACCACGAGGCGCCAGTCGATGCCCGCGGCCAGTATCTCGGCGGTGAACGCGTCCCGTTGCGCGGGCGGCATGATCGGGTCTTCCGACCCGACCCCGGCCCACACCGGGCAGCGAATGCGCGCCGCCTCGCCCGGTCGGCCCGTGGTCAGTGCGTTGGCTGTCCCGATCGCGCGCAGGTTGACGCCGTCGCGCCCGAGTTCCAGCACGATTGCGCCCCCGGTGCCGTAGCCGACGGCGGCGATCCGGTCGCGGTCGGTCCGTGGTTCGGCGCGCAACACGTCGAGCGCCGCGTGGCCGATGCCCCGCATCCGGTCGGGGTCGGCGAGCAGGGGGTCACGCGCGCCAGCATCTCCTCGGGGTCGGTGAACCAGCGCCCGCCGTTGATGTCGAAGGCCAGCGCCACGTACCCCAGTTCAGCCAGGGTGTCGGCCCGGCGGCGCTGGAAGTCGTTCAGCCCCGGCCCCTCGGGCCCGACCAGGACCGCGGGCCGGCGGTCGACACCAGCCGGGAGCGCGAGGTGCCCGATCATCGTCAGGCCGTCGGCCGGGTACGCGACCGTGCGCGTTGTAACCGTCGTCATGAGACTGGACTGTAGTGATCGTCGAGCCCGGTAGGGCCGGTGTACACCGCTGACAGAACAGCATATTTGTGCCTCTGAAATGCGGCGAAGGCTCACAAGCCGTCGCATCCGGCCCGGTCGGGCCGCCACCGTGGCGAACATGCCACTGTTGACCTCGGTGCGGATCGAGGCGGTCATCGCGTCCGGCGTGGTGTAGCCGGGCAACTCGCAGCTCTGCCGCACCACTCGTCCAACGCCACGTCAATAAGGTCCGCCGGGTTGTCCTTGGACTGCACCGCCTTGCGGATCGCCGCCCCGGCCACTGCCCGCACCTTGGCCGGCGTGTACGTCACGCTCATCCGCGTGCGTACGAAGTCCCGGTGCCGCCACAGCGTGCGGTCCGACTCGTGCACCGCCTCCACGGTTTCGGCCGGCTCCAGCCTGCCGCGCACGTAGTCGACCACCACCGCCGGCACGTCGGCCGGCTTCGGAAAGCATCCCAGCCGCTGGTAGCACTTCAGCAGCACCACCCGGGCCAAGAAGTGCTGCTCGGTCGTGGTCCTCGACCGAGCCCACTCGGCCTCGTCCGAGGTGGGCGTGAACGCCTCCGCCAGCTCCCGCGCAGACACCACCCACTTCTGCACCCAGGCCGATGCCGATGCCTGGTACGCGGGCGGCTACACCGCCCGACGCCTCACCCACGCCTTCCTCCGCTGGACGATGCGGTCCAAGCACCTGCCGAAGGCTGACGTCCCACACCGCTCCACAAGCAACCCCGCCCCGATCTCCCAGCACCAGCGGCTTACCTTGCTGCGCCAGCTCGTGAACCACGACGACGTGCCACTCCAAGCCCGCGTCGCCGCAGTGCGCGTCCTTCTCTATGCGCAACCGCTCACCCGGATCACCCGGCTCGCCGTCGACGACGTCCAGCACAAGGACGGCGAAGTCCTCGTCCGGCTCAGCGACCCGCCATCACCCGTCCCAGCCCCGTTCGCCGGGATGCTGCTGGACTACCTGGGCCGGCGACCAAACACCACGACCGCAACCAACCCCCACACCCGATGGCTCTTCCCCGGCCGCCGGCCGGACAGCCCATGGCCCCGGAAACTCTGCAACTCCGCTTCCACCACCTGGGCTTCCCCACCCAGCAAGGACGCACCGCAGCGATCCGTCACCTCGTCCTCCGAGCCCCGGCCCCGGTAGTCGCCCGGATGCTCGACTACAACGACGACACCACCGCCCGCCTCGCCGAAGAGGCCGGAGGAACCTGGCGGCACTACACCCCTGGCGATCACTCACGGCCACCACGAGCACACAACAGCTGAGGAATACGCGATTCATGATTACGCGAGGTCGCCAGTTTCCCGCACCTCTCCCGGGCCTCCAGCATTCCGAGCACCGACGGCACAGCCACCTCCACGAACGAGACGAGCTGGCGAACTGCCCCATCTCTCCCGCCTTCAGGCGGAGTTCATGCCCACCAACCTCGAACCACACGATCATTTTCGAAAAGTGGACCTTCTGATCCTTGCCGGAGCTCACCAAGGCATCGCCCCCGAGGCCGCGGACCACCAACGTTCGAGCACACCGAATATCAATCGATGCCCCTTCGAGTTCCGCGTGTTGGCCGCCGGTCGGCTGGCCGCCGGCCAGTCCGGCGACAGGATGCTGCCATTGGGCCCGGATGGCGGCCTCCGGTCAGCTGCCCCGACAGGGGCCAGTACTTCCAGCTCCCGCCTGTGCTGCCATCCCCGGTGCCAGGATGGCCACTTCGTGCTTGGCTGGATTCAAGCGCCCGTTACTTCCTTATGCACCAATTCTTTGCAGACGCCGTCGGAGTGCAACCACTCCCATGACCGTCACCATGCTGGAATGCCGTCTATTTTCAAGCCACTTGACTGCCACTCGCATCCTCCGCTCTCAGCGAACGGCTCCGCAACTCCCACTGGTGAGGGCCGGAGCGCGTGTTAGCTTCGCTATGTGGGAGGGTGGGAGTGAATGCTCCCGCTTCTCCGACTGGTTGGACACCGGCTGAACGGACGGAGTCCGGGCCCTCCAGGGGGCCGCGCAAGGACAGAGGAGTGAAATCGCATGAGCCCTCGGCAGTTACCTCTCGAAGCACGGCAGACGATGCCTTACGCCCGTGGCAGTGCCGGTGATGCCGCCAGCGTGGATGCGGTCTACAACCGCCTTCTCGACGACCGCATCATTTTCCTCGGCAAGGAAGTCGACGACGACATCGCTAACCGCATTACCGCGCAGATGCTGATGCTCGCCACGGACCCGACCCGTGACATTTACCTGTACATCCACTCACCGGGCGGTTCGGTTACCGCCGGCATGGCGGTCTACGACACCATGCAATACATCAAGAATGACGTCGTGACCATTGCGATGGGGTTCTGTGCCTCCATGGGCCAGTTCCTGCTCACTGCCGGCGCGAAGGGCAAGCGCTTCGCGCTGCCGCACACCAAGATCCTGATGCACCAGCCCTCGGCCGGCTTCGCCGGCTCGGCCTCGGACATCAAGATCTACGTGGACCAGCTGGTCCGCACCAAGCGGGAGATGGCTGAGCTCATCGGGCACCACTCCGGCCAGGACACCGAGACGATCACCCGTGACTCCGACCGGGACCGCTGGTTCACCGCCCAGGAGGCCCAGGAGTACGGCCTGATCGACGAAGTCCTGAGGTCGTCGGCGGATCATCCGAACCTGGGCGCTGCCGCCTAGCGCTCCTTCCCGACGGACCAGCACACCCATCCACCTCGGAGGACCACGCCTAGTGAGCACGTCCATGCCCACCTCAGCATCGCCCCCGTTCGGATCCGGCACCTTGCGTCCGGAGAACCGCTATGTCGTGCCGCGCTTCGTGGAACGCACGTCGCAGGGCACCAGGGAGTACGACCCCTACGCGAAGCTCTTCGAGGAACGCGTGATTTTCCTCGGCAACGAGCTCGACGACGTCGTGGCGAACGACGTCATGGCCCAACTATTGTGCCTCGAGTCCCAGGACCCTGACCGGGACATATCTCTGTACATCAATTCGCCCGGCGGCGACCTCACTGCGCTCACCGCGGTCTACGACACCATGCAGTTCGTGCGGCCCGACATCCAGACGGTCTGCCTGGGGCAGGCCATTTCGGTGGCCGCCGTGATCCTGGCGGCCGGCACGCCCGGCAAGCGCATGGCCCTGCCAGGCGCCCGGGTCCTCCTCCAGCAGCCGCACAGCCCCGGCGCCCAGGGCCAGATATCCGACCTGGAGATCCAGGGCCGTGAGGTGCAGCGCCAGCGGGAGTTGATCGAAGGGTTCCTCGCCAAGCACACCGGGCGGGACGTCTCACAGATCCACGAGGACGTCGAGCGAGACCATCTCCTCACCGCCGAACAGGCCCTGGAGTTCGGGCTTGTCGACCAGGTGGTAGCCCCTCGCTCCGCCGCGCGTGTGCGTTGATGCGGCGATCTGAGGCCGGACCCAGGCGGCGGGGCCCGGGAGCATGCTGACGCTGAGATGAAAACCTTCCGCAGCTGATCGTCAGGCTGCGGGAAGTTCGGCAGTGATCTGGTAGCCGAGTTCCCGGAGCCTGGTGGTCGGGGGAAGTAGTCGACGCCTAGAAGGCTGATGAAAATTTTGGGGTTCGGCCCCGGCCCGGTTGGGCCGGGGCCGGGCTCGTAGGTATGCAGGGGAACGAGGCCAGCGGGCCGTGCGGGCCTGATGTATAGGAAGTCTCTCGGGAGTTGATCCCGGAGGGGAACATATTCGCGCTCCTGGCCGGGCACCGGGAGACGTTGTTCCCGGCGGGGATGTTCGCGGACATGTACCCGTCGGCCGACGGACGCCCGAGTTGTCCGCCGCAGCTGCTGTCCACGGTGATGGTGCCGCAGGTCCTGGGCCAGGGCTTCGGCACAGTCGGCTGACGCCCGGTTGCTGACGCCCGGTTGCTGACGCACGGTGGGGTTGGGCGGGATCCGATACGGAGCAGGCACGGGTGTCCGTGATCATGGAGTTCTCGACGCTCTGTGGCCATGGGAAGCCCGTGTCTGCCGACGCATCATCCCTGACCTGTCGTGCCTTTGACCGGCTCAGCCCGCATCCGGAAGCCGCACGGACGCTGGTGGAGGTCTTCACGCTCTGCGCGTCGATCACGCAGGCCGACGGTTGTGCGCGCTTGCCCTCCTTCTGCCGAAGCAACTCCCGCAGCAGGTCGTCGAGCTGGGCAAACACGCCGCCCTTCTGCCACTTGGCGAAGTAGCCGTAAACGGTCTCCCGGGGCGGGAAGTCGTGCGGCAGGTAGCGCCACTGGACCCCGGTGCGGTTCACGTACAAGATCGCGCCCAGGATCTCGCGCAGGTCGTGCTCGGGCGGACGCCCGAAATCCAGGGCCCTGCCGCGGCGCTCGCAACGCATTGCAGGTCAGCTCCACACCGGCATACCACCAGCAGACAAGAACTTGCCGGGTACCCCAAATGTGAGGCTGCGCAAGACCGCTTGATACCACGAAATTTCCGGCAACCGGCCACGTCCGAGCAGCCAGCAGGCCGCCTGACCAGCGACACAGGATGCCGACGACCCATCAGAACGAGCGTCAAATGAGCATCACGAGCGTCATTCCAGCGTCAAGATATCGCCGGTAACGCCCACACCGCACATAATGCGCATCGACAAAACCGCAGCTCAGGCACCCTTCGCGGCCGGTTCAAGGATGACAACGCACTCCACGTGATACGTCATCGGAAAGACGTCACCGGAAGTGACATTCAGAGAACCTGGAGGTCCGATGCAGTGTGACCGCTCCCGAGACGCGGCCTGCATGTGCCCGGAGCGTCAAACGAGCGTCACGGCCGAGACGGGTCGGCCCTGCTCGACGGGTGTCGACGGCAGTCCCGCACACTGCCGGAAACAAGGGCGTCAGATGTGCAGTATCACCGGTCGGTGCTCACCCCCGGGCGCCGGCCACCGTCGAAGCATGCCCGCACTGCGGGGTTGTCGAGCAGTCGGCACGGGTAGCCGTCGGTGCGTACAGACGTGTCCCCGTGACACAGTGGCTCGCCGCAGGTACGGGACCTGGGCTGCGTCCGGTGGAAAACACCCGCACGAAGATGCCCTCCTCGCCCACCACCCATCGTCGTCCACGACGCCGTCTGCCACAGCGTCGACCTGCAACCTCCGGCCACACTCACGGCGGCTGGCTCTGGCTTGCGAACCTGTTCGCCGAGCCGACCGACATCGACGGTCGCCGGCCTGGAGCATTTCAGCGGTGCCCAGTTGTACGGGAGCCGGAACGCGGGTGCCCGGGCCCACCGGCACGCGTGGGCATGCCTTCCGACACCGCTGTCATACGACTCGCCTCGAAAGAGCTGGAAGACGAGAACGAGAACGAGAGCGAGGGCAGCAACCCCCAGGGGGTCGACAACCTGGCGTCTCTGCTCCGGGAGCTCATCGAACCGGGACCGACGACGCGGCACACCGACACTGCGATCGACCTGCCCGACGCCTACCGCTTGGTTTTCGGCATCGAACGCGCGGCAGCGTCCCCGCCAGCCGACGGCTCCGCGGAGACGTTCCACGGGACGTGGTGAGTCCCTTACGCCACAGGGCGATCTCTTCCCCCACCAGGAGGCGGGCTTGCGGTCTACCAGGGGTGATTACGAGGCTTGCGCAGCCAGAATCCATGCGGTTCTTCACCCGAGGACGGCTTCAGCCACGGGCGAGGGTCGTCTCGTCCCCATAATCACTATTCAGCACCTTGGGGCGACGTTCGGATCCGTCAAGTTCCCACCACACCTGTTTCCGAGGGCGGGCACGCGGTAGGGCATCGCACACCCGATCCCTTCGATGCCGGCACCAATGCGAGTTCAGTCTTCGATGATTGGCCGGACCGGGGAGAGGAAGGGATCCAAGCGCACGCTGATCTCGCCCCTGGCCATCACGCGAACACGGAACGCCCCTTGGCCCGGCGGTACGTCCATATCGGAAGATCGCTCATAAAGGAGCCCCCATGAGCCGGGGAAACGAATCGCGATGTGATGCAGAAGATCGTCCAGGTCCGTGGCTTCGTCGCGGCGCCGGTTCATCAGGCCATTGGCGAGGACGAAAAACTCGCCATTGTGGACTTTCAATTCCACTTCGCCAGTTGCCCAATTGATTTCGGTGATCCTCGCCCTCAGCTCGGCGATACCGGAGTCGAGACTACCGGCGTCCGACTCTTCGGTAGATTCAGCGACCCCGAACCAACCGTGAAATTCATACATTACTTCACTCCAATGGTTTCACGTCGATCACGGGCTCGATTCCGTACCGTCGGCCGCATTCGTTGATCTTCTCGATTACGCCTGGCCCCGTTGGTCCTTCGAAATGAAAATACGGGGTTCGACCGTGCATTACGTACAGAGTGGGCGCTACGGGCGCCCTCGCGGCGCTCCCGCGTCATGTCGGCCCTCGGCCGCCAGTGTGGTCGGCCGGCGCTGGGCACCGCGAGCGCCTCTCGAGCCAGTGAAACTGGGTGCCGAGCTCGAGGGCGCCCACGTGGCACACACCCAGAAGTGGGATGAGAGGTAGGATAGGTAGCATGAGTGAGACTACCGGGAAGTACTCGATCACGATGCCCCGTGACATCGCGGAAGCCGCCCGCGCTCGCGGCGGCCCTTCCGGCCTGTCCGCCTACGTCGCCGCCGCCGTCGCCCGCCAGATCGAACGCGACAACCTCAACGAACTCATCAACGTCGCCGAGGCCGAACATGGCGCCATCACCGATGAGGAGATCCAGGCTCTGCGCGATCAACTCCACCAGGCACAGGCACAGGGCGGGGCGAACGCCGCGTGACCCGCTCCCCCGCCCCAGCGCCGGGCGGCACCCTCGTCCTGGACAGCGAAGGGCTGGCCAAGGCCGTGCTGCGTGACCGCACGGTCACCGCGTGGCTGGCCCTGGCCCGCACCGACGACCTGCGGGTGATCACGTCCGCGGCCACCCTCGTCGAGGTGGTCCACCCCCGGATTAACCGCCCGGCCCTGGAATGGACACTGTCCCGCCTCGTGGTCGAGCCGGTCACCGAGCCGATCGCCCGCCACGCCGGCACACTACTCGCCGATGCCGGACTACACGGGCACAAGTACGCCATCGACGCCATGCTCAGCGCCACCGCCCTCGCCGCACCCGGCCCCATCACAATCCTCACCTCCGACCCGGAGGACATCGCCACACTGTGCGGCACACGCGCCACCGTGATCAAGATCTGAGCAGTGAGCTGCCCCCGCGCTTCGTAGCAGCCGACTTGTATGGCCTGAGGCGTGGTCGAGGAGATCGGCGATTGGTGATGGCTGACCGACGCCGGGACAGCGGCTGCTGTTCCACATTCTGAAGGTGGCTATTCACGTTCGGGTGGTCACTTGTCTTGGTCGCGCGCGTTGTTGATAGCTGCTTGACGTTGCAGCCAGGGCGGATCTGTTGCGGTTGCGGCGGCCACTGTTGCCAGAGCATCCGATTCCCAGGTGCGGGCTCCGCCTACATGTGGCAATTACTCTCCTTCCTTCTCAGCGCGAGGCCGCACTGGGACGCCGGCCGTCGGTTCGTCGAGCAAGAACTCCTCGGGCAGATACATCAGGGCGCGGCCGGCTGCGACGTGGCGGGCTTGGCCACCGGAGAGCTTGTGCACTCTCGCGTCGGCGATGTCGCCGAGGCAGAACTGTCCTCGTAAGCGGCTGCGGCCCCGTGCGCCTGGGCGGCGAGAGCGGTCACTTCTACGCGCATTCCCTCGATGGCGAGTGCGGCGACTGCGACGCAACACCGCGCCGGATAAGGCCGTGGTACGACCTCGGCGTAGACCTCGTCGAAGATGCCGCGGTCCTCGATGTCGGTGAGGTAGATCGTCAGGTGCAGCAGCCGGCTCAGGTCGCTGTTCGCCCGTGCTCGACACCACCCGGGATCGGCTTCCAAGGTTCCTGAACGGCGTCCTTCGGAATGATGCTCAGCGGGTTCGCATCCCCACTGAGGTCCCAGCCTCCACCCTGGATCCGGGGCGGACAGGGACCGAGCCCGAGCGGGTCACTCCACGTGTGTGGGTTGTGGACGTACGTGACCGGGTTGTCGGCTGGGGTCAGGCCCAAGGGGTCCGGGGTGAGGTAGCGGGCCAACTCTGGGTCGTAGTAGCGGAAGAAGTTGTAGTGGAGTTCCGATTCGCGGTCGAAGTACTGGCCCGGGAAACGGAGCGGGGTGTACGCCGTGGCGTCGCGGGTCCAGGTGGTGGTGCCCCAGGGGGTGGTGCGCGTGCGCCAGGCCAAGGCGCCCGATTCGTCGACGAGTTCCGTCGGGGTGCCGATCAGGTCCGTGACGATGGCGAAGAAGCGGTCGTCGGTGGAGCCGTGGCGGCGTTCCGTCTGGGTCAGGGGGCGCAAGCCGGCGTAGTCCCAGGTGAGGGTCGTGTCCTCTGTCGTCTGCTCGCAGAGGGTCGCGCCGTCCCAGGTGAAGTGGACTGTCTCCAAGGGGGATTGTTTGGATATTCGGCGGCCCAGAGGATCGTATGCGTACCGCCAGACCGTGCCGTCCGGCGTCGCCACCGACGCCAGGCGGTCCTCGGAGTCCCACGCGTAGCGCCAGGTTTCCGGCTTTCGCGAGAGGCGGGTCTTCTGGCGCAGGACGGTACGGCCTTGGGCGTCGTGCTCGTAGCGGACGGAGCCCGCGCGCGTGATGCCCGTGCCCGTGTACGTGCGGGGGCCGGTCGACTCGTGTGACGGGTGGGTGGGCGGCCAGGAAGCCTCCGCCTGGTTGCCGGCCTCGTCGTAGGCGTACCGCTCCGTCCACCCGGTCGCGTGTACGGCCGTCACGCGGCCTGCCGCGTCCAGGTCGAAGCGGCGGGTGCCGCAGAGCGCGTCGGCGACGCCGACGAGGTTGCCGTCGGGACGGTAGGCGTACGCGCGGTGCTGGAGACGACGGCCTCCACCCGCGGTGATCTCTTGGGCCGTGAGGCGACCCATCACGTCGAACGAGGAGGTCAGAGACGCGAAGCCACCCACCGTACGGGATGTTTCGCGGCCGAGCGCGTCGTGCGTGAAAGTGAGTGTCCGGCCGGAGGCCGTCAGTGAGGCCCGGCGGCCCGCCGCGTCGTACGACCAGCTGCTCGCCGCCCCACCCGGGGTCGTCCGGCCCGTTCGCCTGCCCAGTGCGTCGTGGGTGAAGGAGAGCGTACGGCCGTTCACCGTATCGGACTTGAGGCGGCCGAAGCGGTCCCGTAGCCGTACCAGCGTCCCGTCCGGGCCGGTGGCCGCCGCCAGCTCGTCGAAGATGTCGTATTCAAACGCCGTGACCGCGCCCGCCGCGTCCTTGCGAACGACCTGGCCGAGTGCGTTGTGCTCGTACGTGACGGTCTGGGCCAGGGTGTTCGTACGGGACGTCAGGCGCCCGGCCGCGTCGTACACGTAGGTCAGCGTCCGGTCGTCGAAGTCAGTCTCTGCGACCAGGCGGTCTGCCGGGTCGTACGTGTACGTCCACGCCAGCGCCTGCGGGTTGGTCACCTCCGTCAGGCAGAGATTCGTATCGTGGGTGAACTCGTACCGCACACGCCGTCCGGGCCCGTGCGGGCCGTCAGCAGGTCGAAGACCGCGTACTCGAAGCGGGTCGCTCCGCCCATGGCGTCCTTGTGGGAAAGGCAGTTGCCTTCGCCGTCGTACGTCCACACCTGTGTGCTGCCGTCGGGCTCGATACGGCGGGCGAGCTTGCCTTCGGCTGTCCACTCCAGCCGCGTAACGGCGCTCAACGGATCGGTGGTGGATACGGGTCGGCCGAATGCGTCGCGCTCGTACCGTGTGACCGCCCCCAGCGGATCGGTGATGCTGAGGGGGAGGTCGGCCCTGTCGGAGGCGACCGTCGAGGTGTGCCCGAGTGGATCCGTGACGGAGGTGAGCGTGCCTGTGTCGTCGTAGGTGAACGCGGTGGTCGCGCCAGATGATTCCGTTACCGACGTGCGGTTGCCGCGCTCGTCGAAGGTCTGGCGCGTGACATTGCCGTCTGTGCCGATGATGCGTATCGGGAGCCCGAGTTCGTTGTACTCGGTTCGCGTCTGCCGTCCGTCCGGGCGCTCCACCACCGTCCTGCGACCGTGCTCGTCATAGGTGGAGCGGATGACGTGGCCCAGCGGGTCCGTGCGTGACAGCAGTCGGTGGTAGCGGTCGTGCTCGAAGCGGGTGACCGCACCCAAGGCGTCAATCTCGGCGACGACCTGGGAGCGGTCGTTGACCGCGTAGCGCTTTGTGTGGCCCAAGCCGTCGGTCATGGACGTCATGTGCAGGCCGGTGTCGGGGTCGGTGTCGTCCCAGGTGAAGCGGGCTTCGAGGTGGCCGTTGGTGCCTGTCTGGTACACGCAGCGGTCGTGCTCGTCGTAGACGTACTCGTACCGGCTGCCGTTGGTGTCCGTCCAGGACGTGATGCGGCCCAGCTCATCGCAGCCGAAGTGCAAGGGCTTGCCTGAGGAGTTGGTGACTTCGGTGAGGTGGCCGTCGGTGTGGCCGTAGCGGAGGATCTCCTGGTCGGTGCCGTCCGGTGCGGCGCCCGCCAGGTGCAGGGCGGTGATCCTGCCCTCGTTCGTGGTGAGTTTCAGGTGGTAGCCGCCGTGGTGCACGATCGACGTCGGAGCACCCGTGTCGTCGTACTCGAAGGTGATCCAGCGGCCGTTGCGGTCGTCGATCTGGGCCAGGAGTGCCAGCTCCCCGCCCGCATGGTCGACGAAGTGCCGGACCCGGCCGGTTTCCGGGTCGGTGACGGTGTAGCCGTCGTCCACCCGGTCCAGGGGCCAGCACCGACCATACGTCGGCATGACGGGAACGCCGGGCGCGGGATGCGGATAGGCCAGCAGACTGCCCTCCATCGAGTTCGGCCACGTCAATGAACTGGCCCGGGAAATCAAGCTGTTCGCGAGCGGGCGGTCAGGCGCACCGCCCCATGCCAGAAAGAACATTCCAACCGGACTGCGTCGCGGCACTGTGACGGGAGGGGCGCCGTTTGACGCATCCCAAGGTGCATCCACAAATGGCCTTGGTGGTCGGAGCCCGACGCCGACCTGGGGTCCGCAGGGCCACGTCAGCTGACACGTGACGCGACGCGGCCAACTCCCCTAAACTGCAAAGATGTTCATCGGGGATGCCCACGTTGAACTCCACGATCCAATCAACGCCGGGTTACTCGGGCAGGATCACAGGACAGCCCCTGGGACTTTTCTGCTGATTCGCAGTGGTCAAGGAACGGCGAGCTTCAGAAGAGAGTGGAGCCGCCCTGACTTGAGTGCGGAGAGGAAACCCTATTTTCTTCACGAGCGACTCACGAGAAGAGTGATGTTTCGGTGATAGATACTTCTGGAAATACCTGCAATCTGAGCTCTCCTGCGGTGTCTCTAGTTTCGAATTCCACGATGAGTTGAGTCCCGCCATCTCCCTCCTGGACGCGGAGTAGAATCGCACCTTCTCTGAACAGATTCAACATGACCTTGCCGGATGGCGCGCACCAGCGTACGGCCACCGACTGTCCGACCGCGTCGTACGAGAATGCCAAGTCTTCGCCTGTGACGTCGACGAGATTTACGGTCCTCTGAGTCTCCCCAGTGATCTCTGGCTCGACTCCCAGCGCGTTGACGACTTCCTGGGGGTCAGGTGTGACGAATTCAGATGGCAAGGAATTTCCTCCTGGATTTCGCGTGTAACTTCCTGCTCGAACTGCAAGCGGTCGACGGGTCCCTCAGCTGCGAAATATTACCGTCGATAGCCTGTACCCGCCGTCTGGCATGATCTGCCAGGTGCTCTCCACGCCGAGCATTCCATGTGGGCCGTATAGGACGGATTTCGTTTTCCCGAAATTCCCCCATTCGTTGGTGAAATGTTCTGAGAATCCATTGCCGGTTGCTTCCTCCAAGTGTTCGGTCAGGAATTGACGAGAGGCCGGAGTGTCATGGAATCCTACACTCTTGAGTTGATTAGCATTTTGTATCGCCCTCGGCGTGTTGTGAGGATCCGGCTTCACATCCCTATTGAACAGGTAATCCAACTTTCTCGGGTTGACTTCAGGGCAGGGGGAAAGCCCAAAAGGATCTGCCCCTGTGTGAGGATTTACGACGTAGGCATCCGAGTTGGGTGACGGTGCGATACCCAGTGGGTCGACAGAGAGGTATCGGGCGGTTTCCGGGTCGTAGTGGCGGTGAAAGTTGTAGTGGAGGCCGGTTTCCGGATCGAAGTACTGGCCGGGGAAGCGAAGCGGTGTGTAGGCGATGCTGGTGGCGGACCAGGTGGTAGTGCCCCACAAGGTGCTGCGGGTATACCAGGCAAGACTGCCCGACTCGTCGATGAGCTCGGTCGGGGTGCCGATGAGGTCGGTGACTACGGCGAAGAATCGCTCGTCGACGGTGTCTTGCAGGGCGCTGGCCGAGAGGATGCGTTCCGTCTGGGTGAGGGGGCGGAGCCCGTCGTGGTCCCAAGTGAGGGCAACCGGGTTGGCCAGAGCTTCGGCGGAGGTTATCTGTTCGCACAGAGTGGTTCCGTCCCAGGTGAATGAGACTTCCTCTGTCACTGCGTCGCCTTGGGCTTGCAGGCGTTGCTTGGCCATGCGGCGGCCGAGAGGGTCGTAGAGATAGCGCCAGTGCGCTCCGTCAGGAGTGGTGACTGAGTGAGTCGATCCTCGGAGTCCCAGGTATAGCGCCAGGTTTCCGGTGCGCGGGAGAGGCGGGTCTTCTGACGGAGGACAATGCGACCCTGGGCGTCGTGCTCGTAGCGGACGCGGCCGGCGCGGGTGAGCCGTGTGCCTGTGTAGGTACGTTCGCCCGTGGTCTCGTGACCGGGGTGACCTACAGGCCACGCTGCCTGTGTCTGGTTGCCCGCTTGGTCATAAGCGTAGGTCTCGGTCCAGTGCGTGCCGTCGACCGCGGTTACCCGGCCGACGGCGTCCAGCTCGAAGTGGCGGGCTCCGGAATCGCTGTCGTGGATTCCGATGAGGTTGCCGTCTGCGCGGTAGGTGTAGGCGCGGTGCTTCAGGCTCTGTCCTTGGGCCCATACCTGCTCGCTGGCGAGACGGCCCGCCGTGTCGAATTCGTGGGTGAGGCTGATCGATTGCCCGATGTGCCGGGCGCTCTCCTGTCCGGCGGCGTTCCGTGTGAACGCAACGGTTCGGCCGGAACTGCTGAGGCTGCTGCATCGCCCGGCGGCATCGTAGTCCAACGTGCTTGTCACGCCGGATGGGGTTGTTCGGGAGATCCGTCGCCCCAACGTGTCATAGCCGTAAGTCAGTGTGCGTCCGTTTACGGTCTCGGACCTGAGCCTCCCGTGCCGGTCGTGCAGGCGGGTGAGGGTCGCGTCAGGGCCGACGGCGCAGGCGAGTTGGTCAAATATGGACCGAAGACGCCCTGGCCGAAATGGATTTCGACACCTTCGGGATCGTGGACGAAACCCTCGGGTAGTTCGTCCCCAGGGGCATTGCGTGATTGGGATTGGTCCGGTTCGCCGGTCTCGTGAGTGACGTGGCGTCATGTCCGTTGTGCGGTAAGGGGCCTGGGAGAGCA